>NZ_CP141048.1:1846250-2174375 GCF_034627025.1 Microvirga lotononidis | reverse complement strand
AGCGACACGCATTTCGGCGACCCCCGGGTCCTGCGGATCGACAAGCGTCCATTCAAGACGATCGCCGCCCACGACGACGCCCTCATCGCCAACTGGAACGAGGTGGTCTCGCCGGAGGACGAGGTCTGGCACCTGGGCGATTTCGCCCTGCACGTGAAGCCGGAGCGGATCGACGAACTGCTTGGGATTCTCAACGGCCGCAAGCACCTGATCACCGGCAACAATGACGGCTCGGCAACCCTTGCGGCGCAAGGCTGGGCGAGCGTTCAGGCCTATGCGGAACTCATGCTGGAAGGCCATGCCCTGGTGATGTGCCACTATGCCTTCCGCACCTGGAAGAACATGGGCCGCGGCTGGATCGACCTGCACGGCCATTCGCACGCCAAGCTGAAGCCGCAGACACGGCAATACGACGTGGGCGTGGATGCGTTCGATTATCGCCCGGTCACGCTCGAGACGATTCTGGCCTCCCGGACGAGACGCCGGAAGGCCAGTGCCGACATGGTATCCGACTGATAGGCACGATCAGACAGGAGCCTTCACCGGCTTCCAATTCATCGGACTGCCGGCGCGATCGAGCCTGCGGCTCCAGAGCGCCAGGAGGAGGCCCGAGGCCGGCAGCAGGGCGGCGACCCACGGGACAGAGCCCAGGCCCAATCCGTGATCGATCACGAAGCCCCCGAGCCAGGCGCCGAGCGCGTTGCCGAGGTTGAAGGCTGCGATGTTGAGGCTGGAGGCCAGGCTCTGGCCGGCACCGTCGGCCTTTTCCAGAACCCACATCTGCAGCGGCGGCACGGTCGCGAAGGCGGCGGCGCCGAGCAGGCCCACGAACACGATGGCCGTGGCCTTGTCGTGAATCCCTAAGGTCATCGCGGCGAGGACCAGGGCCAGGACCCCGAGGGACCCGAGCAGGGTCGCCATGAGGTGCCGGTCGGCGAGCCGGCCGCCGAGGAGGTTGCCCAGCACCAAGCCGCCGCCGAAGACGAGCAGGATCGGCGAGACGGCGGCCTCCGAGAAGCCGGTGATCTCGGTCAGGATTGGCGCGATATAGGTGAAGACCGCGAACACGCCCGCATAGCCGAGCACCGTGGTGAGGAGCCCGAGCAGCACGGGCCGGCGGGAGAGCACCTTCAGCTCGTCGCGAAGGCTGCCGCCCTCGGCCTTCTCGTGGCGGCCCTTGGGGACGAAAAGCGCGATGACCGCCAGCGCCGCGAGGCCGACGAAGGTCACGGCCCAGAAGGTCGCGCGCCAGCCATAGGCCTGGCCGAGCCAGGTGCCGAACGGGACGCCGAGGATGTTGGCGACCGTGAGGCCCGTGAACATGACCGCGATGGCCGAGGCCCTCTTGTCCGCGGGCACGAGGCTCGTCGCCACGACGGAGCCGACGCCGAAGAAGGTGCCGTGCGCGAAGGCCGTCAGGACCCGGGCGGCCATGAGCGTCGCGTAGTCCGGCGCGACCGCGCAGGCGAGATTGCCGAGGGTGAAGACGATCATGAGGGCGAGAAGCACGGTCTTGCGCGACCAGCGTCCCGTCAGGGTGGTGAGCAGCGGCGCCCCGACCACGACGCCGAGGGCATAGCCGGAAATGAGCAGGCCCGCGGCCGAGATCGAGACGCCGAGATCGGCGCTCACCTGGAGAAGCAGGCCCATGATGACGAATTCCGTGACGCCGATGCCGAAGGCACCGGCCGTCAGGGCGTAGAGGGCAAGAGGCATGGGAGAGGTCCTTTGACGAACACCGGCCGCAAGATGGACGCCCTGTCGCTTATGAACTAGCCTGCCATCGGGAACAGAATTTATGAATTGAAGTCACAATGGCCCGAATGGACATCAACCGGTCCGGCGAGATGGAGGTCTTCGTCCGGGCCGTGGATCTCGGCGGGTTTTCCGCCGCCGCCCGGGCTCTCCGGATGACGCCTTCGGCCGTAAGCAAGCTCATGGCCCGGCTGGAGGCGCGCCTGGGCGCCCGCCTCGTCAACCGCTCGACCCGCAAGCTCCAGCTGACGCCGGAGGGCGCCGCCTACTACGATCGGGCGGTGAGCATCCTGGCGGATCTCGACGAGGCCGAGCGCAGCGCCGCGGCGGGAGCCGCGCCGCGCGGCCGCCTGCGGGTCAATACGAGCGTCCCGTTCGGCACGCACCGCCTGATCCCCCTGCTGCCGGATTTTCTCGAGCGGCATCCCGAGGTCACGGTCGAGATCACGTTGACGGACACGGTGGTCGACCTGATCGAGGACCGGGCCGACGTGGCGATCCGCGTCGGGCCGCTGAAATCCTCCCAGCTCGTGGCGCGCAAGCTCGGCGAGAGCCGGATGATGCTGGTGGCGGCTCCCTCCTACCTGGACCGGCGCGGCATGCCGCAAAGCCCTGAGGACCTCGCCCGCCACAACCTTCTCGGCTTCAGCTTCGCCCGTCAGAGCAACGGCTGGCCGTTCCAGGACGGGAACGGTCATGTGAGCGCCGTCGTGCCGACCGGCAATGCCCAGGTGAGCGACGGCGAGTCCATGCGGCTTCTCGTGCTCGCCGGCCTCGGCATCAGCCGCCTCTCGGTGCTCCATGTGGCGCCCGACATCGCAGCCGGGCGGCTCGTCCCCGTGCTGGAGGCCTACAATCCCGGCGACACGGAGAGCGTCCATGCCGTCTATGTGGGCGGCGGCCACCTGCCCGCCCGGGTCCGCGCCTTCCTCGACTACCTCGTCGAGAACGCCCGGCTCAGTTGAGCAGAGTTGCTCCTGGTTTTGTGATGGGAGAATGCCGTTTCCGACTTTTCCCGCGAACATTTCCGCCTATGACGGGTTGCGTTCGAACGGGAGACAGGAATGGATCTGCCGAAAAGCGATTTGAGGCCCACGCGACGCATCTCGTTGATGCGCCGGTTCTTCGACAGCGAAGCCTCCGGCGGCATGATCCTCATGGGCGTGACGGTGATCGCCCTGGCGGTCGCCAACTCGCCCCTGGCGGACATCTATTTCGGTGTCCTGAAATCCTACATCCTGGGCCTGAGCGTCCTGCACTGGATCAACGACGCCCTCATGGCCGTGTTCTTCCTGCTGGTAGGCCTCGAGATCAAGCGCGAGATGCTGGACGGGCAGCTCTCCACCTGGCCGCGCCGGATCCTGCCCGGCATCGCGGCCCTCGGCGGCATGGTGGTGCCGGCCCTGATTTATCTCATCATCACGTCGAACGAGCCGCAGCTGCGTCACGGCTGGGCGATCCCGACCGCCACCGACATCGCCTTTGCGCTCGGCGTGCTGGCGATCCTCGGCCCGAGGGTGCCGAAATCCCTCACGATCTTCCTGACGGCGCTCGCCATCCTGGACGATCTCGGGGCGATCATCATCATCGCGCTCTTCTACACGAGCGACCTCTCGCTCGCGATGCTCGGTGCCGCCGCCCTCTGCCTTCTCGTGCTCGTCGCCTTCAACCGCTTCAACGTGACGGCGCTCCTGCCCTATCTGGCCGTCGGGGCGATCCTGTGGTTCTTCGTGCTTCAATCCGGCATCCACGCGACCCTCGCGGGCGTGGCGCTTGCCCTCACGATCCCGCTTCATGCCGCACCGAAGAAGACCAGGGCCGAGGATTCGCCCCTGCATCGGCTGGAGCATGCCATCCAGCCCTCGGTCGCTTATGCGATCATCCCGATCTTCGGCTTCGCCAATGCGGGCGTGCCGCTCTCAGGCCTGTCGTTCGGCTACCTCATGGACCCCCTGCCGCTGGGCATTGCCCTGGGCCTGTTCATCGGCAAGCAGGTCGGCGTCTATGCCTTTTCCCACGCGGCCATCCATCTCGGCTTCGCCGATGTGCCCGCAGGCGCGACGCGTCTTCAATGCTACGGCGTCGCCCTGCTTTGCGGCATCGGCTTCACCATGAGCCTGTTCATCGGCGCCCTCGCCTTCCCGGGCCAGGAGAACCTGATGAACGCGACCAAGGTCGGCGTGCTCATGGGATCCGCCCTGTCGGCGCTCGCCGGCTACCTCGTGCTCAGCGTCGCGCCCCGGGAACAGCCCCTCAAGCCCTCGCGGCCAGCAGCATGTAATTGACGGCCGTATCGTGGGACAGGGACCAGCTGTCCCGCAGCGGGTTGTAGGCCACGCCCATGAGGTCGTTGACGGCAAAGCCCGCCGCCCGGATGGCGTCGGTCAGCTCGTCCGGGGTGACGAACTTGTCCCATTCGTGGGTGCCCTTGGGCAGCCAGCCGAGGATGTACTCGGCGCCCACGATGGCGGACGCGAAGGAGCGCAGGGTCCGGTTGATGGTCGCCATGACGAGGCACCCGCCGGGCTTCACCCCTTGCGCGCAGGCGTTCACGAAAGCCTGCCGGTCCGCCACATGCTCCACCACCTCCATGGCCAGCACCATGTCGAAGGTCTCGCCGCGGGCGACCACCTCCTCGACGGTCTCGTTGCGGTAATCGACCGGGAGGCCGGCCCGCTCCGCATGGAGCCGTGCCACCGAGATATTGGTAGGCGCCGGATCGAGCCCGGTCACCCTGGCGCCGAGCCGCGCCAGCGGCTCCGACAGCACGCCGCCGCCGCAGCCCACGTCCAGGATCGTGATCCCGTCCAGGGAGCGGGCCGAGCGCGGATCGCGCCCGAACCGGCGGCAGGCCTCGTCCCGGATATAGGCCAGCCGCACCGGGTTGAACTTGTGCAGGACCTTCATGGGCCCCTTCGGGTCCCACCAGGTCTCGGCGATCTTCTCGAAGCGGGCGACCTCGGCCGGGTCGATGGTGGTCATGAGATCCTCCGCGGAGATTCTCTCCCATGCAGGGAGGATTAAGGGTGGCTCGACCGGGTGAGACCTTCACGTCATGGCCGGGCGTGTCCCGGCCATCCCGCTTCGAAGAGCCTTGCGCTTCTCACATCGGGAACACCGGCACAAGACCGGGGACGACCTGAGGGCAAAACTGCGCGTTGACAGCGAGAGTCCCTACCGTCATGTATACGCGCCTTTTCGCGGCGCGAAGGGGCTGAATCTCTCCAATCTCACCACGGCCTTCTTCGTCCATGCCCCGTCTTGTCATGAAGTTCGGCGGAACATCCGTCGCCACCGTAGAGCGCATCCGCAATGTGGCGCGGCATGTCAAACGCGAGGTCGAGGCCGGCTATGACGTCGCCGTCGTCGTGTCCGCGATGGCGGGCAAGACCAACGAGCTCGTCGGCTGGGTGAAAGAGGCCCACGCCTTCTACGATTCGAAGGAATACGACGTGGTCGTCGCCTCGGGCGAGCAGGTGACCTCGGGTCTGCTCGCCATCGCCCTGCAGGAGATGGGTCTGAAGGCCCGCTCGTGGCAGGGCTGGCAGATCCCGATCATGACCTCCGACGCCCATGGCTCGGCGCGAATCGCCGCCATCGACGGCACCGGGATCATCAAGGGCTTCGCGGATGCGAAGGAAGTGGCCGTCGTGTCCGGCTTCCAGGGCGTGCATCAGCCCACGGGCCGCGTGACCACCCTGGGCCGCGGCGGATCGGACACCAGCGCCGTGGCGCTGGCGGCCGCCATCCAGGCCGAGCGCTGCGACATCTACACGGACGTGGACGGCGTCTACACCACCGATCCGCGCATCGTGCCCAAGGCCCGGCGCCTGGACAAGGTATCCTACGAGGAAATGCTGGAAATGGCCTCGCTGGGGGCCAAGGTGCTCCAGGTGCGCTCGGTGGAGCTCGCCATGATGCACCGCGTGCCCACTTATGTGCGCTCCAGCTTCGACGATCCCGCCGATCCCAAGCTCGGCACCCTCATCTGCGACGAGGAAGACATCATGGAACAGCAGGTTGTCACGGGCATCGCCTATTCGCGCGACGAAGCCCAGATCACGCTGCGGGACATTGCGGACAAGCCGGGCATCGCCGCTTCGATCTTCGTGCCCCTGGCCGACGCCAACATCAACGTGGACATGATCATCCAGGTCGTGTCCGACAACGCCGCCACCACGGACCTGACCTTCACGGTGCCCACCGCCGATTACGAGCGGGCCTGCGCGATCCTCAACTCCCACCGGGACGAAATCGCCTTCAAGGAGCTCCAGGGAGCGACCGACGTGGTCAAGGTCTCGGCCATCGGGGTCGGCATGCGCAGCCATGCGGGCGTCGCCGCGCGGGCCTTCAAGGCCTTGGCCGACAAGGGCATCAACATCCGGGCGATCACCACGTCCGAGATCAAATTCTCAGTCCTGATCGAATCGGCCTATACGGAGCTTGCGGTGCGCACGCTCCACTCGCTATACGGCCTTGATCAAGCCTGATTGACGAAGGAACCGTCGGGCTGCGACATTTATAGTATGTAGCCGCCGGTTCGCTTCGCCGGCTCACGAAGGACGGGAACTGTAGCTCATGCCAAGTGCTCCCGGCGGTCCGCGCCTTCTGCTGCGCCGCCTCCGCGAGATCATGGCGGAGCCGGTCGGGGCGCAGGACCGCCTTGACAAGATCGTCACCCAGATCGCCGCCAACATGGTGGCGGAGGTGTGCTCCGTCTACGTGATGCGCGGCGACGGCGTGCTCGAACTGTTCGCCACCGAGGGCCTCAACCGGGAGGCCGTCCACCTCACGATCATGCGCTCGGGCGAGGGCCTGGTGGGTCTCATCGCCTCCACGGCCGAGCCCCTGGCGCTCTCGGACGCGCAAAGCCACCCGTCCTTCTCCTACAAGCCCGAGACGGGCGAAGAGATCTACCACGCCTTCCTGGGCGTGCCGCTGCTGCGCGCCGGCAATACCCTGGGCGTCCTGGTCGTCCAGAACCGCACCTACCGGGTCTATACCGAGGAAGAGGTCGAGGCGCTCCAGACCACCGCCATGGTGGTGGC
The DNA here is from genome assembly GCF_034627025.1 of Microvirga lotononidis. NCBI lineage: Bacteria > Pseudomonadati > Pseudomonadota > Alphaproteobacteria > Hyphomicrobiales > Methylobacteriaceae > Microvirga > Microvirga lotononidis. The sequence goes on along the minus strand of NZ_CP141048.1, from coordinate 2,167,572 downwards.
CGAGATGCTCGCCACCGGCGAGCTGCAGGCCCTGGCGCCCGTGGACACGGGCATCGCGCTCCGCCGCCCCGTCTACCAGAAGGGCGTCGCGCTCGCCGACGGCGTGGGCCTCGGCCATGTGGTGCTCCACGAGCCCCGCGTGGTCGTCAAGAACCTCATCGCCGAGAACATCGAGGCGGAGCTCCAGCGGCTCGATTCGGCCATCGCCGAGGTGCGCCTGTCCATCGACGAGCTGATCGAGCGCGGCGACGTGGCCCATCACGGGGAGCACCGGGAGGTCCTGGAGACCTTCCGCATGTTCGCCCACGATCAGGGCTGGCTCCGGCGCATGCGCGAGGCCGTGACCTCCGGCCTGACGGCGGAAGCCGCCGTCGAGCGGGTGCAGTCCGACAACCGGGCCCGAATGCTGCGCCAGACCGACCCCTATCTGCGCGAGCGCCTGCACGATCTCGACGACCTCGCCAACCGCCTGCTGCACCGCCTCGTCGGACGCGACCTGGTGGTCGAGCGCAAGCACCTGCCCGAGAACGCCATCCTGGTGGCCCGGTCCATGGGCCCGGCGGCGCTCCTCGACTACGACCGCTCGCGCCTGCGAGGCCTCGTGCTCGAAGAGGGCGGGCCCACGAGCCACATCGCCATCGTGGCCCGCGCCCTCGGCATTCCCGCCGTGGGCGAGGTGTCGAACGCCACCTCCCTGACGGAGCAGGGCGACGCCATCATCGTCGACGGCGCGGCCGGCGACGTGCAGATCAGGCCCAATCCCGACGTGGAGGCCGCCTATGCCGAGAAGGCGCGCCTGCGCGCCCGCCGGCAGGAGCAATACCTCAAGCTGCGTGACGTGCCCTCCGTCACCAAGGACGGGGTCGAGGTCACCCTGCAGATCAATGCCGGCCTCGTGGTCGACCTGCCGCATCTGGACGAGACCGGGGCGGCGGGCGTCGGCCTGTTCCGCACCGAGCTGCAGTTCATGATCGCCGAGCGGATGCCCTCGGCGTCCGAGCAGCAGGCGCTCTACAGCACCGTCTTCGCCGAGGCGGGCGGCCGCCCCGTCACCTTCCGCACCCTCGACATCGGCGGCGACAAGGTCCTGCCCTACATGCAATCCGTCGAGGAGGAGAACCCGGCGCTCGGCTGGCGGGCGATCCGCATCGGCCTCGACCGTCCGGGCCTTCTGCGCGCCCAGGTGCGTGCCCTCCTCAAGGCCGCGGCCGGGCGCCCGCTCAAGATCATGTTCCCCATGGTGGCGACCTGCGACGAGTTCGAGCGCGCCAAGCAGATCGTCGAGCGCGAGAAGGCGCATCTCGCCAATCACGGCCATCCGCTGCCCTCGGACCTGAAGCTCGGCCTCATGCTGGAGGTGCCCTCCCTCCTGTTCCAGCTCGAGGAAATCTGCCAGAGCGCCGATTTCATTTCGCTCGGCACCAACGACCTGATGCAGTTCTTCTTCGCCATCGACCGGGAGAACCGGCGCGTGGCGGACCGCTTCGACCCCTTGAGCGCGCCCATGCTGCGCGCCCTCAACATGGTGGCCGAGCAGGCCCAGGCGGCCGGCTGCGTCGCCACCGTCTGCGGCGAGATCGGCGGACGGCCCCTCGAGGCGATGGCGCTGATCGGCCTCGGCTTCCGCTCGCTCTCCATGTCCCCGGCCTCCATCGGTCCGGTCAAGGCCATGCTGCTGGAAATGAACGTCGCGGAACTCAGCACCCTGATCCGTGAGGAGCTGAAGAACGCCGGGGGCGGCGAAACGCTGCGTCCCAAGCTCGCCCATTTTGCGGAAACCCGTGGTATCCCGGTCTGATGTCGATTGCGCCTCCCTCCGACCGCCTGAACGCCATTCTTGCCCGCCATGACATCATCACGGCGACGCTCAATGCAGGCCCAGATCCCGAAACCTTCGTCGCCCTCTCCCGCGAGCTCGCCGAGCTCGACGGCGTCGTGTCCGCCATCCGCGCCTACCGGGCCATGGAGGACAACCTGAACGGCCTCCAGGCCCTCATCGACGACGCTTCGACCGACGCCGAGATGCGCTCGCTCGCCGAGGACGAGCTGCCTCAGGCCCGCGAGGATCTGGAGAGAGCCGCGCAGGACCTGCGCATCATGCTGCTCCCCAAGGACGAGGCGGACGAGAAGAGCGCCATCCTGGAAATCCGCGCCGGCACCGGCGGCGACGAGGCCGCCCTCTTCGCCGGCGACCTGCTGCGCATGTACACCCGCTACGCCGACCTGAAGGGCTGGAAGGTCGAGATCGTGTCCGAGAGCGAGGGCACGGCCGGCGGCTACAAGGAAGTGGTGGCCGAGATCAAGGGGCGCGGGGTCTTCGCAAGGCTCAAGTTCGAGAGCGGCGTCCACCGGGTCCAGCGCGTGCCGGACACGGAAACCCAAGGCCGGATCCACACCTCCGCGGCGACCGTGGCCGTGCTGCCGGAGGCCGAGGACGTGGACGTGGTGCTCAACGACGCGGACCTGAAGATCGATACCATGCGGGCGCAAGGCGCCGGCGGCCAGCACGTGAACAAGACCGAATCGGCGATCCGCATCACCCACATCCCGACCGGCACGGTGGTGTTCGTCCAGGACGAGCGCTCCCAGCACAAGAACCGCGCCCGCGCCATGGCGCTGCTGCGCGCCCGCCTCTACGACGCCGAGCGCACCGCCAAGGACGCGGCGCGTGCGGCCGACCGCAAGGCCCAGGTCGGTTCCGGCGACCGCTCCGAGCGCATCCGCACCTACAACTTCCCGCAGGGCCGCGTGACCGACCACCGGATCAACCTGACCCTCTACAAGCTGGAAGAGGTGATCAGCGGCAACGCCCTGGACGAGCTGATCGACGCGCTCATCACCGAGCACCAGGCCGCCCAGCTCGCCGCCCAGGACCAGGCGGCATGATCGAGGGCCTCAGCCACATCACGCTCATCACCCGCGACCTCGATCGCATGACCGTCATCATCGAAGGAGCGCTGGGAGGCCTGGAAATCTACGCCTCCGGTAACGAGACTTTCTCCCTGTCGCGGGAAAAGTTCTTCGATGTGGGCGGTCTCTGGATCGCCGTCATGGAAGGCGAGAGTCTCCCGTCCCGGACATACAACCACATCGCCTTCAAGATCCCGGCCTCTGCCGTCGAGGACTACCGGACCCGGATCGAGGCGCTGGGGCTGGAGATCCGCGAATCCCGCCCACGGGTCGAGGGCGAGGGCCATTCGCTGTATTTCTACGACGATGACAACCACCTGTTCGAGCTGCATACCGGCACACTGGAGGAGCGGCTCGAACGCTACCGCCGGGGTCCGACGCCTTGAAGACCCGCTCGGACGCTCTGAAGAACCTGCGCCAGGCCCTGACCGAGGCCGGGTTCGAGACCGCGGCGCTCGATGCCCGCCTTCTCCTTCTTTCGGCGCTGGGGATTTCGGCCACGGAGCTGATCACCCGGCCGGACAGCCCCCTGTCGGCGGCCGAGGCCGAGACCCTCGCGGGATTCACCCGGCGCCGCCTCGCCCATGAGCCGGTCGCCCGGATCGTCGGAACACGGGAGTTCTGGGGCCTGCCCTTCCGCCTCTCTCCCGAGACCCTGGTGCCCCGGCCCGACACGGAAACCGTGGTCGAGACCGCGCTCGACCTGATCCCGGACCGGCAGGCGCCCCTCAGGATCGTGGATTTCGGCACCGGTTCGGGCTGCATCCTGGTGGCGCTCCTCCACGAGCTGCCCAATGCTACGGGCCTGGGGGTCGACCTGTCCCTCGGGGCCCTCAGGACCGCCCGCATCAATGCAACCGACAACGGAGTCGGCAGCCGCAGCCGTTTCGCCCTCTCGCGCTGGGCCGACGGGGTTTCGGGGTCCTTCGACCTGATCGTCTCGAACCCGCCCTACATCGCCTCCGGGGTGATCCCGAGCCTCGACGAGGAGGTGCGGGAGCACGATCCGAGGCTCGCCCTCGACGGAGGCCCGGACGGCCTGGAGCCCTACCGGGTCCTCTTGCTGGAAGCCGGGCGGCTGCTCGTGCCCGGCGGCCTGATCGTGTTCGAGATCGGCTACGACCAAGCCGAGGATTTAACCGCTCTGGCGGAGGCTCGCGGCCTTGAAATCCTGCGGATCGCCCCCGATCTATCAGGGAACCCCCGCTGTATCGCCATGAAGCGATCGTGATGAACGGATGCGTCTTTTGTGTCCCAGGGCGGGATAAAGTCGGAATTACCCCTTGTTGGACCGAGAGGAACCCGCTAGATTCGGGTCTAGAGATCGTCCTCGGTCTAAACAAATCGGCAGTCCCCCGGGGACATGCCGGAAGACCAAACGATATCAATCGCGCAGGCAGGGGCTTTTGAAACAGAAACAGCCTGGCGCGATCACCTGAACCCGACACTGAAGGATGGCCGGAAGCCTTGCAGGGCTATGGCTGAATGTCAGACGGTTGCCACGCGAACGGTGGGCGTTGAGCCCGTTCGGTGAATATTGGCTTGCATATCGCGTGGGCATGAAGAACCAGCGAGGCTCGTAGAGCGAACAATGAGACCAGGACAAAACAGGCGGATGCGCGGTCGTAACAACAACAACCGCAACAACAAGGGGCCCAATCCCCTCACGAAGAGCTATGAGTCGAACGGCCCGGACGTGAAGATCCGCGGCACGGCTCAGCATATCGCCGAGAAATACAGCCAGCTCGCCCGCGACGCGCAATCGAGCGGCGACCCGGTGGCGGCCGAGAACTATTTCCAGCACGCCGAGCACTATTTCCGCATCATCGCCGCCGCCCAGGAGCAGCTGCGCGAGCAGTACGGCTACCAGCAGCGGCCCTTCGACGAGGAGGGCGGCGAGGACGAGGGCTTCTCCCAAGGTGAGCGCCAGGGCTTCGACCGGTCCGGCGGTCAGGATTTCGGCAACGGCGACGACCAGGATTTCGGCTCACAGCCGCAGCCCTACGAATCCCGCGGCGAGCGCAACGACCGCCCGAGCCGCTTCGACCGGCAGGATCGTGGTGACCGCCAAGATCGCGGCGACCGGCAGGACCGGAACGACCGCCAGGATCGTGGCGATCGGAACGATCGCGGCGACCGTCGCGAGCGCTTCCAGCGCGACCGAGGCCCGCGCCAGGATTACCAGCGCCAGGATTACCAGCGCCAGGATTCGCGTCAGGACTCGCAGCGTCAGGACGAGCTGCCCTACGAGGCGCGCCAGGACAGCGGCGAGCGCAATGAGCGCCCTGCCCGTTTCGAGCGCAACGACCGGGGCGACCGGCCGGAGCGCCAGGAGCGGAGCGACCGTTTCGAGCGCAGCGAGCGTTCTGAGCGTCCCGAGCGCCGTGAGCGCTTCCAGCGCGAACGCCGTCGTGAGGAAGCCGAGGCGCCCGAGCAGGGCACCCTGCCGGCCTTCCTGACCAACCCCGTCCGCTCCCCGGCTCCCCCGGTGGCCGTCGAGGAGGCTCCGCCCGCCCCTCCGGTGGTGCAGGAAGCGGCCAACGACGAGGAGGCTCCCCGCCCCCGCCGTCGCCGCCGCACCCGCCAGGAGATGCTCGACGCGGCCAATGCCGAGAAAGCCGGTTTCGCGCCCGATCCGGCCGAGACCCCGGCGGCCGAGTAAGGCTTCATGACAGACGATACGAAAAGGGAGGGCTTGGCCCTCCCTTTTTTGTTGGCGATATTATACTTGACGTACCCAAAGACCGTGATACCTTAAGCGTATCAACAGTTTGAGGTCCGTCGTGTCCATCCTTTCCGCCCCTCACTTCCATGATGAAGAGGCCGCTTACGCCTTCGTCGAAGCGCGGGTGTGGCCGGAAGGCCCAGTGTGCCCTCACTGCGGTGGCTTCGAGCGCATCTCCAAGATGGGCGGTAAGAGCACCCGGATCGGGGCCTACAAGTGCTACCAGTGCCGTAAACCCTTCACGGTGAAGGTTGGGACGGTCTTTGAGAGCAGCCATGTTCCGTTGCATGTCTGGCTTCAGGCCATGTACCTTCTCTGCTCCAGTAAGAAGGGTATCAGCTCCAACCAGCTTCACCGCACCCTTGGGGTGACGCTCAAGACGGCCTGGTTCATGTCTCACCGCATCCGCGAGGCTATGAGGGAGGGCGACCTGTCCCCTTTTGGGGCTGACGGCGGCGTGGTTGAAGTCGATGAGACCTTCATCGGCCGCAAGAAGGGCGCACCCAAAAAGCGGGCGTACCATCACAAAATGAAGGTGCTGACGCTGGTTGAGCGGAATACGGGCAGGGCCACAAGCATGGTCGTGGACGACCTAAAGCCCGCTACCATTACCCCGATCCTGCGCCAAAACCTTGCCAAAGAGGCCAGCGTCATGACGGACGAAGCCGGACACTACTACCATCTGAGCAAGGACTTCGCAGAGCATCGGTTCGTGCGTCATGGACAGGGTGAGTATGTCTCCCTTGAAGATCGCACAGTTCATACGAACACGATTGAGGGTTATTTCTCCGTATTCAAGCGGGGAATGAAGGGCGTTTACCAACATTGCGGAGAGAAGCACCTTCACCGCTATCTTGCTGAGTTCGACTTTAGATATAATCACCGCGCCGCTCTCGGCCTTGGAGATCAGGAACGATCTGATAAGGTCTTGGTTGGCATCGTGGGTAAACGGTTAATGTACCGGGACTCGTTGGCCGCGTAGGTTCTCCAATGGAACAGCGATTAGATACGCCTCTGCCCCAGAAGTTAGAGATCGTCGTTGCAGCATTGGGCGGCGAAGGCACAGATGTGTCTTTAGATGACTTCATTGCGGAGCTTGAGGCTATTGGCCAAGTCCTAGAAGCCATTGATGAGGATCTACACGCTCATAAGACCCTCACCTGGAAGGTTGTGGACCTCCATCACTCCGATGCTACCGTGGTCCTAGGCGGTATTGCTCTCGACCAAGCGTCCAGCTTCAATTCTGCGAGTAACGTGCTTCAGCGGTTCTTTGGCGGGGTCAATCAGCTTGCGAGAGGCGTCGATGCGGAGGAGTTGAGCAACTCCGCCCTTGAGGGTATCCGCAGCGCCCTAAAGCCAGTTGGCCATTCCGTTCGCGCCACCAAGCTACGCTGGCTGGATCAGGCCGTAGAAATAGGAATTGAGCTTAAGTCCGCCTTTGAGAAGGTGACTTTCCGCAACGAGGCTCATACGGAAGAGTGGCAGGGCCTAATCGAAGAAATCAATGTTCATTCCGCCAAGCCAACATTCCGGCTCTATCCGGCTGTTGGACCGAAGTGGATAACTTGCGAGTTCGCTCGCGACGAGATTGAAAAGCACAAGCGGGCGTTGACCCATAAGGCATCTGTGTACGGCAAAGCCGTATACCGTCCCAATGCACGGTATCCTCATCGAATATTCGTTGAGGAAGTAACCGTGTTGGACGAAGTAGAAAGCTTAGACCTTATGGAGTTTGGGGGCGTATTCGCCGACTCTCGCAGGGAAATATTCGAGCAGTTGGCGAAGATACGCGATGGCTGGACAGAATAAGCCAAAAATATACCTTGATACGTGCTTTGTTCTTGATTGGCTGACCGGCAATCAGGGCCGAGGAGATGCGCACGATGTTGGCGGCATTATATCTGAGTTATGCAGCGACAGGTTTATCGGCGTAACCTCTGTAATAACTAAACTTGAGGTACTCGAATGCAAAAACGATCCCACTATGTGGGCTGTTTGGCAAAGACTGCAAGCGAGGAGTAACTTTCAAGTTCTCCCCGTCTTAGATCGCATCGGAGACTGCGCGTACAAGATTAGGAACTTCTATCAGGCTCAAAAAGATGCAGGAGCCATCACAAAGAAGGCTCCCCAAGTTCCAGATACTATTCACATCGCAACGGCTATTCATGCTGGCTGTGATTACATGGTAACTTCAGATGCGGGGCGAATGGACTCCAAGCATCTATCTCCTTTAGAACTCAACGGAATGGTTGCGAACCTATGGCCTCTTCGGATCGAAAGACCTCGCGCCGTGCAAACAGCCCTGAACATCTAAAGGCGGATCAGGCGGCGCGCTTTGTTGCTGCCGCTAAAGCAGCGGGGTGCGACGAAACGGGCGAAGCCTTTGAGAAGGCATTTGGCAAGGTTGTGCCGCCGAAACGACCAGACAAACGAGAGAAGGGCGATAAGCCCGAAACTAAGAAACCCGGCCAGTGAGCCGGGTTTTTCCTTGGTAGGAGATGAGAATGAAAATCGTGAGGCTGCGTATAGTATTCGCAGTGGCCGCATTGTTGCGAGTGCCAATCAGAGCGCGCGAGTCCTATTGGCTAGGGCACTAGTAGCGGCGGATATTATTCTGGAGCCACTGTGCACCTTCCGGCTTGGCTCGCATGGTGCCCCACTCTGATCCTTGCTTCAACTCGATTAAAGCGAAGCTGTCATCATTATCTATCAAGGTCGTAAGTACCTGAGAAACCTGAGCTATGGTGGCCGTTGACGAAAGCAGCCACAGCGACTCCAGAAGGCGCACCCCGCCCTGGTTGGTTAAGAAATTCCACATCGGCTCGTAGTCGCGCCTCCAATGAAGATCGTAGCTAATCAAGTACTGTGCCATTTGCCCCTCCCTCTAGGTGATTGAGAGGGGCATCGAAGCATGCCCGCGCTTAGGAGTCTACTCCTTGGGTACGTCAAGTATAATATCGCCTTTTTGTTGTCCCGGTGCCTGTCGGGATGGACATCCGCAACGTCATGGCCTGGCTTGTCCCGGCCATCCCGATCCGGTGAGGCTCGGCGCTTCAATCCATCCAGATCACCGGCACAAGGCCGGTGATGACGTGGAGAGTATGCCCCTGTGCGGGCGCCCCCTTCCGCCCGGAAGAGGACGAAGATCACAACGCCAGCGTCGTCTGCTCCGCCTCGAGATCCTCGCCGATTTCGAGCGTTCCCCCGTCCAGCACCTCGGCATAGATGCCGCAATCGAAATGGCCATAGGCCGCCATGAGGCTTTTCGGAATCTGCAGGTCGCGGAGGCCGGTCTGCGGATCCACGTTGGTGGCGGCGCAGCGCTCGATGCGCTTGGTCACTTTCAGGCGCGCGCCCGAGGGCGTGGTCAGCACCTGGCCGACGAGGTCGAACTCCGCCCAAGGGTCGAGCCCCTCGATGTGGATGTTGCCGCGAAAGCGCAGCGGATCGACGGCCGAGCCGACCACCTTCTCCAGCTCGCGTACGCTCGCGAGATTGATCAGCGAGACGAAGCCGCGCCGGGAATCCGTGAAGCGGAAGCCCTGCGGCGCTGTCAGCAGCTTCGGTGCGCCGCGCAGCTCCTTCGGCATGAAGCGGCGGAAGAAGGCCTCGATGGCGAGCCGCCCTTCCTTCGTCGAGAGATCGCCCCGCGCCACCTCGCGCCCGCCCTGCTCGATGAAAAGGGTCGTGATCGAATCGAGATAACGGGTCCTGAGCCGCGCCAGGCTCTCGTTGCGCATCAGCATCAGGAACTTGATCTTGGGCTGATGCTGCGGGTTGTCCGGGTCGAACCCGGCCGGGCCGTTCTCGATGGCGAACAGCCGGTCACCGGGAAAGTAATCGCCCTTCGTGAGGGAGACCTGGGTCAGTGGCTCGGGAGACAGGCCCTTGACCGGATAGCGCTGGAGGGAAGCGATGCGGATGCTCATGGCGTAGCGATAATGGGCGCGGCGATGCGGGGCAAGAGGATGACAGAGCGCCGACCTCATTGTCATTCCCGGCCGGAGCGTAGCGGAGGGGAAGGGAATCCAGAGCGCTGAGCGTGTAGGTGGATCCCCTTCCCTCGCTTCGCTCACCAGGGATGACAACGACAGTACATTTTGTTATAGAGTATCAAAAAACTGAGACTGTTACGATGCACGAACGCTACGCCGTCTACATTCTGGCCAGTCAGAAGAACGGCACGCTGTACATCGGCGTGACCGGTAATCTGGTACAACGGGTGGAGCAGCATAAATCCCTGGCTATTCCTGGATTTACGAGGCGGTACCGGGTCACTCGCCTCGTCTATGTAGAGATGTTTGCAGATGTGATCGATGCGATTGCGCGAGAAAAGCAGCTCAAAGGTTGGAACAGAGCATGGAAGATCAAGCTCATCGAGCGCTCCAATCCTGATTGGATAGAACTTGATCCGACGGCGCGCTGACCCGCTGTGTCATCCCCGGCGAGCGCAGCGAGGGAAGGGGATCCACTCCCAAGCGCTGCGCTATGGATCCCCTTCCCCTTCGCTACGCTCCGGCCGGGGATGACACCGGGGCTACAAACAAAAAAGCCCCGCCGTTTCGGCGGGGCTTTTCTCAGGCGCGTACGCAACTCTTACGAAGCGTCGCCCGAGCGGGCCACCTTCGAGCGCTTGAGTTGGGGGGTGAAACCGGCTTCGCGGCCGCGGGTGGCGTCGACCTCCACCTGGTGCGGATCCTGCTGGTGCATACCTTCGTGCGAGGTCTGATGCTCAGGAATCTTCGTTTGCGGGCCGGCCTCCTGCTTCATGCGCAGGGCCTTCTCGGCATTGGCCTTCAGTTCCTCGCGCGCCTTCTCGGCCTGTTCGGCCTTGCGCTTCTTCGGGCTCAGACGGGCGATAAGATCGGATAGGGCCATCATTCGTCACTCCTTGGCGCGGGTGAGCACGCCGTCTTCTTCGTCGCTGCGATGAGTCGGAGGGGCCTTCACGTGCTTGGGATCGACCGGGATGTCCCGGGACGTGGCGATGCTTCCGGTGGAATCACCGATGTCCCGGCCTGCTTCGACCTCGGCGGACGTCTGGCCGGGCAAGGGGGGCACCCGCCCGTTCTCGGTGGTGTCGCCGAAGGTTTCCGGCGTGACCGACGGTCCTTCCTCGACCGGGCTTTCCGGGACCGCAAGGCCAAGCTCCGCGTTGCGGGCAAGGTCTGCGCGGGCTTTCTCGGCGTCCGAGCGCGGGTCACGTGTCATGAAGACCTCCTCAAACTGTTGCTGGGTCAATGCCAGGAGGACATGCCGGTTCCCCTCTTGTTGTTCCTGATCCATGCTCCCACCTAAGGTTTGCGGATGCTCCAGAAGGAGGTCCGACATCGCAGGATCGGCCCGTGCCTCCAGAAGGGCGGGCGGATCTGAGGAGGGATGAGAATGAATTTCGAAAAATATACTGAGCGTGCCCGGGGCTTCGTTCAGGCGGCGCAGAACCTTGCCGTGCGCGAAGGGCACCCGCAGCTCGCTCCCGGTCACATCCTGAAGGTTCTGCTCGACGATCCGGAGGGCCTGTGCGCCGGTCTCATCGACCGTGCCGGCGGGCGCTCCCGCGACGCCCATGCGACCGTCGAGCAATGGCTCGCCAAGCAGCCTAAGGTGTCCGGTTCGGCTTCGCAGCCGCAGGCCACGCGCGAACTGATGCGCTTCTTCGACACCGCCGAGAAAGCAGCCGAGAAGGCGGGCGATTCCTTCGTCACCGTCGAGCGGATGCTGCTGGCGCTCGCCGTCGAGAAGGACACGGAAGCAGGCAAGATCCTGGCTCAGGCCGGCGTGACGGCCCAGGGCCTCAACGCCGCCATCAATGCGCTGCGCAAGGGCCGCACCGCCGACAACGCGACGGCGGAGAACGCCTATGACGCGCTGAAGAAATACGCGCGAGACCTGACGGAAGCGGCCCGCGACGGCAAGCTCGACCCGGTGATCGGCCGCGACGAGGAAATCCGCCGCACGATCCAGGTTCTGTCGCGCCGCACCAAGAACAACCCGGTGCTCATCGGCGAGCCCGGCGTCGGCAAGACCGCCATCGTCGAAGGCCTGGCGCTGCGCATCGTCAACGGCGACGTGCCCGAGAGCCTGAAGGACAAGCAGCTGCTCGCCCTCGACATGGGCGCGCTGATCGCCGGCGCGAAATATCGCGGCGAGTTCGAGGAACGCCTGAAGGCCGTGCTTCAGGAAGTCACGTCGGCCGAGGGCGGAATCATCCTGTTCATCGACGAGATGCATACGCTGGTCGGCGCCGGCAAAGCCGACGGCGCCATGGATGCGTCGAATCTCCTGAAGCCCGCGCTCGCGCGCGGCGAGCTGCACTGCGTCGGCGCGACCACGCTCGACGAGTACCGCAAGCACGTGGAGAAGGACGCGGCCCTCGCCCGTCGGTTCCAGCCGGTCTTCGTGAGCGAGCCCACGGTGGAGGACACCGTGTCGATCCTGCGCGGACTGAAGGAGAAGTACGAGCAGCATCACGGCGTACGCATCACCGACTCGGCGCTCGTGGCCGCCGCCACGCTGTCGAACCGCTACATCACCGACCGCTTCCTGCCCGACAAGGCCATCGACCTCGTCGACGAGGCGTCCTCGCGCCTGCGCATGCAGGTGGATTCGAAGCCCGAAGAGCTCGACAACATCGACCGCGAGATCGTGCGTCTGAAGATCGAGCAGGAGGCGCTCAAGAAGGAAACGGACACCGCTTCCAAGGACCGCCTCGAGCGCCTCTCGAAGGAGCTCGCGGACCTGGAAGAGCAGTCGGACGCGATCACCACGCGCTGGAAGGCCGAGAAGGACAAGCTCGGAACGGCCGCCGACCTCAAGAAGAAGCTCGAGGAGGCGCGCAACCAGCTGGCCGCCGCGCAACGCGGCGGCGATTGGGCGAAGGCGGGCGAGCTGTCCTACGGGGTCATCCCGGGGCTTGAGAAGCAGCTGTCCGAAGTCGAGGCGCGCGCCGATGGCGGCGGCCTGATGGAAGAAGCCGTGACGCCCGACCACGTGGCGCAGGTCGTCTCGCGCTGGACCGGCGTGCCCGTCGACAAGATGCTCGAGGGCGAGCGCGAGAAGCTGCTTCACATGGAGCAGGATCTGGCGAAGCGCGTCGTCGGCCAGGCCGAAGCCGTCACGGCGGTGTCGACCGCCGTGCGCCGTGCGCGTGCAGGATTGCAGGATCCGAACCGGCCGATCGGCTCGTTCATGTTCCTCGGCCCCACGGGCGTCGGCAAGACCGAGCTGACGAAGGCGCTCGCGAGCTTCCTGTTCGACGACGAGACCGCGCTCGTGCGCATCGACATGTCGGAATACATGGAGAAGCACTCGGTCGCCCGGCTCATCGGCGCGCCTCCCGGCTACGTGGGCTACGAGGAGGGCGGTGCTCTCACCGAAGCCGTGCGCCGCAGGCCCTATCAGGTGGTGCTGTTCGACGAGATCGAGAAGGCGCATCCGGACGTGTTCAACGTCCTGCTGCAGGTGCTCGACGACGGACGCCTCACGGACGGCCAAGGCCGCACCGTGGACTTCCGCAACACGCTCATCATCATGACGTCGAATCTCGGCGCCGAATATCTGGTGAACCAGCCCGAGGGCCAGGACACGGACGCGGTGCGCGACGAAGTCATGAGCGTGGTGCGCTCGCATTTCCGGCCGGAATTCCTCAACCGCGTGGACGAGATCATCCTGTTCCACCGGCTGAAGCGTTCGGAGATGGGCGCGATCGTCGACATCCAGATGCGCCGCCTGCAGAAGCTGCTGGAGGATCGCAAGATCACGCTGCAGCTCGACGAGGAGGCACGCAACTGGCTCGCCGACAAGGGCTACGATCCGGCCTACGGGGCGCGTCCCCTGAAGCGCGTGATCCAGAAGAACGTGCAGGATCCGCTGGCGGAGCTCATTCTCTCGGGCGAGATCCACGACGGCGAGACCGTGCCGGTGCATGCGGGCCCCATGGGCCTGATGATCGGCGACGTCACCGTCGGCGGCACGGAGCGCCCGCCGCAAGGCGCGCGGCTGAACTGAGCGGGTTGCCTATAGCGACAAAGACGATGGCCGGGCGCGAAGCCCGGCCATTTTTTTGTGCCCGTTACGCCTTGTCCTCGCGGCGGCGGCCGAAATCCGGCTCCGGGGTTTCCTGGCCCGACGAGATGATGCCGCGGCGGATGGCGCGGGTGCGGGTGAAGAGGTCGAAGAGCTTGTCGCCCTCGCCCCAGCGGATGGCGCGGGCGAGCAGCGCGATGTCCTCGTTGAGGCGGCCCAGCATCTCCAGCACGGCTTCCCGGTTGTGCAGGAAGACGTCGCGCCACATGGTCGGGTCGGAGGCGGCGATGCGGGTGAAGTCGCGGAAGCCGCCGGCGGAGAACTTGATCACCTCGCCTTGCGTGACGGTCTCCAGATCCGCCGCCGTGCCGACGATGTTGTAGGCGATCAGGTGCGGCACGTGGCTGGTGATGGCGAGCACGAGATCATGGTGCTGCGCGCTCATCACCTCGACATTGGAGCCCATCGCTTCCCAGAAGGCGCGCACGCGCGCGACGGCCGCCTCGTCCGTGCCGTCCGGCGGCGTGAGGATGCACCAGCGATTGTGGAAGAGCGTCACGAAGCCCGCATCCGGGCCTGAATGCTCCGTGCCGGCCACGGGATGGGCGGGCACGAACGACACGCCCTCGGGCAGATGCGGCTGCACCTGCGCGATGACGGAGGCCTTCACCGAACCCACATCCGACACGATGCAGCCGGGCTTGAGGCCCGAGCGCATGGCCTCGGCCACCGTCCCGCAGACGCCCACGGGCACGCAGAGGATCACGAGATCCGCATCCCGCACGCCCGCCACAACGTCGGTCGTCGCCTCGTCGGCGATCCCGAGTTCCTTGACCCGTTCGACCACGGCCTCGCTCGCATCGACGGCCACGATGGTGCGCGCGAGGTTGAGATGGCGCGCCGCGCGGGCGATGGACGAGCCAATCAGCCCGAGGCCGATGAGGGTCACGCGCTCGAAGAGCGGCGTGTCGCGCGGAGGACCGAGACGCTCAGGCATGCTGCCCCCCGAGAAAATCGCGCAGGGCCGCCACCACGAGGCCGTTCGCCTCCTCGTCGCCCACGGTCAGGCGAAGCGCGTTCGGCAGGCCATAGGCGTCGATCCGGCGCAGGATCAGGCCGCGGCCGGAGAGAAACGCATCGGCATCCTGCGCGGTCCGGCCCGCTTCCTTCGGGAAGTGGACCATCAGGAAATTGCCGACGCTCGGCGTGACCGTCAGGCCCAGGGCCTCGATCTCGCGGGTGAGCCATGCGAGCCAGCGCTCGTTGTGCTCGATGGCCTTCGCCAGATGGGCCTCGTCCTGGATCGCCGCGACGCCGGCCGCCATGGCCGGGCCGCTGACGTTGAACGGTCCGCGAATGCGGTTGACCGCGTCGGCGATGTGGGCGGGCGCCACCATCCAGCCGAGACGAAGGTTGGCGAGGCCGTAGATCTTCGAGAAGGTGCGCGTCATCACCACGTTCTCGGACGTGGCGACGAGCTCGAGGCCCGATTCGTAGTCGTTGCGGCGGACGTATTCCGCATAGGCCGCGTCGAGCACCAGCACCACATGGGGCGGCAGTCCCGCATGCAGGCGCTTCACCTCGTCGAAGGGAATGTAGGTGCCGGTCGGGTTGTTGGGATTGGCCAGGAAGACGATCTTGGTCTTCTCCGTCACCCGGCTAAGGATCGCATCCACGTCGGTGCGCAGGTCCTTTTCCGGCGCCACCACGGGCGTCCCTCCGGCGGCCAGGATCGCGATGCGGTAGACCAGGAAACCGTGCTCGGTGAAGATGCCCTCGTCGCCCGGGCCCACATAGGCATGGGTGATCATCGCGAGCAGCTCGTCCGAGCCCGCGCCGCAGATGATGCGGCTCGGATCGAGGCCGTATTTCGCCCCGATCGCCTCGCGCAGCTTCGTCGCCGCGCCGTCCGGATAAAGCTCGAGATGGTCGAAGGACCGGAACGCTTCCATGGCCTTCGGCGAGGGGCCGAGGGGTGTCTCGTTCGAGGAGAGCTTATGGACCTTGGCAACCCCTGCGGCCTTGCTCTTGCCGGGCACATAGGCGTCGATCTGCATCACGCCGGGACGGGGCTGGGGACGGGTGGACATCTTCACTTCCTAGCAATCGGTCTGTTGGCGGATGCTCTAGCGCAGCTTCATGTTCATTTCACGTGGAAACGTTCGGCATGGCTGCCGATCTCGGCGAGCTGGGCGAGGCTCGCGCCCGCCTTGGTGAGGGCCTGGCGCAGCTGCGCGGGCTCGACGGCGCCGGGCACGGCGATGAGCTCGGACAGGCCGTTCGTGTCGGCCGCGCTCGCCACCACCTCGCCGCCGAGCTGGATCAGCGCTTCGTTGGCGCCCTTGTGCCAGCGCTCGAACTGGGCGGCATAGAGCACCACGTCCCGCACGGCCGCGTCGGTCAGGGGCTTGGAGATGACGAAGACCGGCGTTCCGGCCGGGTGGTCGGGCCGCTCGATGAAGGGCAGGCGCGCGATGATCTTCGGGCGGCGCTTGTCGGCCAGCGTGCGCCACCAGGCGCCGCTGGTCGCGCCCTGGTCGAGCCGGAAGATGCCAAGATCGCCTCGCGAAGCAGCCACCGCCTCGATCACGGCCGCGGCGCTCGGATGGGTGACGTAAGGCACCGTGAAGCCGAAATGGAACCGGGCCGAGTCGCGCATGGGCGCGTCCCCGCCCGAAATGTCGGCATGGACCGAGTAGTTGGACTGGACGTAGGTGAAGGTGCCGATGATCACCCGCCAGATGCTCTCCACCGTGTCGAGGGGCAGCAGCCCCTCATGACGCTCGGCCAGAGCCTTCATCATCGAGGCCTCGCGGCCGGGCCGGAAGGCGGAGCTTATGCCTGTCTGGGAGGCCTTCTTGGAGGCGATCAGCCGGTCGATGATGGTGCCGCGCTCCATGAGCAGCCGGTGCATCGCCTCGTCGATCCGGTCGATCTCCTGGCGCAGCTCGGCAAGGGAGGGGGCGGGCTTCTCGGCGGACATGTCACGTCATCCTTCGGTCGGGCCCTTTCTTTGACGGTTTTGCCCGGCCTTGTCATCACCGATTGCACTGGGGGTTTTACGGGCCATCAGGTCCCGGCCAGGAAATCGATGACGGCCCTGACGGATGAAAGCTCGCTGCGCCGATGGGGCGTCAGGATCGTGGAGGTTACGCTTCCGGCCGACCAGTCCGGCAGCACCCCTGTCAGTTCTCCGGCTTCCATGGCCGCCGCCGGGATGGATTCGGGAAGGCATGCGATCCCAAGCCCGGCGGCCGCGGCCCTCAACAGCACCAGGGATTCATCGGCAACGAGCCGCGGTGCCGGGGTGACCTGCACGTCCCGGCCGTCCTTGTGCGTCAGGCGCCAGGTCCTTGTCGTGGGTCCCGTCAACAGCCCGTCATGGCGAACGATGTCCTCGGGGTGCTTCGGCACGCCCTGAAGAGCCAGGTAGTCCGGCGCTGCGACCAGTATGATGCGCTCGACCGCCATCCGGCGCTGGACAAGGTCGGAATCGGGTAAAGGCGAGAAATGGCTTCGGATCGCGATGTCGAAGCCTTCCCGAACCAGGTCGACGAAGCGATCCGTGATGTGGAGCTGCAGATCGAGCCTGGGATAGGCACGCGCAAGAGCGGGCAGACGGTGGGCAAGGTGGTACTGCGCCACCGGAACGGAAGCGGTGATCCGAACGAGGCCCTGGGGCTCTTCCCGCCGCCGCTGCACCACGCTCTCGGCCGCCTCCGCCTCGATGACGGCCGCCCGGGCATGGTCGTAGAAATCCCGGCCGACATCGGTCAACACGAAGCTGCGCGAGGTCCGGTGGATCAGGCGAATACCGAGATCGGCCTCGAGCTCGGCGACGCGTTTGCTGATGGTCGATTTGGGCATGTTCAACTGCCGTGCGGCGGCGGCGAAACCTCCGTGCTCCACGGCCTGGACGAAGACATGCAGATCGTTGAAGCTGAACCTCATCCCTATCGTTCACAATTGTGGACTTTGAGTCTCAAAACTATCATCTACAGACCTAAAGTCCACAATGGCATCGTGGTGACGTCATCAAGAACGGAGACACACCATGATTCAGACCCTCATGTACGGCGTTCCCTCGGGATGCTCGTTCGGCTCGATCGTTGCCCTGGAATGGCTTGGGGAACCCTATCGCCTCTGCCGCATCGAAATGCCCGCCGTCGTAACGAGCGACGCCTATCGGACGATCAATCCGCTCGGAGAAACCCCGACCCTGGTCACCGCCAAGGGCGAGCGGATCAACGAGAGCATGGCCATCCTCAATCATCTTGGTGCACGGGGCATCGACAAGGGATTATCCTTCCCGCAGGGGACGTCAGGGTTCGATCGCCTCAACCAGATGCTGGCCTTTCTCAACACCAGCTTCTTCGCCGCCTTCGGCCCGCTCTGGCATGCCCTCGAGCACGGCGCGGTGGGGAGCGAAAAGGATGTTCTCAGAGCCTATGGGGCGGCGCAGGTCACGAAAGCCCATACCAACCTGAATGCGCTGCTCGGGAGCAAGGAATGGCTTCTGGGTGAACAGCGCACATTGGCCGATGCCTATTTCATCGGCATTGCCCGCTGGACCAAATATCACGACGTCGTCGACCGGCGCGACTATCCCGGCTTGCAGCGCCTCTTCGAGAAGCTGGAGGCGGACCCGGCGGTCCAGTTCGCTCACGCGATCGAGCGAGGCGAGAAGGCCGCCGGCACCGGCGGGTTCAGGGGAGAGATGTCCCTGGACGACTTCCTGCGCCAGCAAGCGCTCGCAGCCTGATCAAGAGTTGAAAGCCCGCCTCTCGCCATGAGGCGGGCTTTTCGCGAAATGGAAGGTCGTCGACAACCTTATCCCAGGGACTTACAGGCCCCGGCGAGACGTTATGTTCGTTGACGCGACAGCCGCTCCGCAGTACCGGTTGTTCGAAAGAACGAACATTTCCGCTCAATGATGTCATTTGCGCCCCTGTCCTCCGAACCGCGAAGCCAGGTCGACGACCCGTCGAGCCTCGTGATGCGCTTTGGCGCGGACGAGCCCTTGATGATGGATTCCGGGGTGGCCTTGTCCCCCTGGCAGATCGCCTACCAGACCTACGGCACCCTTAACGCTGACAAGTCCAACGCCGTGCTCATCTGCCATGCCCTGACCGGCGACCAGCACGTGGCGAACGACAACCCGGTGACGGGCAAGCCTGGCTGGTGGCTGACAATGGTGGGGCCCGGCAAGCCGGTGGACACGGACCGCTTCTTCGTGATCTGCGCCAACGTGATCGGCGGCTGCATGGGCACCACGGGCCCGGCCTCGATCAACCCGGCCACGGGCGAGCCCTATGCGCTCGACTTCCCGGTCGTCACCATCCGGGACATGGTGCGGGCCCAGGCCGCCTTGATCGACAAGCTCGGCATCGAAAGCCTGTTCTGCGTCGTCGGCGGCTCCATGGGCGGCATGCAGGTGCTGCAATGGGCGGTGAGCTATTCCAACCGGGTGTTTTCCGCCCTGCCCATCGCGACGGCCGCCCGCCATTCCGCCCAGAACATCGCCTTCCACGAAGTCGGCCGTCAGGCCGTGATGGCCGATCCGGAATGGCGCAGCGGGCGCTACCTCGTCGAGGGCACGCGGCCTTCCAAGGGCCTCGCGGTCGCCCGCATGGGCGCGCATATCACTTATCTCTCCGAGATGGCCCTGCACCGGAAGTTCGGACGCAACTTCCAGGACCGCAGCGCCCCGACCTTCTCCTTCGACGCCGATTTCCAGATCGAGAGCTACCTGCGCTACCAGGGCATCGCCTTCGTCGAGCGGTTCGACGCCAATTCCTATCTCTACGTCACCCGGGCGATGGATTATTTCGACATCGCGGCGGAGCATGGCGGCTCGCTTGCGAAAGCCTTCAAGGGTTCCGCCACGCGCTTCTGCGTGATCTCCTTCACCTCCGACTGGCTCTTCCCCACCTCCGACTCGCGGGCCATCGTCCATGCGCTCAATGCGGCGGCGGCCTCCGTCGGCTTCGTCGAGGTGGAGAGCGACAAGGGGCACGACGCCTTCCTGCTCGAAGAGCCCGAAATGTTCGCGGCCGCCCGCGGCTTCATCGACGCGGCCGCGCGGGTGCGGGGAATCGCATGAACCTGCCTGCCACCCTGCCCCTGACCGACAGCGAGACCGGACACCGCCTGGACTTCCTGATGGTGGCCGACATGGTCGAGCCGGGCTCCCGCGTGCTCGACATCGGCTGCGGCGACGGTTCCCTGCTCGCCATCCTGCGCGACCGCAGGCAAGTCGACGGACGCGGAATCGAGATCTCGCGGGAGGGGGTGAACGCGTGCCTCGCCAAGGGCCTGCCGGTCATCCAGGGCGACGCCGACACGGACTTGGCCGATTATCCCGACGACGCCTTCGATTACGTGATCCTCTCGCAGACCATCCAGGCGACGCGCCAGCCCAAGGTCGTGCTGGAGCATCTCCTGCGCATCGGCCGCCGGGCCATCGTGTCCTTCCCCAATTTCGGCCATTGGCGCGTGCGTTTCGACCTCGGCTTCCGCGGTCGCATGCCCATGACCGAGAACCTGCCCTATTCCTGGTACGACACGCCGAACATCCATTTCTGCACCATCCGGGATTTCGTGGAGCTGTGTCGCGAGGTCGGCGCCCAGATGGAAAAGGCCGTCGCGCTCAATGCCGGCGGCCAGCCCATCCGCGTCACCCTGCCCTGGTGGGTCTGGAACCTGCTCGGCGACCAGGGTGTGTTCCTGCTGAAGCGGCGGTAATCGCCTCTCGATGTCATTCCCGGAGGGACCCGCCGTAGAGGGGAAGGGATTCCGTCGCGCAGCGCTTGAGCATGGATCCCCTTTCCTCGCTTTGCTCAGCCTGAGGATGACACCCTCCCACGTCATGACCGGCCTTGTGCCGGCCATCCCGATTGTGTGAAGCGCCGCGCCTTTCCGGTCGGGATCACCGGCACGAGGCCGGTCATGACGTGGGAGGGTAGTATTGCCGCCCCGGCACTTTGTGCTCCAGCTCTAACCCTCACTGCCGTCATGGCCGGGACACGCCCGGCCATGACGGCAAGGCTCCGAGAGCAACGTTATGTTCCCACTTTGTTCTTGACAGGGGGATGAACCTTGGCTATATCGTTACCATCCCCGCCTGACGAGGGGCGCGCTCGCGAGGCGTCGCAGTTGTGGGGTGGGGAACGGTCCGGTCGCAGGTCTCGCACACCTGCGACGGGAGGCCCTTGGCAGCCCTGTGCTGGTCCAAGTCTAAACGCCTAAAAGTACCGTGCGGGACGAGCAGTTCGGCTCTTCCATTCTCACTCACAAGCGAGCCGGACGGCCCGTCGCGCCACCCTCGATCTCCTGTAAAGGCTCGCAGCGCAAGCTGCGGGCCCCAAGGTGCTGCTCTTTGACAGGAACCGATCAGCACTCCGCGCCGTCATGGTCACCCCGAACTTGACCCCGGGATCGTCCGCCCTCACGGCAGGGATGGCGTCGTTCTCTCCGGAAGCGGCGGTAACACGCCCCGCGCCGTCATTCCGGGGCCGCGTAGCGGAACCCGGAACCCATAACCGCTGACAGCGCAGACATGCTTGTGCCGCCGGGAGCCTCTTCCTGGACCGTGGTGTTTATGGGTTCCGGACTCGCCTTCGGCGCCCCAGAATGACAGTGGGAGAACCCTACCCCTCCCCGGTTTCCGCCAGCGGATGGAGGTCGCGCACCATGCTCTTCAGGCGCTCGTCGAGCACGTGGGTGTAGATCTGGGTCGTCGAGATGTCGGAATGGCCCAGCAGCTCCTGCACGATGCGCAGGTCGGCCCCGTTCTGGAGCAGGTGGCTGGCGAAGGCGTGGCGGAGCACGTGGGGGCTGACCTTGTCGGCCCTCAAGCCCGCCGCCCCGGCGACCGCCTTCAGGTCGCGGGCGAAGGCCTGGCGGGTGAGATGCCCGCTCTCGCTGTCGGCCGGAAAAAGCCAGGGGCCGACGGGTTTTCTCTGCTCCTCCAGAAGGGCGATATAGGCGCGCGCCGCATCCCGGGCCGCATCGGTGAGCGGAACGAGCCGCTCCTTCGCGCCCTTCCCCCGCACGACGAGAAAGCGGTCGCGGGTCCTGGCGGCGCTGCTCGGCAGGGCGATAAGCTCCGAGACGCGCAGGCCTGTGGCGTAGAGCAGCTCCAGCAGGCAGGCCATGCGGGCGGCCCGCAGCCGGTCGCCGGGCGTGGCCTCCGGGTTCCGGACACCGTCATAGGCGACCTGCAGCAGGCGGTCGACCTCGGCGACGGACAGGACTTTCGGAAGCACCCTGCCCCGCTTCGGAGCCGAGACGGCAGCCGTGGGATCGGCCGGGGCATAGCCTTCCACGTAGAGGAACTTGTGGAACTGGCGCACCGCCGAGAGGCGGCGGGCCGCCGAGGAGGCCTTCAGGCCCCGCTCCTCCAGGCTGGCCATGAAGCCCCGGATCGCCGTGGAAGTGGCGTTGTCCGGCTGGCCGCCGATTTCCTTTAGGTAAGCGAGATAATCGTCGAGGTCGCGCCGATAGGCATCGAGCGTGTTCTTGGAGGCGCCGCGCTCGGCGGCGAGCATGTCGAGGAAGAGGCTGGCGTGGCGTGCGCCGCTCATGAAGACGAGGGCGTCTTGCTGGTATGCACCGGAACCGAGATCTCGCGCGGATCGGGCTGGACGAAGGTCGCCAGGGCGATCATGGCGGCAAAGCCAAGGCCCGCGAGGACGGCGACGACGAAGAGAAATCGGAACAGGGTGGGCACGTGAGCCTCTTGAAGCGTTAGGTCGCTACAACCATGCCTGCGCCGGGAAGGCAAGTCCTTGACTTCGGTTAAGTTTGACGGGGAAAACAGGATAACATCGTTGTGACAGGGCGCCGCGCCCGATTCAGGCGGGCAATGAGCTCCGGATAGCTTCCGAAAGTGCATTCCACTTTCTGGCCCGATGCTCTACGACATTCACATGAACACTATCAGCCGCTTCAATTCGCTCGATGAAGTCGGCGGGCAAAACCAGGCAAGCCAGCGCGGCCATCCCGTCAGCCGCCTGCTCGGCACGCGATCGATTGTGCTCGTCGGGCTCATGGGCGCCGGAAAGAGCACCGTGGGCCGGCGGCTCGCGCAGGCGCTCAAGCTGCCTTTCCGTGACGCCGATCACGAGATCGAGGCCGCGGCCGGCATGACCATCCCCGAGATCTTCGCCATCCACGGCGAGGAGCATTTCCGCGACGGCGAGCGCCGCGTGATCGCGCGCCTGCTCCAGGACGGCCCGATCGTGCTCGCCACCGGCGGCGGAGCCTTCATGAACGAGGAGACCCGCCGGCGCATCGCCGAGCACGGCATCTCGCTCTGGCTCAAGGCCGATCTCGACATCCTCATGCGTCGCGTCCGCAAGCGCGCGACCCGCCCGCTGCTGCAGAACCCCGATCCCGAAGGCACCATGCGCCGCCTGATGGAGCTGCGCTACCCGGTCTATGCCACGGCGGACATCACCCTCGATTCCCACGAGGCGCCGCACGACCGGGTGGTCGCCGACGCCGTCAAGGCGCTCACCGAGTGGCTCGCCCGCGAAACACAAGGGAACGCCGAACCATGACGCCCCTCGCCGCCCTTACGGAGGGCGCCTCCTTCATCACGGTCCCGGTCCCGCTCGGCGACCGGGCCTACGACATCCTGGTCGGGCGCGGCCTGATCGAAACGGCCGGGACGCGGATCGCGCGTTTGGGCGCCCGCGCAGCCGCCATCGTGACGGACGAGCATGTGGGGCCGCTTTATGCCGGGCTTCTCGCGGGCGCCCTGGAGGCCCAGGGACTGCGCACGTCCGTGGTCACGTTGCCTCCCGGCGAGGCCACCAAATCCTATGCCAGCCTGGAACGGGTCTGCGACGCGGTGCTCGCCGCGAAGATCGAGCGCGGCGACTTGGTGGTGGCGCTCGGCGGGGGCGTGATCGGGGACCTGGCGGGCTTCGCGGCCGCCGTCGCGCGCCGGGGCGTGCGCTTCGTCCAGGTGCCGACCACCCTGCTGTCCCAGGTCGATTCCTCCGTCGGCGGCAAGACCGGCATCAATTCCCGCCACGGCAAGAATCTCGTCGGGGCGTTCCACCAGCCGAGCCTGGTCCTGGCCGACACGGCCCTCCTCGACACCCTGCCGGTCCGCGAGATGCGCGCCGGTTATGCCGAGGTGGCGAAATACGGGCTCATCGACGACGAGCGCTTCTTTTCGTGGTGCGAGGCCAACTGGCAGGGCGTCTTCGCCGGCGGCCCGGAGCGGGACGAGGCCGTGGCCCAGAGCTGCCGGGCCAAGGCCGCCGTGGTGGTGCGCGACGAGCATGAGAACGGCGACCGCGCCCTGCTCAATCTCGGCCATACCTTCGGCCACGCCCTCGAGCGGATCACGGCTTACGATTCCGCCCGCCTCGTCCATGGCGAGGGCGTCGCCATCGGGCTGGCCCTCGCCTTCCGCTTCTCCGCCGCGCTCGGCCTGTGCCCGCCGTCGGATGCCGAGCGCGTGGAGGCGCACCTGTCGGCCGCTGGACTTCCGACGCGCCTCGCCCATGTTCCCGGTGGCTGCGGCACGGTCGACGATCTTCTCGACGCCATGGCCCAGGACAAGAAGGTGAAGGGCGGCGCCCTGACCTTCATCCTGGCCCGGGGCATCGGGCAGAGCTTCATCGCTCCCGGCATCGAGGCCGACAAGGTCCGCAGCTTCCTGGACAGCGAACTCGACCCGTCACGCTCATGATCGAAGAATCCTCCGGCGATCTCTGGTTTGCCGCCCTGGTGGTCATCTTCTGCCTTCTGCTCTCGGCCTTCTTCTCGGCCGGGGAGACGGCCTTCACGGGCTCGTCGCGCTCCCGCATGCTGGTTCTCGAGAGAGGCGGCGACAAGCGCGCCAAGTTGGTCAACCGCCTTCTCGAAATGCGCGAGCGCTTCATCGGCACGGTGCTGATCGGCAACAACATCGTCAATATCGGCGTCTCGTCCTTCGCCACCAGCGTGCTCGTGGCGATCTTCGGCCACGAGGGCGCGATCTACGCCACCGTGCTCATGTCGATCCTGGTGATCGTCTTCGCCGAGGTGCTGCCGAAGACCCTTGCCATCTCGTCACCCGAGACCGTGTCTCTCGCTCTCTCGCGCCCCATGACATGGGCCGTGGCGTTTATCGGACCGCTCGCGCTCGCCATCGAGCGGATCGTGCGGCTCATGCTGCTCCCCTTCGGCATCCGGATCGGGGCGAACACGCCGATCCTCTCCGCCTCGGAAGAGATCCGCGGACAGGTGGCGCTGCTGCACAAGGAAGGCGGCGTCGCGAAGGTCGAGCGCGACATGCTGGGCGGCCTCCTCGACCTCGAGGACCTGACGGTCTCGGAGGTCATGGTCCACCGCACCAAGATGCGCACCATCAACGCGGATCTCTCGTCGGAAGAGATCGTCCGCGAGGTGCTCTCCTCGCCCTATACCCGCATGCCGCTCTGGCGCGGGAGCCAGGAGAACATCGTCGGCGTGCTCCATGCCAAGGATCTCCTGCGCGCCCTCGACGCGGTCGGCGGCGATGCGAGCAAGCTGAGGGTCGAGGCGATCGCGCTTGAAACCTGGTTCGTGCCCGACACCACGTCCCTGCGCGACCAGCTGAAGGCCTTCCTCGCCAAGAAGACCCACTTCGCCCTCGTGGTCGACGAATACGGCGAGGTGATGGGACTGGTGACCCTGGAGGACATCCTCGAAGAGATCGTCGGCGACATCAAGGACGAGCACGACCTCTCGGTCCAGGGCGTGCGGCCGCAGCCGAACGGCTCGGTGAACGTGGACGGCTCGGTGCCGATCCGCGACCTCAACCGGGCCATGGACTGGAACTTGCCCGACGAGGAGGCGACCACCATCGCGGGCCTCGTCATCCACGAGGCGCAGACCATTCCCGACACGGGCCAGATCTTCACCTTCCACGGCTTCCGTTTCCAGGTCCTGCGCAAGTCGCGCAACCGGATCATGGCGTTGAGAATCACGCCGCTCGCCCTGGTGCGCCCCCGGGTCGAGTGAGATCGAGACTCGCACCCGCCTAAGCCCTCATCCTGAGGAGCGAAGCGTCTCGAAGGATCAGGGCGCTTTCAGCGCTCTCCGGACCCTCCTTCGAGACGCAGCTGCGCTGCGCCTCAGGATGAAGTCAGAGATTGATGGACTTAACTTTCAGGCTTTCAAAAACTCCACCATGGCCGCGTTCACGGCCTCCGGCTCCTCGTGCTGGACCCAATGGGTGGCGGTCTCGATCCAGCGAACGTCGCCTGAGCGGCACAGGGCAAGGCTCGCCTCCGCCAAGCCCCGTTCGAGAAACCGGTCGCGCGTGCCCCAGATGACGAACGTCGGGGCGCGGACCGTGGGATCCTTCATGTCGGGCTTGAACGGCAGTGCCCGGTACCAGTTGAGCATGGCCGTGACTGCGCCGGGCTGCACCCAGGCTGTCTCGTATCGTGCGAGATCCTCGTCGGAGAACGTGCCGGGCCGACTCGTGCGCCGAAGCGCGTCCTTGAGGCTGCGATGGCCGTTGGCCGAGAGCATGGCCTCGGGCAGAAACGGGATCTGGAAAAACCCCACATAGAGGCTTCGCACCATCTGGCTCGGATGCGAGCGCATATAGGATCCCGCAACGGCCGGATGAGGCGCATTGAGCACGACGAGTTTCTCGACGCGATCCGGATAGCGCGAGGCCGTCCACCAGGCGACGAGCCCGCCCCAGTCGTGGCCGACGACGGAAAACTTCTCGCGTCCAAGCGCATCTGCCAGCCCCACGACGTCCCTCGCCAATCTCTCGAGATCGTAGGCGCGCCGCCCCTCGGGCTTGTCGCTGAGGTTGTAGCCGCGCTGGTCGGGCACGAGCACACGAAAGCCCGCGTCCGCCAGAGGGCCGATCTGGTAGCGCCAGCCCCACCAGAACTCGGGAAAGCCGTGGAGCAAAATGATGAGGGGCCCATCTTGCGCTCCCGCCTCGATGGCATGAAGCGTCACGCCGTCGATCTGATAACGGGTGCCCGGGATCCGTGGATCGAAGGCCTGTTTCATGCGTGTGCCGATACCCTCACGCGCTTCGGCGGAGGCTCCTCGACGGCCATGAACTGCGCCTTCGCGAGTTCCGCGAAACGGCCGCCCTTCGCCACGAGCTCGTCGAAGGTGCCGGTCTCGATCACGCGGCCCTGGTCGAAGACGAGGATGCGGTTGGCGTTGCGGATGGTGGCGAGGCGATGGGCGATGACGAAGGTCGTGCGGCCCTTCATCACCTCGTCCAGCGCGAGCTGGAGCTTGCGTTCTGTCGCGGCGTCGAGCGCGCTCGTGGCCTCGTCGAGGATGAGGATCGGCGGGTTCTTCAGGAGCGCGCGCGCGATCGACAGTCGCTGGCGCTCGCCGCCGGAGAGGGAGCGCCCGCGCTCGCCGATGACCGTGTCGAGCCCCTCCGACTGGCGCGAGATGAACTCGATGGCCTGGGCCCGTTCCAGCGCTTCGATCATTTCCGCGTCGGTGGCGTCGGGCCGCCCGACCTGGAGGTTCTCGCGGATGGTGCGGGCGAACAGCATCGGCTCCTGGAACACCACGCCGATGTTGCGCCGCAGGGACGAGAGGGTCACGTCGCGGATGTCGAGCTCGTCGATGCGGATGCAGCCCGATTGCGGATCGAAGGCGCGATGGAGGAGCCCCAGGGTCGTCGACTTGCCGGAGCCCGTCGCGCCGACCAGCGCCACGTTCTCGCCGGACTGCACACCAAACGACACATCCTGCACGGCAGGGCGCTTGCCGTCGTAGGAGAAGCTCACATTGTCGAAGACCACGTCGCCGCGATAGCGCTCTATGTTCCTGGCATTGGCGCGGTCGTGGACGGCGGGCGTCGTGTCCAGGATCTCGAAGAATTCCTGCAGCTTCGGCGCCTGCATGAAGAGCTGGTTGATGAAGCTCACCGCCTGTTCCAGCCGGCCGATCAGCATGGTGGCCATGCTCATGAACATGACGACTTCGCCGATGGTGGCGAGCCCGTTGAGGTGCAGCCATGTGCCCATGAGGAAGATCGCCGTGACCGTGATCGTCGCCGAGGCGCGCGACGCGACGGAGGCCAGTGCCCACCAGGACAGAACCGGGTTCTGCGCCTGGAGCAGTTGCTGGATGATGGTCCGCAAGGAGCGGCTCTCGGCCTCGATGCGGGTGAAGGACTGGATCACCGGCACGTTGCCGAGCGCGTCGGAAGCATGCTCGGCAAGGCTCGAATGGTAGCGCTCCACGGACCCCTGCAGGGTCTCCGTCTTGCGCAGCACGATGGCGGTGAGAAGGGCGAAGACCGCCACAAGCGCCACGAGAAGAAGCCCCAGGCGCCAGTTCAGGAACACGGTGAGCGGCAGGAGGACGACAAGCGCGATGAGCGCCGAGAGATGCTCGCGGAAGAAGCCGAGCCAGAGCCAGGACATGGCGCCGGAGCCTTCGAGCATGACCTTCAGCACGCGGCCGGAATGGGTCGAGGTGTGGAAGGCGAGCGGCAGTTCGAGCACATGCTCGAAATAATTCGCCACGACGGCGAGCCTGCGGCGATGGGCGAGGCGGTCCGCATGCAGCGCCACGAGCGCTCCCGCCCCAATGGAGAATAACCCGAACGCCACCCAGGCGAGGATGAGCGGCGTGAGGACGCCGAAGGTCACGGGCGGCGAATTCGGGATCTGGGCCCGGGTCAGCACGTCGATGATGCGCCCGAACAGAATGGGCTCTGCGAAGGCCGAGATCGCAAGCGCGATGTTGGCCAGAGCCAGCAGGGCGCCGATTCTCATGTCGGACCCGAGCTGGCCCAGAACGCGGATATACAACCTGATCAGCCGCATGGGGATCTACCTGCGAACGTGACGTCGGGCACTTCGTCTCCGGCCAAGAGTTGCGCACTTCACTCGGCTTGAAAAGCCGGGACGCTCCGGACCGGTTCCCCTCATGCGCGGCTCCGTACCGACTTCAGGCTCCGGCGAAAGCGTCCGATCCATTTCGGACCGAGCTTCGACGAAGAGGTCCCGTTCTGCCGAGTCCGGGGCCGGGCCAGGAGAATAGCCCCTTCCCTGGTCTTGCGAATGTGAAGGGTGCGGGTGTGGAACTCCTCGAGGCCGGGCCGGTGACCGATCGACAGGACGCTCGCGCCCTTCAGCTCGTTCTCGAACAGCGCAAGCATGGAGGCCTGGTTCTCCTCGTCGAGGGCGGAGGTCGCCTCATCCATGAACACCCATTTCGGCCGGTGCAGCAGCACCCGGGCAAAAGCCACCCGCTGCTGCTGGCCCAGCGACAGGCTGCGGTCCCAGCGCTCATGCTTGTCGAGCATATCGACGAACTCACCCAGGCCGCAGCGTTCAAGAGCCTCACGGATCCGGGCATCGTCGAACGTGTTGGGCGAGGCCGGGTAGCTGATCGCGGCCCTGAGCGACCCCAAGGGAAGATAGGGACGCTGCGGCAGGAACATCATCTCCTCCGCCTTGGGAATGCGGACCTTGCCGGAACCCCAAGGCCAGAGACCGGAAATGGCCCGGAACAGCGTGCTCTTGCCGGCGCCCGATTCGCCCATGATCAGCACCCGCTCGCCGGGCTGGATCTCGGCCGTCGCATCCTCGATGAGGATGCTGCCGTCGTTGAGCGCGATGGAGACGCTCTCGAAGCTGAGCCAGCCCTTGGGATGAGGGCCGATCTCGATCTTGCGGCTCTCGGCCGTGACCTCGTCGAGGTCGATGGCGGCCTGCCGGAAGGTGGCGACGCGCAGGACCGCGGAGCGCCAATCGGCGATCTTCGGGAAGTTGTCGACGAAGTAGCGCAGGGCCGACTGCACCTGATTGAAGGCGCCGACCACCATCATCATCTCGCCGAAAGACAGGCGTCCCGCGAAGTAATCCGGCGCGGCGGCGAGGATCGGCACGACGATGGCGAGCCAGCCGTACCCGGAGGTGATCCAGGTCAGGCGGGCCAGGCCGCCGGAGAGACGCCGGGAGGCCTTGAGGACGGCCTCGACGAACTCGTCGAGGTTGCGGCGCTCGTCCGGTTCCCCGTTATAGAGGGCGACGCTCTCGGCGCTCTCGTTCACGCGCACGAGGGCGAAACGCAGCTCCGCCTCCCGGGCATAGCGGAGCGTATTCAGCCGGATCATCGGGCGGCCGACGAGCCAGGTGAGCCCGGAGCCAATTCCCGCATAGCCCACGGCGACCCAGACCATGTAGCCGGAAATCGTGATCTCGCGCCCCCCGAGGGTGAAGCTGACGGGTCCGGACAGGGCCCACAGGACGCCGATGAAGCTTACGAGGAGCAGGAAGGCCTGGAGCATGCCGACTCCGAGCTCTGTGGAGAGTTCGGAAAAGAGGCGACAATCCTCCTGCATCCGCTGGTCGGGCTGGGCGCCGTTCTCGCCCATGAAGCCCATCTGGTAGGCGCGGTTGGGCTTGAGCCAGATGTCGAGCAGGACCTGGGTCAGGCGCTGCCGGAGCCGGATCTTCAGGCGCTCCTGCAGCCAGGTTTGCGCCACCACGAGGGCCAGCAGCACGCCGACGATGACCATGAAGACCAGGAGCTGATGGAAGAACGCGGAGGTGTCGCGCTTCTCCACCGCATCGAAGAAGGCGCCGTTCCACTGATTGAGCCGGACCTGGCCGAACATGTTGAAGACGAGGATGACGAGGATGGCCGCTCCGAGACGGAGCATGGGCCAGCCCTTCCCTTTCCGGAACATGTCGCGAAAGAGCTGAAAAAGCTCCCGCACGATGCTGGGCGTCATCTCGGGGGAATGCGGCGTTTCCGGGTGATGGGCCGCCGCAGTGGCAGCCTCCTTCGCCAGGGTAGTACCTTGGCCGGGTCCGACCTCCTGCTCGCTCCCCAACGCCGGCGGCGGGGGTAGCTGCTTGCCCAGTTTAGGGTCGAAATCCGGCATGTGACGAAACGCGTACTCGTTGAGCTTGAGAGTTCCTCAAGCTAAAGCGCGTTCACATAGGTTAGGTTCCGGAATGGCCGCGCTCCGGGACGCGGCATGTCGTCAGCGCCTGTCGGCGGCAACCGCCAGAACCCAATAGACCTTGTACTTGGAGTTCGGCGCATAGGCCGTCGCGATCCCGATCCGGGTCGCCTTGGAATCGAGGAGAACCCGGTTGTGCTGCGGGCTCTCGCGCCAGCCGGAGAAGGCCTCGGCCAAGGTGTGGTAGCCGGCCGAAATATTGGCGGCCGGTGCCGCAAATCCTCTGGAGCTCAGACGGGCCTTGAAGGTTTCGGCCGAGCTCGGCTTGTCGGCGCGAGCCATCGCATCGGCCTCCGCCTGGGCGGCGGCCTGAAGATCAGGATCGAGGGTCAGGGGACGCAAGCCGTTGTTGCCGCGATAGGCGCCAATCATGTCGCGCGCCATGGCGGCGTCCACCCGGGCATCGGCGCTCGCCATGGAGACGTAGAAGCTCGGGGTCTGGCTGCGCTGGGCAGGCTTCTCGCTCTGGCAGGCGGCCAGAGCGAGGGCGGGGAGGATCAACGGGATGAGACGCTTCATGCGGGCGTCTTATCCTTGAGAAGGGTTAAGGTTTCGTCCTCTTTCTCGTCCGCCTTCGGGGCCTTGTCCTGCGGCTCTTCGTCCGGCGCGGGAGCAGGCGCCGGCGCAGGAACGCCGATGCCGGCCTTCCGCAGGCCGCGGAAGATCTCGAAATAGATGTCGCTGGAGACGCGGCCAGCGGAATCAATGTCGTCCACGAAGCAGACGAGATCGAAATCGATGGTGTTTTCCGTGACCTTCTTGAACAGAACCCGGGGCGTCGGCTCGCTCATGATCTCGCGGTGGGCGAGCGCCGCCTTGCGCATGATCTCCGCGACCTGGTCCGGATCCGAGGCCCGGGGAACGGGAACCGAGACGAGCACGCGGCCGACCCGGTCGTTGCGCACGCGGTTGCGGACGATGCCGGAGATCAGGTTCGAGTTCGGCACGATGATCGTCGAGCGGTCGAAGGCCTGGATTTCCGTCGAGCGCACGTTGATCCGGCGCACGTAGCCCTCCCCGTCGCCCACGACCACGAGGTCGCCGACGCGGATCGGACGCTCCCAGAGCAGGATCAGGCCCGAGATGAAGTTGTTGACGATGGATTGCAGGCCGAAACCGATACCGACCGAGAGCGCGCCGGCCACGATGGTCACCCGCTCCAGGCTGAGGCCCAGGTAGGTGAAGGCGAGCACGCCCGCGATGATGACGCCCACATAACCCGCCGCCGTGCTGATCGAGTTGCGCAGGCCCGCATCGAGGTCCGTCGCCGGGAGGAAGGTGTTGTTGAGCCAGCGCTGGACCATGCGCGTGACCGCGAAGCCCGCGGCGAACAGCGCGGCCGCGATGAGGATCGACGACAGGGAGATCGTGACGTCGCCCACGCTGAACCCGAAGAACATGGCCCGCAGGGAGCCCGTCACGTCGGTGGATTCGATGCCCCACGGCGCCAGCACCAGCAGGAAGCCGATGACGATGAGGGCCAGCCGCGCAAAGCCGCTGCCGAGGACGCCGATCTGCTCCAGGGAGCGGCGGCGCAGACCCGTATTGGCCTGGAGCGTGGTGGCAAGCCTCGTCTGCCCGCGTAAGGAACCGCCAATGAATTCGTCCGCGAGTGCGACGCACAGCCCAACCAGCGCGACCACGATGGAGATCCAGGCGGCCTGATCGACCAGGAAGGAGGCCAGCGCCACATAGCCGCCGAGCACGCTGCCGACGATGAGGGCGACGAGGAACCAGCCGAGGCTGCGCAGAGGCCCGCCGATGTCTACGTCCTGCGAGACGTAAGGACCGAGACAGGCTTCGTCCTGGTTCTCGCGAGCCGCGAAGCGCCGCAGGAGTTCGGCGAAGACGAGGGCCCATGCCAGGGCGAAGACCGCCCGGGTCATGACGGTGATGGGCAAGGCTGCCGCGATGGCGGCGTTGAACGACTCGATGACCTTGCCGACGACCATGACGGTCGCCAGGGTGACGGAGAAGCTCATGATCCGGGCGGCGGAGGCATCCCGGACCGGGATCAGCCGCCAGGACGTATGGTCCGGCGCCAGGATCGCGTCGATCAGGGCCCGCACGAAGGCGATGAAGGCGAGGCCGCTCAGGATGGCCTTGCCGACTTGCTCGATCCGCGACGGGACGATATCGACGGAATCGAAGGCCACCCAGACGATCCAGCTGCCCGCGATGGCCGGGCCGGCCCCCAGGATCAGAACGCCCAGAGCGGCCAGGAGACGGCTGCGGCGCGCCGGATCGACGATGGCGGGATCGCGCCGGACCAGGCGCGGCGCGATGGAGCGCCGCCCGGCATAAAGGGCGATCGCCACGCCAATGGCCAATCCCATGAGCAGCAGGACCCCGAGCGAGGTGGTCCGCTGGAGCTGCTCCAGGGCATCGCCCATGACGATTCCCAACGACCGCAACTCCCGCGGAACGGCCTGGACCACATTCATCCAGAGGCTGGGGCTGATGAGACCGTCGCTCTGCTCGAACAGGGCGCGGGTGAAACCCGAGCGCCGCAGGTCGCCGATCTGGGTGCTCAGCTGCTCGGCCTGGACCAGGAGGGCGCGCCCGAGCCGCTGGGTCTCGTCGAGTTCCGCCACGGCGGCCTCGCGCTCGGCACGATCGCGGGCCACGTCGGCGCTTTCCTCCGGCTGTCCTTTGTCGGGCTTCGGCCCGAGCTGGCTCAGGCGCTGCTTGCTGGCATCGAGCTTGGGCGCCTGCTCCTCGATGACCTTGCGGATCTCGGCGATGATCGGCTCGAGCTGCTGACGGATATTCTGCAGGTCCGCGTCAGCCATGACACGGCCCTGGATCGCAGCCTCCTTCTGTTCGAGATCGGCCTTGAAGCCGTCGAGCTTGGCGCGGGCGGCCTTCGTCTCCGGCGACACCGGTGCCGGGGCCACGGCCGGAGCGGGCGCCTGGATCTGGGGCGTGGCCGGGGCTTGTGCCGGGGGCTGGGCATTGGGAGAGGTCTGAGCCTGCTGCGCATAGGACGCGCCGCCCGCTGCCATGCTCAACACGATCGCAGCGGCCCGGAAGAGCCCCTTCATGCCAATCCTCGTCATTCAGTCCAACCCCGTCGCATTCTCATGAGTGCATCGCCCGGCGCGAACGGGACGTCCGCGCGGGCGATCAAGACCGGCACATCTTCGCAGCAGGATGCGTCAGCGGGCCGGTTCTTTGCGAATCATTACGGCGAAAAGTCGCCGCCTCATCGACGAAGCGCAACAAAAAAGCCGGGAGGGCACGAGCGCCTCTCCCGGCTTCCGTTAGGGAATTTGATTATGGCTTCGGCGCGTCGTTGGCCGAAGGCCGCGCGCCCGGGGCCGGATAAGCCGGGTTGGCCGGCGATGTCCGATTGGTGGGGTTGGCATTGGACGATCCGGTCGTCGAGCCCGTCACATTGGCGCGAGCCGCATCGGTTCCCGGATCGTCGGGGGACGTGGAGCCCGCCCAGATGAGATAGCCGGAAACGGCCACGGCGAGGAGCAGGAGCGAACCGATCAGAACGCCCAGAACCGGGCGGCCTGATCCTCCCTGTCGGGCGCGATCGTCTGGAATCTGTTGAGCCATCTGTAGCCTCTTTGAGAAACAGGGTGTCGGGCGAGCGGCGAGGCTCGGCATTGTCAGGGCAACGCGAGATGGAAGAGCCGGTTCCTGTCACCCCAGCTGGATCGAGGTGCCGGAGCCGCTCGTCACCTTGGATCCAATGAAGCTTTTCACCGTTGTTCGAAACGGACCACCAACCACGGTCAGAGACGAGGGGCGATGAGACGAGCACGGCTCGGTGACGCGCGATGTCGCAGGCGGGATACCTTCCCGCGTGGCCTGCCTTCAGTCATGTTTTCGCCGCTTTCGAAACCCTTGGGTAATCTCTGATTCAAGGAGATGTCATGCAGGACAATCGCATCAGTCTGGATGGGAATTGGGAATTTTTGCACGTGGCCGACGATCGTCTGTCGGGCCCTGCGGAGGTTCGCCAGATCACCGTTCCCAGTCCGTGGCAGGCCCAGTTCGCGGATCTGCGCATGCGTGCCGGCATCGGCATCTATCGCAGGACGATCGAGATCGACGAAGCTTGGCTGCGCGACAGCGTCTGGATCCGCTTCGGCGCCGTCTTTCACAACACCAAGGTGTTCATCAACGGCGAGGTGGTGGGCCACAACGAGGGTGGTTTCCTGCCCTTCTCGTTCGACGTGACGCCGCATCTCAAGCCCGGCGCCAACGAGATCAAGGTCCGCGTCGATAGCCCGACCGACAACCCGGCCGAGTTTCCGGATTCGCCCTTCGCCGAAATCCCGTTCGGCAAGCAGAGCTGGTATGGCCCCCTCTCCGGCATCTGGCAGCCGGTGTATTTCGAGCGTCGCATCCCCGATCACATGAACCGCGTCCGCCTCGTGCCCAACCTGACCACGGGAAAGGTGAGTTCCGGCGTGTTCTTCGCACGTCCGCTCACCGACGCGACCCAGATCCGCATCGCGGTGATGGACCCATCGGGCGACGTCGTGCTCGATGAGATGCACGAGACGCAGGTGGGCGTCACCTCCATGCCGTTCGAATTCATCATCGACGACGTGCGCGCTTGGTCGCCGGACCATCCGAACCTCTACCGCATTCGCCTCGAGTTCATCCGCAACGGCGAGGTGAAGGACGAGATCGCGGACAATTTCGGCTTCCGCTCGATCGAGACGCGCAACGGCAAGTTCTATCTTAACGGAGAGCCGCTCTACCTGCGCTCCGCTCTCGACCAGGACTATTACCCGGACACGATCTGCACAGTGCCTTCCGTGGAATTCCTGGAAGATCAGTTCCGCAAGGCCAAGGAACTCGGCCTCAACTGCCTGCGCTGCCACATCAAGGCGGCCGATCCGCGCTACTACGAAGTGGCGGACCGGATGGGCATGCTCATCTGGACCGAGCTGCCGAACGGCGGCATGGCCACGGACCGCTCCCGCGGGCGCAAGGAAAAGCTGCTGAAAGGCATCGTCGACCGCGACGGAAATCATCCGTCCATCGTGATCTGGACGATCATCAACGAGAACTGGGGCGTCGATCTCGTCAACGACGCGGATCATCGCGACTGGCTCAAGCGCACCTTCGCGTGGCTGAAGGCCTACGACCCGACGCGCCTCGTGGTCGACAACTCGCCGCTCGCGCCGAGCTTCCACGTGGAATCCGACATCGCGGATTATCACTTCTATGCCGCCTATCCCGATCACCGCGCGGCGTGGGACCAGTTCGTCGACGAACTCTCGAACCGGGCCTCATGGCTCTACTCGCCTCACGGCGATGCAGTCATCACGGGGCGCGAGCCGCTGATGTGCTCCGAGTTCGGCAATTGGGGCCTGCCCTATCCGAAGGACCTGCGCGACGCCAAGGGCGAGGAGCCCTGGTGGTTCGAGACGGGGCACGACTGGGGCGAGGGCGTGATGTATGCTCACGGCGTCGAGAACAGGTTTTCCGACTGGAGCCTCGACCGTGTCTTCGGCGACCTGCGCCGCTTCGTCATCGCGGCCCAGTGGCAGCAGTTCCGCGCCTTGAAATATGAGATCGAGGCCATGCGACGGAAGCCGAACCTCGCCGGCTACGTCATCACCGAACTGCACGATTGCCATTGGGAATCCAACGGCCTTCTCGACATGCGCCGGAACCCGCGCGTGTTCCATGAGCTGTTTCACATCATCAATTCCGACACGGTGATCGTGCCGAAATGGGAGCGCGCGTCCTACTGGGCGGGCGAGACGGCGTCCCTCGGCCTGGCCATCGCCCATGGAGCCGGACAGGTTCTTGAGGACTGCAAGCTGGAGATCTCCCTCTGCGGCGAGAGCCAGGTGATCGATCTACCGCGGATCGAGGCACCGAACGTGCTCGATCTCGGCCTTATCGAGATCCGCCTGCCGGACATGAGCGAGCCCTCGCTGCGGCGCATCAGCTTGGACCTGCGCACGGCGGACGGACGCGTGGTCGCGCATAACCACCACGACATAGCGATTCATCCCAAGCGTACCCGACCGGTTCATGCCCGCGAACTGGTGTGGTCGCCGGACGAGGACATCCGCGAGCGCTTCCAGGCCCTGGGCTACACCCTGGCCCGCGCCTTCGAGGAATCAACCCTGATCGTGTCGCGCACGCACAACAAGGCCATCGCGGATCACGTGCGGGCGGGCGCCAAGCTTCTGCTCCTGCCGGAAGAGGATATGAGCCTTTATCCGTTCTTCCCGCACTGGCAGGCCGTGAAGGTGCAGGCGCGCGCCGGCACCCTCTGGTCGGGCGACTGGGCGTCGTCCTTCGGCTGGCTGCGGCGCCAGGGCCACTTCGCCCGCTTCCCGTCGGGCCCGCTGCTCGACGAGACGATGGACCGGGTGCTGCCGGACTACGTGATCGCCAACTGCAACCTGCTCGATTTCCAGGCCCGCGTGTTCTCCGGCCTCGTGGTCGGCTGGATCCACAAGCCGGTCGCGCTCGGCGTCGAACGTTCCTACGGCCGCGGCCGCTTGGTTGCCTCGACCCTGCGCCTGTTCCGGGACGAGGCTCTGGCCGACCCGACCGCCACGGTGCTGACGGACGCGCTGGTGGAGCTGGCCGTGGAATCCCGGGCCGCGCGCCTCGAGGAAGCCGTCCGGGCGGCGGAGGCTGCGGCTTAACACTTCAGGTCGCACGATATCAACAAAGGCGGCCGGAGCGATCCGGCCGCCTTTCTTTCGTTCTGATGCTGAAGGGCCTACTCGGCGGCTATCTTCAACGCGTCGTCGGACCATTCCACTTCGCTGTCGATGAAGAACCGGTCGAGGGCGCTGTCGAGCCGCGGCATGAGAATGCCGCGCTCCGTGAACAGAGCCGTATTGAGCGCCGGAAGATCGCCCGCATCGGTCACGAGGCCCGGATCGAA
Source organism: Microvirga lotononidis (assembly GCF_034627025.1). Taxonomy (NCBI): domain Bacteria; kingdom Pseudomonadati; phylum Pseudomonadota; class Alphaproteobacteria; order Hyphomicrobiales; family Methylobacteriaceae; genus Microvirga; species Microvirga lotononidis. The sequence continues at coordinate 2,130,066 of NZ_CP141048.1, read as the reverse complement.
CCCTGCACGCTCCGCCGCCATGGCGGCGAGGTCGCGCCACGACGTTTCGCCGATATTGGCCATGTGCCAGATGCCCGTGCCGCCGTCGATCAGGAGATCGAGCGAGGTGTTCACGAGATCGGGCACATAGGTGGGCGACACGACATCGAGGCTCGCCCGCACGCCCTCGCCCTTGCTGAGGGTATTCAGGATCGACCAGACGAAATTGTAGCGGTCCCACGGACCGAAGAAGGCACTCGTGCGCAGGACGAGAGCCTTGTCGTGCGCCGCCAGCACCCTGCGCTCCGCCTCGGCTTTGCTCTCGCCATAGACGGTCGTGGGATTGACCTCGTCGCTCTCGACGTAAGGCTGCCCCAGCGTCCCGTCGAACACGAGATCGGATGAAAAGGTCACGAGGGGAATGCCGAGATCGGCACAGGCCCTCGCCAGTATCTCCGCCCCGATGACGTTCTCCCGGAAGCAGGCTTCCCTGTCGTTCTCGGCCTCCACCACGCGGACATAGCCGGCTGTGTTGATCACGGCCCAGGGACGATAGCACGCGAGAGCCTCGGAGACGCTCTTCGGATCGGCGATGTCCATCTCCTGGCGCGAGAGCAGCACATGATTGAGCCCGCGGAAATCGCACAGGCGGGAATAGGCTCGGCCGAGCGTTCCCGTGGCGCCCGTGATCAGGATTTGTCGCGGCGCATCGGCGAGCCAGCAGGATTTCGACTGCCGCGCCGGCGGCTTGTAGAATCGGATGTCCCGCTTCCACCAGCCTGCGCGATCAAGCACCGGATGATCGAAGGTGCCGGTCCTGGCGAGTGCTTCCGCCGCATGCGCGAGCGCCGTGCGGCGCGGCTCGGGAGCCCGCACATCGAAGGGTCCCGGCTCGTAGAAACCATTGCGGCGAGTGAGCAGGCTGTTCCAATCGACGGCGCCATAGAGGGACCAGACGGTCACGGCCCGGATATCCGCGCCCTCGTTGCGCAGCGTGTTGACGTCTTTCCAGATTTCCGTGAGCCAGCGCAGCTGATCGTCGCGGGAGCTGCCGTGATGCGCCTCCGTGACGGCCATGGGTCGCTTATAGCGTTCCCACACCTCCCGCAGGCGGGCGGCGGGTCCGAGCTCGGACGGCGGCAGGGGCATGCGGACGGCCTCCGCATCCGCATAGCGATGCCTGCCGTTGCCGCCCCAATGATGCTCGGGATAGCGCGCCATGCGCTCGTCGAGATAACGCTCGCTTGTGAGATAATGATTGATGCCGATGATATCGGGCGCGGCATCCGCTTCGAGAAGAAGCTCGAGATCGTCCTGCGCGACACCGTTCTCCAGGAAGATGTTCCACCAGGGATGGTCCCGGTCGACCATGCCGCAGAGAAGGTCGAAGCTCAGGAAGCGCCGCTGATTCTCGTGCTCGGCCTGATAGGCGAGTGTCGGGGTCGAAAAGGTCTTGCCCATGTCGTCCGTCTGAACGAGCTGCGCATCGGGCCGGACCTTGCGGATGGCGCGCATGGACAGGACGGTGGCCTTGCACTCGTTGACGAGGATCTTGAGGAAGGCTTCGTAACTCGTGCCATGCGGGTACCAATGGCCATACAGACCCGAGAAGCGCGCCGTCGTGAGCGGCTCGTTGACGGGCGTATAGAGATCCAGATGCGGATAGCGCTGCGCCACATTGGCGGCATGTCGCGCCAGAAGCTCCGGCCAGGCGGGATCGAGCATGTGGGTGTAGTGCGGGCCGCTGCCATGATGGCACAGGCCGGCAATAGCACGGATGTCGAGCTTCTGAAGGTGAGCCAGACGCTCGTCATGCCAGGAAAAGTCCGTGCGATTCGGGCTCTCGGGAGAAATCCTCTCCCAGAGCACCGGGTAGCGCAACGTGCGGATCCCGAGTTCGGCAATGCGGTCGAGATCCGCGATTCGATCGTAATGACCGGTCTCCAGGCTCTGATCGCGGTAGTCGTCACCAACTCTCGCGACGGTACATTCCAGGCCGCCCCAGAGTTCCAGCGGTCGATTCATCATACACTCCGAGCTATTACTGACAGGCACTCAACAACTATGCTTAGCGCGGATTGTTCGATGCATTGCGACTAGGAGACCATGGCGGCTGAATTCGGCACGACTTTCACTGAACTCGTGTCCGCACCGACCGGAAGAGATTCGTTGATGCGCCGGAAGGTGGCGAGAGCCTGACCGACGATCTGGTCCATGTTGTAATACCGGTAGGTCGCGAGCCGGCCGACGAACCACACGTCGGGGGTGGAGAGGGCAAGGCGCTCGTATTTCTTGAACAGCTCCTGGTTCTCCGCCTTCGGGATCGGGTAGTAGGGATCACCTTCGGCGGACGGATACTCGTATGTGAGCGCCGTCTTGGCGTGGTCCTGGCCGGTGAGATGCTTGTATTCCGTGACGCGGGTGTAGTCGTGCGTCTGCGGGTAGTTCACCACACCCACGGGCTGATGCCAGGCCTTGTCGAGGGTGACATGCTCGAAGCGAAGCGAGCGATAGGGCAGCTTGCCGAACTGAAAATTGAAGTACTCGTCGATCGGGCCCGTATAGATCACGCGGCGATGGGGGACGACGTGCTTGACGTCGTCGTAATCGGTCTGCGTCATCACGTGGATGTTGGGATGGCTCACCATCTTCTCGAACATCCGGGTGTAGCCGTGCTTGGGCATGAACTGGAATTCGTCCGTGAAATAGCGGTCGTCCCGGTTCGTGCGCGTCGGCACCCGCGAGGTGACCGACTTGTCGAGCTCCGACGGGTCGAGCCCCCATTGCTTGCGGGTATAGCCGCGGAAGAATTTTTCGTAGAGCTCACGGCCGACGGCGGAGACCACCACGTCTTCCGAGGTCTTGATCTCGCCGTTCTTTTCCGCCCGCTCGGCGAACCAATCCTGCAGCTGCTCGGAGGTGAGGTTCAGTCCATAGAGCTTGTTGACCGTGTCGAGGTTGATCGGAATCGGCACCAGCATGTCGTCCACTTCGGCGAGAACCCGGTGCTCGTAGAAGCGCCACTCCGTGAATCGGGACAGATGGTCGAAGATCTGCTTGGAATTGGTGTGGAAGATGTGAGGTCCATACTGGTGGATGAGCAGGCCGTCATCGTCGTATCGATCATAGGCATTGCCGCCGATGTGATTGCGACGATCGATCAGAAGGACGCGCTCGTTTCGCTCCGTGGCCAAGCGCTCAGCCAGGACGCTGCCCGCAAAGCCGGCGCCGACAATCAACCAATCATACATTCGAGATCACTCCGCAGGCGTGGTAGCGTAAATGGGAAGAGATGAGGCGGGTCGATCGATCGCGGCATCGCCGGTGGCGTCCAGCATGAGCTTGTGCATGGAGGACCAGGTCTTGTCCCAGGATCCGGCCGCGAGGTGACGGTCGACCTTGGCGAGCCACGCATCCTTCGGCCGGGCGAGGATCGTCTCGACCTTGGCCACGACTTCCTTCGCATCCTTGGCGATTTCGACAAGGCCCTTCTCGCCGTATGGCCGCACCACGTCGGTGATCGGCGTCGAGACGACCGGCACGCCGGCCGCCAGGAATTCCGGCGTCTTCGTCGGGCTGATGAACTTCGTCGCCTCGTTCAAGGCGAAGTTCATGAATCCTACGTCCCAGCCCGAAAGATAGTTCGGCAGCTCATTGTAGGATTTTCCGCCGAGCCAATGGATGTTGGGCCGCTGCGGCAATGTGGATGGGTCGATCTTCACGACCGGTCCGATCATCACGAACTGCCAGTCGGGCCGCAATTCGGCGACCTCGGCCAGGAGATCGATGTCCATGCGCTCGTCGACGACACCGAAGAAGCCGAGGCGGACATGCGGGATCTGCGCCTGATCGTCGGGATCCGTGTCGATGGAGCGCGCCTGGGAGAAGTGGTTGAAGTCGATGGATGACGGGAAGCCGTGAACGCTGCGGTGACGATGACGCTTAGCCTCGTAGAGGCTCATGCCGCCCGTGAAGACCAGATCGCAACGGGCGAAGAGAGCGCTCTCCAGGTCGAGCAGTTCCTGCGACGCACCGCGGAAAAGCGAAAGCTCGTCCATGTTGTCGTACACGCACAGATCGCATTCGAGATCGCTGGTGAAGGCCATCGCCATCGGCGTGTAGTACCAGAACACCCGCGGACCGGTGGCCTCACGACCGATCAGCTCTTCGATCAGATCATGCTGCTCGGCAAGAATATCTTCATGCGAGAGCCCCTCAGGCAGGACCGGAACGGCAATGGTGACGCCCTGCGGCCGATCACTCACGTCCATATGAGGCTTCGCGCCCGCCTTGAAAACCGGTTCTTCGATGATCAGCACGTCGTAGTGCTTGACCGCGCGGCTGAGGAGATGCTGCGGCCGCTGCCAGACGAAATCCCAACGGAGATGGGAGAAACAGACGAGGAGAGGTTTTTCTGAACCGGCTTTGACAGGCGAACGAAGGGCATAGGAGTGCGTCATCAAACGCTCATGCATAGCGCCATCCTCAAATACAGGTGTGTTGTCGCGATCGGACGGAAGAACACGGCCCGTGGTGAATAAATGCGATGTCTTAAGTGAAGCGCACCAGCGTTGGGTCGTGGTCGCAATCGATTGTAGAACGCAGATGGGGCGTTTTGGTTCCCTCCGCGTTCACCTTTATGAACGTCTATTCATGGAATATAGCCAGACTCATTTCTTCTCGAGCAGCAAAGTGCCTTGCTTTTGGATGAAGGTCTTGGCCTTCTCTGCAACCATCGCGAGGATCCACGGCAGCTGCACTTCGACACGCACCTGATCCTGCATGACTTCCAGATGGCCGCTCACATTCTGTCCCATGGCGCCGACGCGAAAATCCATGCGGTTGCCGTCCCAGGTCTCATCGATCGACGCGACCTTGTCGCCGAACTGCGACTTCAGACCCGACATGCCGCCGTGAAGCCGCCGCATCGCTTCGGCTTGGCCGAGATTATGGGGAATCGAAACTACGAGGGGCTTGGCCATGGGAATGCTCCACTTTTCAACGACAAGCGAAGCAGTGCGGGTCGGGTTCCCTCGTTACAGCATTTCCACCTTGATCGCCCGCATCACGATGGTCTCCTGCTCGAACCGCCGCTCCAGGTCGGCGCGATAGCGCTCCCACCAGGCGTGATCGAGCTCGCGGGCCATCACCTCGAACACGACGATGTCGTCGTGGGACGTATGGCCGCCCTCCTTCCAGACGCCTTCGGCGGGCGCGCGCGTGAAGCTCGTAATTCCGCCGAACCGCTCTGACAATTCCTTGCGGACCCGTGCATAGGCCGCCCCGTCGAGGCGGCGGCCTTTGTTGTCGGCGAGCGGCAGCAGAATCTGAACCAGATGCATCGGCATCCCCTGACAAGCGCCATCGGCTGGCGCAGGAAAATAGTTCAGGGAATGGAAAAGGCGAGGCCTTCAGGCTTGCAGGGCAGCGAACAACTCGCGATCCGATTCGGGCCAATCGTCGGCAAGCCGATAGCGGCCCGACGGCTTCGATACGCGCCATGGGTATGCCGTCGACGCATGGAACGCCTCGGAAGGCCGGAGACGGCGCACAGTACCGTCGGCCTGAACCTCGTCGATCGTGACGAAGCCGAAAATCGTGAGTCGAGTCGCCATGACCTTGGTGGCGCGATCGTCCGCCGCAATCGGCAACGAGCCCGCGGCATAGACCGCATCCATCAGGCTTCGTTGATCGCGGTGCGGATTCGCCGACGAGCGTGCGCCCGGAAAGCGTATGACATTCGTCGGCTGAGACGATCTCGATTCCATGTAAGCAACCCTTGGTCCCGAATCGGGGCCAGAATCGCCGGAAGGAATTAAGAAGCGCCTAATCGAGGAGATGGAGCGACACGTAGGCCGTGCCCTCGGAGGTCAAGCCAAGCGCCTGGGCGGGCCCTTTTGCGAGATCGATGATCCGACGATGGGCGAAGGGACCGCGGTCGTTCACCCGGACGACGACGGAGCGGCCATTGGACTCGTTTACGACCTTGAGCTTCGTTCCGAACGGCAGGGAGCGATGGGCGGCCGTCATGTCGGAGGAATTGAAGCGCTCGCCGCTGGCGGTTTTGCGGCCATGAAACCCTGGGCCGTACCAGGAGGCGGTACCGCGCTGAATGGCGGGACCGGCGTCGATATTGGCTTGCGAGATGGATCCTGTGATGTGTGGGTCGTTCGAGGCGGTTGTATTGCAGGCTGCTACGAGAAGAATAGGCACAATTGCAGATGCCCGGGTGAGGATGTTCTTCAACGACAGTCTCCGCTTCCGTTTCGATTGGAAGTGAAACTGAGCCTTAAGAAGGCAAGAATAAGGCGATCGGATTTTTTATACGTTCACTCACTCTTCAGAGATGTGAAACTATACCGAGATATAGCCTGGACATTTTCAGCGTTCCTCCTAGATAGCCTGATTAAACGCTACGATATTACAGGTTGAATTTTGCCCTTCCCGCAATTTTGAATCATCGCCTCTGGTCGAAGGCCGTGGCCGGTCTAGTTCAGGTAGCCAATGTTCCACGCTAGTCAGGGCTGCCGGCTCATGCGCGAATCCGCCCGATCACCGCAGGTCGCCGTCGTTGGGGCGGGGCCCGGAGGATTGGCTTCCGCCATGCTGCTGGCGCGCGAGGGCGTCCCCGTCACGGTGTTCGAACGGGAACCTGCCGTCGGCGGCCGCACCCGGACCGTCCATGCGCCCGGCGGCTACAAGTTCGATATCGGCCCGACCTTCTTCCTGTATCCCCGCGTCCTGCGGGACATCTTCGAGGCCTGCGGGGAGCGGCTGGAAGACCATGTCGAACTCAAGCGCCTCGACCCGCAGTATCATGTGATCTTCGAGGGCGGCGGCTCCATTCGGGCCACTTACGATCTTAACCGACTCGAACAGGAAATCGCCCGTCTGGCCCCCGCCGATGCACGCAACGTGCGCCGTTTTCTCGACGATAACCGCGACAAGCTCGAAGCCTTCCGCCCAGTGCTGGAACAAGCCTTTTCGAGCCCGGCCGATCTCTTCTCGCCGGCGATGCTGGCCGCTTTGCCGAAGCTGAGACCTTTTTCCAGCGTCGACAGCGATCTCAAGCGCTACTTCGCCGATCCGCGCGTGCGCCTCGCCTTTTCGTTCCAGACTAAATATCTCGGCATGTCGCCGTTCCAGTGCCCGAGCCTCTTCACCATTCTGTCGTTCCTCGAATACGAGCACGGCGTCTTCCATCCCATGGGCGGCTGCGGCGCGGTTTCGGAAGCCATGGCGAAAGTCGCACGCAAGATGGGTGTCGACATCCGCCTCAACACGCCCGTCGAGTGCATCGTTTACGAGAACGGCGAGGCCGTCGGCTTGGAGGCGGGCGGCGAGCGCTTCGCGGCGGGTTCCGTGGTGATCAACGGCGATTTCGGTCACGCCATGCGTCACCTCGTGCCGGAAGACATGCGCCCGCGCTGGACGGACAGGAAGCTCGATCGCGCGAAGATCTCCTGCTCCACTTTCATGCTCTATCTCGGCATCGAAGGCGATGTCGGCAATCTCGCCCACCACACGATCCTGCTGTCGCGGGACTATGAACGCAATATTCACGAGATCACGAACGGCATCCTGCCCGAAGAACCGTCTATTTACGTGCAGCACGCCGGCGCGACCGATGCGACGATGGCTCCTGACGGCCACACCAGCCTTTACGTGCTCGTGCCCGTGCCGAACCTGCGCTGCGGGATCGATTGGGCGCGCGAGGCGCCGCGTTATCGCGGGCTTGCGCTCGATCGGCTGAAGGTGCTCGGATTGACCGACATCGAAAGCCGCATCCGTTACGAGCGCGTGGTCACGCCACGCGGTTGGGAGAGCGAGTTCTCCGTGTTCGAGGGCGCCACCTTCAACCTCGCCCACAACCTGACGCAGATGCTCTATTTCCGTCCGCACAACCGCTTCGGCCGCAACGTGTATCTCGTCGGCGGCGGCACGCACCCCGGCAGCGGGCTTCCCGTGATTTATGAAGGAGCGCGCATCACGACGCGGCTGCTGCTGGAGGATCGCGAGCGTCGACGCGCGGGCGACCACGAAGCGAAACCCGCCGTCGCACCGCTTGGCGAAGCCGCTCTATGATGGGGTACCGGATGAGACGCGCTGGACTGACCGCTTTTCTTCTCCTTTCCGTCTCATCCGCCCACGCGGCAACGCTGACGATCCGCGCACAGGGCGTTCAGCCGGACGGGAACATGGTCTATGCCGGGGTCTGCGACACCAGCTTCGAGGAGTCCACCTGCCCCTACAAGGACCGCGGCCAAGCCACGGCAGCAACCGTGGAGCTGCGCATCAGGAACGTGAAGCCGGGCGCCTATGCCATTGCGGTTTTTCATGACGTGAACGGCAACGGCAAGCTCGACCGCAACCTCATCGGCCTTCCGAGCGAACCCTACGGGTTCTCGAACGATGTGGGCCGCCGCGGACCTCCGAATTTCGACGCCGCCCGCATCGTCGTCAGGGAGCCTGCGACGACCGTCGTAATCCCGATCCGATAGAGGTCCCCATGCTGTGGCGCGCCTATGCTCTTCTGTCCCACGGGGGAGACCGCATAGGCCTCGGCTCCATCGGCCTGCCGTCCTGGCACGGTCCGGCCGCTCCGTCGTTCCAGCGAACGGGCGACGTGCTGAAGGTGCTCGAAGAGGCCGACACGGCCATCTGGTCGGCGAGCGCCCTCTCGGCCTGCGCCGAGACAGGTCTTCTCGCCCATCTCGACAAGCCGGCGACGATCGACACGCTGGCGGACGCCGCCTCGCTGTCGCCAGCGCTTGTCCGGACGCTGATCGACGTGCTCGCCAGCCACAGGTTCGTGGTGTGGGAGCAGGACCGGGTGCAGGCGGCCCCTGCCCTCATGCCTTTCACGACCCCCGAGGGCGTGGCGACCTTCCGTGCGTCGCTGCGGGCTCCTCTCCTTCAGGCCGACAGCTTCCGGCGCAACCTCGCCGACCGCAGGCTGTCCCTCGATGGCTGGACCCATACGGACGACGCCATCATCGAGTCCCAGGGCACCCTGACCCGGCTCTGGACTACCCGGGCCCTGCCGAAACTGAAATTCCTGCCGGGCCTCGTCCCGCGCCTCGAGAAACCCGGCGCGGCCCTTCTCGACGTGGGCGCGGGAGCCGCGGGTCTTTCGATTGTGCTCTGCAGGCATTTTCCTCATCTGAAGGCCGTGGCCCTCGAGCCCGCGCCGCATCCGGCCGAGATCGGCGAACGCCATGTGCGGGAAGCCGGGCTGGAGGATCGTGTCGTCATGCGCCGGCAGCGCGCGGAGGACCTGGTCGACGAGCGGGCCTTCGACCTCGCTTTCCTGCCGCAGATGTTCCTGCCGGATGCAATCATCCGGGAGGCCATCGAGCGGATCTTCCGGGCGTTGCGGCCGGGAGGATGGCTTCTCGTGGCCGCCCTGGCCCAGGAAGGCGGCGGAACGGTCTCCGCCGTCAACCGGCTGAAGAACCTGCTCTGGGGCGGCAATACGCGCGCCGTGCACCACCTGATGCCCCTCCTGGCCGCCGCCGGGTTCGGTCCGGTGATCCGCGCGCCCGGCCGGCACTCGCTCCGCATGATCTGCGCCCGCCGCCCAATCCTTCGTGATCCGTCTTGAACTGGCCCATGGGCTTCCTAGAACCATCACGATTGGACATGGGCGAATGACGGACAGGCTCGTGCCTCGCGGGAGGAATGCGTGAACGCTCAAGGCACTTCGGTTGCGGTCATCGGCGGAGGATTGGGCGGATTGGCGGCCGCCTGCGTCGCAGCGGCCCGCGGGCACAAGGTCACCCTCTATGACAAGAACCCCTGGATCGGCGGCAAGGCGGCGGTCCTGCATGGTGACGGCTTTCGCTTCGACATGGGGCCGACGATACTGACGGTGCCGCGGGTTCTGGAGCGCATCTTCGCAGAGGCCGGCCGCAATCTCTCCGACTATCTCGACCTCGTGCGGCTCGATCCGCAATGGCGCTGCTTCTTCGACGACGGCACCCAGATCGACCTGCAGGAAAACATCGACGCCATGGCCGAGACCATGGATCGCTTTGCGCCCGGAAAGAATGCCGGCGAGGGATACAGGCGCTTCCAGGAAATCTCCGCACATCTTCACGACATCTCGAACCGGTTCTTCTTCTGGAAGCCGGTGGAGGATCTCTTCGACACCATCAACATCCGCGCCAACATGAATCCCGCAACCTTGCGGGATGTTTTGTCTCTGCGCATGGGTTCGTCCGTTGCAGGCACCATCCGATCCAAGGTGAAGGACGAACGCTTGGCGCAGATGCTCGATCACTTCACGCAATATGTCGGCTCGTCGCCCTATGGCTCGCCCGCCGTGCTCTGCGCCATCGCCCACATGCAGGCGGCGGACGGCGTGTGGTATCCCATGGGCGGCACCCGTGCGGTCGCGGAGGCCCTGGCGAAACTGGCGACCGAACTCGGCGCCACGTTCAAGACCGACAGCGAGGTGTCTTCACTCAAGATCGAGAACGGGGCGGTGACGGGCATCGTCCTCGCGAGCGGCGATGTCGTTCCTTACGACAACGTCATCTCCAACATGGATTCGATCCGCACCTATCGCGAACTCGTCGGCGGCGAGGTGGGCGAGCACTACGCCCGCAAGGACTTCGAGCCTGCCTGCTCGGGCGTGGTTCTCTATCTCGGCCTGAACAAGCGCTACGACCATATCCTCCATCACGATTTCGTGTTCTCGCGCGATCCGGAGGAGGAGTTCGACTTCATCTATCGGCGCGGTGAGCCCGCGCCCGACCCGACCTGCTATCTCGCGGCCCCTTCCGCCACCGATCCAAGCGTTGCCCCGGAAGGCGGCGAGGCTTTGTATGTGCTCGTCCATACACCCTATCTTCGCCCCCACCATGACTGGTCGCAGATGTTTCCCGCCTATCGGCAGGTGATCATCGACAAGCTGAAACGCACGGCCGGCATGAGCGATCTCGAGGAGCGCATCGTGGTCGAACACCACCTGACGCCGCAGGATATTCATGACCGCTACAAAGTGCTCAACGGCGCCATCTACGGTCTGGCGAGCCATGGCAAGTTCATGGGGGCGTTCAAGCCGGGCAACCGCAGCCGGCAAGTGCGTGGCCTTTACCTGGCTGGCGGGGCAGCCCATCCCGGCCCGGGCATGCCGATGGTCATGATGTCGGGCTGGATCGCCGCCGACGCGCTCGATGCGGATGGCAAGGTCGAGAATCTACGGAACGTGTCTTGAGGCAGGAAACGGGCAAGGCAGGGACGGAGCGCTCTTCATCCGGTCGCGCGGGAGGTTCTCCCATCGCGCGCCGCTCCGCCTTGCTTCACCGCTTCATGGTCTCGACCTTCCGGCGCTATTTCACACGCCACATGAACGCCCTGCGGATCGCCCAATGGGGCATGCCCGCCGCTCCCCAGCAGGGTCCGATCATCGTCTATTCCAATCACCCGGCCTGGTGGGACGCGGCCGTCTACGTCCTGGCGGCGGACCGCTTCCTTCCGTCCTACGAGAGCTACGCACCCATCGATGCCGCAATGCTGAGGCAATACGGCATCTTCGGCCGCATCGGCGCCTTCGGCGTTGATCTCGAAAGTCCCCGCGGTGCGGCCGATTTCCTCAAGGCCGGATCGGAGATTCTTTCCGTTCCCCATCGCGCGCTCTGGATCACCGCGCAGGGACGCTTCGGCGACGTGCGCGAGCGGCCCCTCGGCCTCAAGCCCGGCGTGGCATATCTCCTCGAGCGTGCGCCCGGATGTACCGTCCTTCCGCTCGCCATCGAGTACGGCTTCTGGCTGGAGCGCGGAGCAGAAGCCTTCATCGCGTTCGGGCCACCGATGCGCGGACAGGATCTTCTCAACCTCGCACGCTCGGACCGGCTGAAGCGCCTTGAAGGTGAGCTGACGACGACGCTCGATCGCTTGAGCGCCGACGTGCGGAGCCGAGACCCGGCCCGATTCCGGGCCGTGCTCGAAGGCCGCGCCGGGATTGGCGGCCTCTACGACGGATGGCGGCGCTTGGCGGCGGCCCTGCGCGGGCGCGCCTTCGATCCGTCTCATGAGGGACGGCCATCATGACGGCGCTCGGTCTCGTCCTGCTTGCACTGGCCGCGATCCCGTTCGTTCTCGCGCTCATGAACCTGGGCATCCTGCGCGCGACGCCGCCCCAGGCGCCGCAGGGAGACATGCTCGTTTCCATCCTCATCCCGGCGCGCAACGAGGCGGCGAATATAGGCCCCGCTGTCGAAGCGGCGCTCGGCAGCATGGGCGTCCCGGTCGAAGTCCTGGTCATGGACGATGGGTCGACGGATGCGACCGCCGATATCGTCCGCGCCTATGCGGCCCGCGACAGCCGCGTGCGCCTCCTTGCGGCTCCGGCTCTCGATGAGGGCTGGACCGGCAAGGTCCATGCCTGCCACCATCTCTCCGAGGCCGCACGGGGCACGCATTTTCTCTTCGTGGATGCGGATGTGCGTCTTTCCCCTCATGCTGCGGCTTCGCTCGCAGGCCATGCGCAGGCGACCGATGCCGGCCTCGTCAGTGCCGTGCCGCGCCAGATCATGATCACGCCCGGCGAATTGCTGACGGTGCCGACGATCAACCTGCTCCTACTCGGCTATCTTCCCATCGGCTTCATGCGCCTCTCCCGCGATCCGGGACTGGGAGCAGCCTGCGGCCAGCTCATGCTTGTCGAGCGCGAGGCCTATCGGGCGAGCGGCGGACACGCGGCGATCCGAGCGCGCATCCATGACGGCATCCAGCTGGCCCGGCTCTTCCGACGCAAGGGCCTGATGACGGATCTCGTCCCTGGTGAGCGCCTCGCCACCTGCCGCATGTATGCGAGGTTCGACGAGGCCTGGGTGGGCTTTGCCAAGAATGCCCACGAGGGCATGGCGACACCGGTGGCATTGCCGGTCTGGACCGTTCTTCTTTTCGGCGGCCATGTGCTGCCATTCCTGCTCCTGCCGTTTGCGCCCAGCATCCTGTTCGCCTGGGCGGCCCTTCTTTCCCTCGGCGCACGCAGTCTCGTGACCTTCGCGACGCGGGAAAACCCTTGGTCGATCCCTCTTCATCCCCTCACCATCCTGGTCGGCCTTGCGATCCAGTGGAGCGTGCTCCTGCGGATCGGCGAGGCGCGCCTCGCGGGATGGAAAGGAAGGCTTTATCCGCTGGAGGAAAAGCCATGAGCGTGGACCTTTCAGGAACGACGAAGCGACCGAGCGACGAGAACTTTCCGGTCGCCTCCCTGGTGCTCTCGCGCCAGCACCGGGATGCCGTTCTCGCCTTCTACGCTTTCGCCCGAATGGCGGACGACATCGCCGACGCACCCGATCTCGGAGCGGCCGAGAAGCTGGCGCGCCTCGATGCTCTCGAACAGGCGCTCTTAGCTGGCGATCCGACGATTCCACGGGCCGCGCGCCTTCACGAAGTCGACGGACAGCGCAAGGCCGGACGAGACCCGGCCCGCGATCTGCTGCGCGCTTTCCGTCAGGACGTAGTCAAGGCCCGCTACAACGATTGGGCGGAGCTGATCGATTATTGCCGCTATTCCGCCAACCCGGTCGGCCGCTTCCTGCTGACGCTTCACGGGGAGCGCAGCTCCGCCTTTGGGCCGGTGGATGCCCTTTGCACGGCGTTGCAGATCCTCAATCACCTGCAGGATTGCGGCAAGGATCGCGAGCAGATGGGCCGCATCTACATCCCGATCCGGTGGATGCTGGCGGCGGGCTCCGAGGCGGCATTCTTCGATCCTTCACGCACGGCGCTCCGCCGCGCTGTTTTCGACGCCATGCTCGACCGGGTCGACGCGCTGATCGACCAAGCGCAATCCCTGCCCGAGCATCTGCAGAATGCGCGCCTGCGGGCACAGAGCCTTGCGACCATCGCCCTCGCCCGGCGCCTGAGCCGCCGTCTGCGGCAAGCCGATCCGGTTCTGGAGCGGGTGCAGGTGAGCAGGCCGGATGCCTGCGTCGCCTTCCTGTGCGGTCTTCCCGGAACGATCCGGAGGCCCTCTCCTCGCGACCATCGCGTGACCGCCGCGGCCGTGCGGCGTTCGGGCTCGTCCTTTCGCCTCGGCATGCAGAGTCTCTCTCCCGAGCGCCGCCGCGCCATTCATGCCGTCTATGCCTTCTGTCGCGCGGTGGACGATATTGCCGACGGCGCCGCGCCTGCTTCCGAGAAACGGGGCTTCCTGCGCGAATGGCGGCGCGAGCTCGACCGGCTGCACCGTGCACCGGAAACGCCGATCGGACGCGAGCTCGCCCGCGCCTCGACCCTGTTCAAGCTGCCCCTGGAGGAATGCCACGCCCTGCTCGACGGCATGGAGACCGACAGTGCTGATCGCGTGCGCCTTGCCAGCGACTATGAGCTCGGGCTCTATGGCCGCCGTGTCGCGGGATCCGTCGGAGCGCTCTCGATCCGCATCTTCGGCGCTCCGTCCGCTCACGACTTCGCCCTCAATCTCGGACGCACTCTGCAACTCGTGAACATCCTGCGCGACGTCGACGAGGACGCGGCCCACGAGCGGGTCTACGTTCCTCTTTCGCGGCTTGCGCAGCTCGGTTTGAGCGATGCTCCCGCCGCCACTCTCGTGGCAGATCCACGCTTCGCCCGTGTCTGCGAAAGTCTCGCCGAAGAGGCCCGCGCCGGCTTTGCCGCAGCGGATACAGCCCTCATGCGGCTCGATCGCCGGGCGCTGAAACCCGCGATCCTGATGATGGAGAATTACCGCCGCGTGCTCGACCGGCTGCAGGCGCGCGGCTGGGGCCGACGTCAGGGCAGGCTGCGCCTGAGCACGGCCGATCGATTGCATCTCATCACCCGCGCCATGAGGCCCGCATGACGGTCAGGCGCACCCATATCGTCGGAGCGGGGGTCGCCGGCTTGAGCGCTGCGCTCGCCGTCACGGCCGATGGCGGCGCGGCCGTCGTCTACGAGGCCGCGCCGCAGCCGGGCGGACGCTGCCGGACCCTGCAGCCTGCCGACGGCTTCATCCATGACAACGGCACCCATGTGCTGTTCACGGCCAATGGACGTACGCTCGATCTCCTCGAGGTCATCGGTGCCCGCGACCGCTGGTTCGAGCCGGAACCCAAAGGGCTTCCGCTCTACGATGGACGAACGGGCGAGATCCAACGGGTGGGACTCTCGCCCTGGTCGTGGCTGTTTCCCTCACGGCGACCGCACGGCCTAACCCTGCCCGATCTCGCGCGGATCCTGCGCCTCGTCTTCACCGCGAAGGATTGTCCGGTCGCGTCCATCATCGGCGATCGTCCGATCATGGACAGCCTCATCGAGCCGCTGACGGTGGCTGTGCTCAATACGCCCCCCGCGCAGGCCTCCTCGCAGCGCCTCGCCTGCGCCTTGCGGCGGCTCATCCGGCCCGGTGCCGGACGCCTGCTCGTGGCGCGCAACGGCCTGAGCGAAGACCTGATCGAGCCCGCTGTTGCGACCCTCACAGCGAGAGGCGCTGCCGTTCACACCGGGCAGCGCCTGCGCCGGCTTCTGACCAGCCAGGAGCGCGTCATCGGGTTGGCGCTGCCGGACCGCACCGTGATGCTCGGCCCCGAAGACCGCGTGATCCTCGCATTGCCGCCCTACGAGGTGGGGCGGCTTCTTCCCGCGCTGCCCGTGCCGACCTCTTTCGAGCCGATCCTCAACGTGCATTATCGCATGAAGGGCCTGGCGAGCCCGCGCTTCATCGGTTTCAGCGGCACGCTGGCGCAATGGGCCCTGGTCCGTCCCTCTCATGTGAGCGTCACGGTTTCGGCCGCCGATGCGGTGATGGACCACCATGTCGACGACGTGGCTGCAAGAATCTGGAGCGACATCGCGCCGGCCCTGCGCCGTCTCGGGCTCGATGCGGAAACCGGTCGTCAGCCCGAGAGCCGGGTGGTGAAGGAGAAACGCGCGACCATCCGCCAAGCTGCCGAGGAGCTCCCGCAGCCTCCCTTGCGGCCTCTGACTAACCTCGCCCTGGCCGGAGACTGGATCGGCTCTCTTCCGGCCACCATCGAGAGCGCCGTGATGGCAGGCGAGCACGCCGCCTCCCTGCTGCGGCATGTCCGCTGCAGCCGCCAGACCGCTCCGCGCGACCGCCCCTTGAAGACGGAGAATGCGGCATGATCCAGGACCATTCCCCGCTGACTGTTCTGCTCGCCGCCCCGCGCAGTTTCTGTGCCGGAGTCGAACGCGCCATACGGGCCGTCGAGGAGGCCCTCGACCGGACGGGCAGACCCGTCTATGTGCGCCACGAGATCGTGCATAACGACCGCGTGGTGGAAGACCTGAAGCGCAAGGGTGCGATCTTCGTCGAGGATCTGGCGGACATCCCGGACGGGGCCGTCGCCATCTTCAGCGCCCACGGCGTTTCGCGCGCAGTGGAACGGGAAGCGGCGAGCCGGGGCCTGTCCGTGCTCGACGCCACCTGCCCGCTCGTGCGCCGCGTCCATCTCGAAGGACAGCGCCATTCCAAAGCCGGCCGCGAGGTCATCGTCATCGGCCATCGCGGCCATGTGGAGATCGAGGGAACCACCGGGCAGATCGACGGTACCGTCCATGTGATCGAAAGCGTTGCGGAAGCGCTGACCGTTCGGGTTCTGAACCCGGAGCGCATCGCCTACATCACCCAGACGACGCTCTCCGTCGACGATACCCGCGAGATCATCGCGGCCCTGAAGAAGCGCTTTCCGGCCGTTCAGGGGCCCGACATCAAGACGATCTGCTATGCGACGCAGAACCGGCAGATGGCTGTGCGCGTGATCGCCAGGCGCGCGGAGCGGATCATCGTATGCGGCGCGCGCAACTCGTCGAACACCAACCGCCTGTGCGAGGTGGCCGTCAACGAGGGGCGCCAGGCGCTCCTCATGCAGGATCCGAAGGACCTGACGCTCTCCTTCATCGACGGCGCCGCCGTGATCGGCCTGACCGCAGGCGCCTCCGCTCCCGAAGATTTGGTGCAGGAGGCCCTGGCCCAGCTCGCGCAATGGCGGCGGCTCACGGTGGAGGAGGTGCGCGTCACCCGCGAGGACGCCCAGTTCGCCCCCGTGGATCTCTCGCACCTCGTTCCTCAGCTCGCGAACGCCTCCTGAACGTCCCGCGGCGTCGCCGTGACCAGCCCCAGCCTGTCGCGGCGCACCCAGCGCCAGAGCATCAGGCAGGCCACGACGGCGAGCCCGCTGGCCAGCCCGATCCAGATGCCGACTCCCCGCAGCGACGTGCCGAAGGCCAGGGTCGCGCCAAGCGGCAGGCCCACGCCCCAATAGCCGAGCGCCGCGTAGATCATCGGCACGCGGGTATCCTGCAACCCGCGCAGCATTCCGGCCCCGACCGCCTGCGCGCCGTCCACCAGCTGGAAGATGGCGGCCACCACCAGGAAGGTGCGCGCCAGATCGATGACGAGCGCGTTCTTGGGATCGGCCACGTCGAGGAAGACGCCGAGCAACAGGTGCGGAGCGAACAGCATGAGCGATGCAGTGACGGTCATGAAGCCGGTGCCCAGCGCGAACGACGTCCAGCCGGCTCGGGTGACGCCTGCCGTATCCTGGGCGCCATAGGCGCGGCCCACACGCACCGTCACGGCCTGTCCGATGCCGAGCGGGACGGAGAAGCAGAAGGACGCGATCTGCAGGGCAATGGCATGGGCGGCCAGCTCGCTCTCGCCGATCCGGCCCATCAGCATGGCGGCCGCGTTGAAGATCGTGACCTCGAACATCAGCGTCAGGCCAATCGGGAGGCCGATCTGCCAGAGGGTGCGATAGCGCGGCCAGTCGGGCCGCCAGAAGCGCCCGAAGATATGATAGCGCTTGAGCCGGGGATGGAGGACGATCACTACGGCGAGCGCCACGAACATGAAGGCGCTCGAGATCACCGTGCCGAGACCCGCCCCGACGAGCCCAAGAGCCGGCAGGCCGAGGGCGCCGAACATCAGCGCATAGGCCGCGCCGAAATTGACCGGGATGGCGAGCAGGCCGATGAACAGGGCCCAGCCGGGGCGCTCCAGGGCGGCCAGGAACGAGCGCAGCACCAAGAAGAGCAGGAACGGCAGAAGGCTCCATTGCAGGGCGCGGATATATTGGCCCGCATTGTGGGCGAGGACGGGCGCCTGTCCGATGGCGAGCAGGATCGCCTCTCCGTTCCAGGCCACGAGCCAAATCGGGACGGCGACGGTGACGGAGGCCCAGAAGCCCTGGCGCACGGTGCGTCGCACCTCGCGGACGGAATGGCGCTTGCGGCCGAGTTCCTCGGCGATCATCGGCGAGGTCGCATTGACGAGGCCGATCCCGAAGATCAGGAAGGCGAAGTAGAGATTGGTGCCGAGCGCACCCGCCGCCAGGGCGTCCGATCCCATCCAGCCCATCAGAATGACGTCGGACGTGATCAGGGCGTTCTGTGCAATCGTTGCAAGAACCAGGGGCCAGCCGAGGGCCAGGGTCGCACGCAGCTCCGTCATCCAGGCGGCGCGCTCGAAGGTCGATTCTCTCGAGATCATGATGGCGCGGTTGTATACAACCCGAAGCTGGAATGCCACACCTGCCGAGAGACCAGGAAGCACCCAAATGGCAAGGAACCTGAGCGGAAGCGCGCCCGTTCATCCCATTGCTCACGTTTCCGTGTTATTTTTCGGAGTTCTCGATGGCGCAACCGGCGCTTTCAACCGAGATCGATTTTGCCCTGCCGCCGGTCCTGCTCAACGAGCAGGGGCAGATGCGCACGGTCGGGATTGAGATCGAGTTCGTGGGTCCGTCTGCCGAAAGGACCGTCCAGGCCTTGCAGGAGGCGCTGGGCGGCCGGCTCATCGAGGAGGATCCGCATGCCTTCGCCTTGAAGGAATCGGCCATCGGCGACCTGACCGTCGAACTCGACAGCCGGATCCTGCACCCGGGCAAGCAGGCCGGGACGCAGAAGGGCGTCCTGCCCAAGATCGCGGCCCTGTTCGGCTTCGCGGCCCGTTATCTCGTTCCCTGCGAGCTGGTCACGGCACCGATCCCGGTCGACCGGCTTCAGGAACTCAATCGTATCCTGGCGATCCTGCGCGGGGTCGGCGCCAAGGGCACGCAGGATGGACCCTTTTATGCCTTCGGCCTGCACTTCAACCCGGAGATCCCGCGTCGGGATGTAGCGACCCTCACGGCCTTCATGAAGAGCTTCGCTCTGCTTAATCCGTGGCTCCGGCGCGAGGCTTCGCCGGACGCCACGCGCAATCTCCTGGGCTTTGCCGATCCTTTCCCGGCCGAATATGTCCGCCGGATCGGCGATCCGTATTACTGGCCGGACATGCCCGGCTTCATCGACGACTACCTCGCCTACAATGCGACACGAAACCGGGATCTCGATCTTCTGCCGCTCCTGCACGACTTCGACGCGACCCGGGTCCGTGCCGTCCTGCCGAACGAGAAGATCAACGGCCGCCCCACCTTCCATTACCGCCTGCCCGATGCCCGGGTGAGCGATCCCGGCTGGAGCATCGCGCCGGATTGGAACCGCTGGGTCTGCGTCGAGCGGCTCGCCGCGGACCGCGAGAAGCTGGATGCGGTGGGTGCCGCCTACCTGTCGTTCGAAGGCGAGGACAAGAGCTGGGCCAATGTGGTGGAGCAGATCGTAAGGTCATGACGAGCCCCCTGATCGGCGTCACCACGTCGAGACGTGGCGGATGGCGCAGCTACCTCATGCACCGGCTGGCGCTCTACCGTGCGGGCGCGCGCGCCGTGCGCCTGATGCCCGGCCATCCGCTGCCGACGGAGCCGCTGCAAGGACTGGTGATCGGCGGCGGCGACGATATCGGCGCGGAGATCTACGGCGGGCAGGTCCTGCCGGACGTGCGCATCGACCCTGAGCGCGACAAGCTGGAGCTCGGCCTGCTGAAGGCGGCGCTCCCGGCAGGGCTGCCGATCCTCGGCATCTGCCGCGGATCGCAGATGATCAATGTGGCGCTCGGCGGCACGCTGCACACGGACATCTATGAGGTCTATGTCCAGGCGCCGAAAATGCGCACGGTTCTGCCGCGCAAGACCGTGACCATCGAGCGAGGCTCCCGGCTGGGCCGGATCCTGAGCTGCAATCCCTGTCAGGTGAACGCCCTGCATCACCAGTCGGTCGACCGTCTCGGTCGGGGATTGAGAATCGCCGCGTGCGACGAGAGCGGGATCGTGCAGGCCATCGAGAGCGACAGCGCGCCGTTCCTGCTCGGCGTGCAATGGCATCCGGAGCTCCTGGTCTGGAAGAAGCCGCAGCAGCGATTGTTCGCAGCCCTGACAGACGCCGCGCGCGAGGCTACGGTTCCGCTCTCCGCGACGGCGCTCGCCCTGTGACTCAGCGCGCCCGTCGCGACGTGCGCGGGAACAGCGGAATGACCTTGTTGTCGCTGTGCACGTTCAGGTGCCGCTGGATCGCCACATGCAGGTCGCGGCTGACGATGGGCTTCTGAAGCAGCGGAAACTCGCTGTCTCCGCCGGCGACATCGGGATTGCCGGTGATCAGCAGCACGGGCAGGCTCGGGAAGACCTGCCGCACTTCGCGCGCCAGCATGACGCCATTCATGCTGCCGGGCATGGCAACGTCGGCCAGCACGAGGGCGGGCCTGCGCACGCTCAAGGATTTCACCGCCTGCGCCGCATCGGTCGCGATGCTGGTGACATAGCCGAACTCTTCCAGGGTCGATTGCAGCGCGAGCGCGACTTCGAGCTCGTCGTCGACGACGAGGATTTCCGTATGGCCCTGCACGCTCTCATCCGGCGTGTCGTCCTCGTTCAACGAGTTCGACGGCAACAGGGTCGCGGCATCGGTCCGCGGGATGTAGAGGAGGATCGAGGTTTCTCCCCCGTCCCGCCGCACTTCCGATGCGCCGCCGAGATCCTGCAGGAAATGCAGGCTCTGGCGCAGGGACAGCCAGGAGGACAGGTCGAGATCCCGCACGGAGAAGGATTGCTCCAGATCGGTCTCCGGAGCGTGACGCACCTCCTCGGAGAGGCCGGCGCTGCGGATCGCGAGCTGCACGAAGTCGCCCTCGCGGGTGAGATCCGGCAGCGAACCTTTTTCGACCTGCACGTTCCGGGCTTCGAGCGTAATGGTGCCACCCTGGGGCAGAGCATCCCGGACATGGGCGCTCAAGGTCACGATGGCGGTCTGGATATCGTCCGGGTTGGCCTTGATGGACCAGAGATCCTCCGCCAAGGAGACGCGCAGCTCGACCGTGTCGCGCAGCAGGGAATGGCTCAGGAGATCGGCCACCGAACTCACCTGCTCTGCGATATTCACATATTGCACCTTGGCCTCGCCCTGCCGGGCGAAGGCCGTCGATTGGGCGATGAGCTTGGCGGCCTGGTCGGAGGCTACGAGAGCGGAGAGCAGCTTGCGCTGCAGGATCGGCTGATCCTTCAGCTGGCGGGCCGCCGCATCGATATTGGCGCTGATCACCATAAGCCGGTTGTTGAGATCGTGAGCGATGCCGTCCCGGAGCCGGTCTACGGCCTGCGCCTTCTGCAGGCGGCGCAGCGCGTCGTCTTCTTCAGGAGCCGGCGCTTCCTCGAAGGCGGAAAACTCGGCAAAGGACAGGAGTGTCTCGGCGGGCGGCTCGAAGGGAGCGGCCGTCACGTCGTCGAACACGGTGAACTCGTCGGACGCACCGTCATCTCTATGGCGGAAGGCCTGCTTGATCTGCCGTCCGATCAGCAGGGGAGCTCCGGCGGCAATCAAGAGGAAAAGCCCCGCTGCCGCGGCAATGAGGGCCGAATTCCTGACATAGGCCGCAGCCGCCAGCGCGAAGCCCGACATGATCAAGGCGCCGGACAGGCTCAGCAGAGACAGCTTCAATGAGACTGGCAGCAGATGCATAAGGCTTTTCTAAAATATGATTTGACCTGACGGACCCCAGACGCCACTTGCAGACCTATCTTGTGTAGCACGAGCAGGCGGCAAGCGAGGGCGACCTCGCGATTAAGTGTTACTGTTCCATAAAGGAGATAATTGTGCGGCTTTCTGATGTCCCTGGCTTGACGCAACTGGTGCTTGCATTCGCCCTCACGGTCTCGTTTCTCCCAACGGCAGGTGCCCAGGAATCCCAAGAACAGGCCATCGAGCGCCGCGTGAACGAGCTTCTCGGTCGCATGACCCTCGAAGAGAAGGTCGGCCAGCTGAATCTTGTCTCCCACGGCCCGCCGCTGCGCTGGGAGGACATCTCCGAGGGGAAGGCCGGAGCCGTTCTGAACTTCAACAGCGCCGAGGATGTGGCGCGCGCTCAAGCGCTGGTCCGTGAAAGCCACCTGAAGATTCCGCTGCTCTTCGGCCTCGACGTCCTGCACGGGTTCCGCACCCAGTTTCCTTTGCCTCTCGGTGAGGCCGCGGCCTTCAGCCCACGCGTCTCCCGGCTCGCCTCCGAATGGGCCGCCCGGGAAGCGTCCTATGTCGGCGTGAACTGGACCTTCGCACCCATGGCCGACCTGTCGCGCGACAGCCGCTGGGGCCGCATCGTCGAAGGTTTCGGCGAGGATCCCACCCTCGGCGCCGCCCTCACGGCGGCCCGCGTGGAAGGCTTCCGCAAAGGCGGTCTCGCGGCGGCGGCCAAGCATTTCGCAGGCTACGGCGCTCCGCAGGGCGGGCGTGACTACGACACGACCTATATCCCGCGCGCGGAGATGTACGACACTTATCTGCCGCCGTTCCGCGCCGCGGTGGAAGCGGGCACGGCGAGCTTCATGGCCGCGTTCAACGCCCTGAACGGCGAGCCCTCGACGGCGAATCCGTGGCTGCTGACGGATGTGCTGCGCACTCAATGGGGCTTCGACGGCTTCGTCACCTCCGATTGGGTCGGGATCGGCGAACTCGTCAACCACGGCATCGCGGCCGACGGCGCGGAGGCCGCCCGCAAGGCGATCCTCGCCGGTGTCGACATGGACATGATGGGCCAGCTCTACATCAACCATCTTCCCGACGAGGTGCGCGCCGGCCGGGTGCCGGAGAGCGTGATCGACGAATCCGTGCGGCGCGTTCTGCGCACCAAGTTCCGCCTGGGCCTGTTCGATCGTCCCGATGTCGATTCCTCTCATCTTGATTCGGAATTCCCATCGCCGGAATCGCGCCAGGCTGCCCGCGAGGTCGCCCGCGAAACCTTCGTGCTGCTGCAGAACCGGGACGATGTGCTGCCGATCCCGTCGAAGGTTCGCTCCATAGCGGTCGTCGGACCTCTCGCCGATGCGCCGCAGGACCAGATGGGGCCTCACGCGGCGCGTGGCCACAAGGAGGACAGCGTCACGATCCTCGAAGGCATTCGCCGCCGCGCGCAGAGCGCAGGCATCGCGGTCCGGCATGCTCCGGGCTGCGACCTATTCTGCCGCAACACGGACGCGCTGCCCGGGGCGCTCGAGGCTGCCAGGCAGTCGGATTTCGTGATCGCCGTTTTCGGCGAGCCGCAGGAATTGTCCGGCGAGGCCGCCTCCCGGGCCAACATGGAACTCAACGGCAAGCAGATCGAGGTGCTGGAGGAACTCGCCAAGACCGGCAAGCCCGTCGCTCTCGTCATCATGGGCGGGCGTCCTCAGGTTCTGGGGCCGGTGGCGGATCGAATCCCGTCGATCCTGATGGCCTGGTATCCTGGGACGGAGGCAGGACCCGCGGTGGCCGACGTGCTGTTCGGCGACGTGAGCCCGAGCGGCAAGCTTCCACTCACCTGGCCGCGCGCCACGGGACAGCTGCCGCTCTATTACAACCGGCTTCCCACGGGGCGCCCCACCCTGGCCAACAACCGCTTCACCCTGCACTACATCGATGAGAGCATCGCGCCGCTCTACCCCTTCGGCTGGGGCCTGAGCTACACGCACTTCGCCTATTCCGACGCGAGGATCGCGAGCCGGCAGCTCGACGAGGGGCAGGTTCTGGAGGTTTCCCTCGATGTGAAGAACACGGGGGCGCGGGACGGCCAGGAGGTCGTGCAGCTCTACACCCGCGACCCGGTGGCCAGCCGCAGCCGCCCCTTACGCGAGCTGAAGGCCTTCGAGAAGATCGCCCTCAAGTCCGGCGAAACGAAGCGCGTGACCCTGCGCGTACCCGTCGAGTCCCTCGGCTTCCATCTCGATGACGGCACCTATCTGGTCGAGGCCGGCGCCATCCAGGTCTTCGTCGGCGGCTCGTCGCTCGCGGATCAGGTCGGCGAGGCCGAGATCCTCAAGACCTTCCGCATCCCACCCATGGAGCGACGTGCCTCCGCCTCGACCGGCGTTGCGCAGTAAAGGACGGAGACGATTCGTTTCCTGACCGCTCGGCGCATCGTGGATGCGGAAAACCGGATCCCCTTTTCCGCATGATGCGCTAAGCTGGCGGCCATGAGCGCCCAGTCGACAAAGCCGGAAACGCGCGACTTCACCATGCGGGCGGTGAAGACCATCGCGGCTTTCGAGCGGACGAACGTGACGGATACCCTGCTGGGAATGTCTCTCACCTTCGTGGCCGGAGCCATCAATGCCGGCGGCTTCCTCGCCGTCGGCCAATACACGTCGCATATGTCGGGCATCTTCTCATCCATGGCCGACAATCTCGCTCTCGGCTCGCTCGGGCTGGCGAGCCTGGGGCTCCTGGGCTTAGTGCCCTTCGTCATGGGTGCGGCCTGCTCGGCCATGCTGATCAACTGGGGCCGGCGGCATCACCTGGGCAGCCGCTACGCGATGCCGCTGATGGTCGAATCCTTCCTGCTTCTCGGGTTCGGGATCCTGGGCTGGCTCGCCCATCCGTCGCCGGTTTTCGTCGCGGTCGCGATTCCCCTGCTCTGCTTCATCATGGGCCTGCAGAACGCCACCGTCACGAAGATCTCCGGCGCGCGCATGCGCACCACCCATGTGACCGGCATCGTCACGGATATCGGCATCGAGCTCGGCAAGCTCCTCTACTGGAACCGGAATGCCCACAATCCGGATCGGATCATGGCCGATCGCGAGAAGTTGCGCCTGCTCGTCCTGCTGCTCACCTCGTTCTTCATCGGGGGCGTCATCGGCGCCATCGGGTTCAGCCATATCGGCTTCCTGTTCGCGCTGCCTTTCGCTCTCCTGTTGCTCCTGCTGGCGGGGCCGCCGCTCGCGGAGGATGCCGCGACCCTGGCCCGCCGGATGACGAAGCGCTGACGCGCCATTGGCTTGAGGCGGAAGAAACCTAGATTCCTTCCATGCAAGAGAAAGCCGCGGCTCCTTTTTCCCAGCCGTTCGACGGCGATGCTCCCGATGCCCGCGCCCGGCGGGTCACGCGCCTCATCGGTGCGGCGGCGCTCGTCGGGCTCGCTCTCTGGATGATCGGCTCCTATCTCACCACGATCGGCTGGGCGGCAATCATCGCCATCAGCGTCTGGCCGCTTCATCGCCGGTTCCAGGCCCGCCTGGGAGGCTCGCGCCTCATCGCCCCCCTGCTGATGACGATCGGGCTCGCCGTGCTCCTTCTCGTGCCGGTCGCCCTCGTCCTGACCGAGATCGGCCGGGAAAGCCAGTTCGTCATGGAATGGCTGGCGCGGCTGCAGCAGAACGGCATGCCTGTGCCGGACTGGGTCCATCGCCTGCCGCTCTTCGGACAGCACTTGGATACATGGTGGCAGGCGCATCTGGGGCGGCCGGAATCCGCCGGCCAGCTCCTGAGCGGCATCGACAGCGAGACGCTGACCGAGTGGTCGAGGACCCTCGGCGGTGCACTGGCGACGCGCGTTCTCCATACCTTCCTGACCTTCCTGGTCCTGTTCATCCTCCTGCGCCACGGCCGCGAGATCGGGCAGCACGTGCTCGCCGCCATCGACCGCTGGTTCGGCGCACCGGGCGAGCGCCTGGCGGAGACCATGGCATCGGCCGTGCGCGGAACGGTGAACGGGACGATCCTCGTGGCCGTGGGCGAAGCCGTCCTGATCGGGATCGGCTTCGTGGCCGCGGGCGTGCCGCATGCCGTGCTGTTCGCATTCCTGACCGCCGCCTTCGCCATGCTGCCGATGGGAGCCTGGTTCGCCTTCGTGGCCGCCGCGATCGTGCTGGTTCTCGGCGGTGGCTCCCTTCTCGCGGCCGCGGGCGTCGTGGGATGGGGCGCCGCCGTGATGCTGATCGGCGACAATCTCGTTCAGCCGGCCCTGATCGGCGGAGCGGCTCATATTCCCTTCCTGTGGACCCTTTTCGGCATTCTCGGCGGCCTGGAAACCTTCGGCCTGATCGGGCTCTTCGTCGGCCCCGTCCTCATGGCCGCCCTCCTGACGATCTGGCGCCAGCAGAGCAGGCCCGTTCCTGACCAAGTGCCTTGAGGAACATTGACGAAGGCTGGGCGGTTCACCTCTGACACAAAGGAGCCGCTCGTCATGTCCCGGATCAGTCCCAACCCCGTCGAGGCCCTGGCCCGTTTCGGCTATGGAGCGCGGGGGGTGGTCTATGGACTGGTCGGGGGCCTTGCCCTTCTCGCCGCCATCGGCTCGGGCGGACAGACGGGAGGCAGCCGCAGCGCCCTGCAGACCTTGCTCACGCAGCCATTCGGCAAGCTCTGGCTGATCCTGATCGCCATGGGCCTCTTCGGCTTTTGCGCTTGGCGGGTGCTGGAGGCGCTGACCGATGCCGATCATCGCGGTTCCGACGCGAAGGGATGGGGCGTCAGGGGAGCCCATCTGATCAGCGGCATCATCTATGCGGGACTTGCCGTCTCGGCGCTCAATCTCGCCCTCGGACGCGGTTCGGGCGGCGGCGAGGACAAGGCGGCCCAGGACTGGACCGCGTGGCTCATGAACCAGCCCTTCGGCCAATGGCTGGTCGGCCTCGTGGGTCTTGCCGTGGCGGGAGCGGGCCTCGCCTTCCTCTGGAAAGCCTGGCAGGGGAAAGTGGCGGAACGCCTCTCGCTGCCTGGCGACAAGCGTGACTGGTTCATCACGATCGGCCGCATGGGCTTTGCCGCCCGCGGCGTCGTGTTCCTGATGATCGGCGGCTTCCTGGTCCTGGCGGCCCTCCACGCCTCGTCCTCGGACGTCCATGGGCTGGGCGGCGCGCTGCAGGCCCTGCAGCGGCAACCTTATGGCTGGGTGCTCCTGGCCCTGACGGCCCTGGGCCTCTTCGCCTTCGGCCTCTTCGGGCTCGTCCAGGCCCGCTACCGCCACATCGACGCGCCCGATCTCGACGACGCGAAGGCGGCCGTCGCGCGGGTGGCGCGATAAGAGACCATATGGGCTGAAATACTGGCGATCCCGGGAAGACTCGAACTTCCGACCTTCGGTTTAGGAAACCGCTGCTCTGTCCTGCTGAGCTACGGGACCGCTTGAGACGAGGGGATTTAGCACGGTCGGCAGGGTCATTCCAGGGGGTTCGTGCCCTTGGGATCAGCAAGTGACGACGAGATCGTGCCTGGGCGGGCCGCCGTGTCGCCGGCCAGGGGCACAGCGGCCCGGACGGAGGCCTTACCGGGTCGCGGCTTCCGGCGACCGGACCGGGAGCATCAGGTGCTCGTAGGGCGTATCCGGCCACATCACGTAAGGCTGCGTGGTGTCGGGCTTCGGGGTGCGGGGATATCCCTCCATCATGCCTTTGGCCCCGACCACCATCACATGAGGCCCGGTCTCGATCCAGTTGTTGTTGGGTTCCGGTTTCTGCGCATAGGGGTCGGTGTTGCTGGCATCCGTTCCGCCGGAGAGCATGTACATGAAGCCGACCTTGTTGCGCGGCGGCTCCTTCTTCTCGAGCCAGGCCTGCGCCCATTCCATGGCGTTCTTGTCGCCGCACATGGGGTCCGGCCCAGGCGTGTTCGGATTGTCCGCCAGACAGGTGAAGCCGTTCGTCCCCTTGCGGACGACGCGGGTTTTCCCGTCCGGAGAGACATCCACGATGGTCGCGTCCTTGGCGACGGCGGGCGGCGCCGCCGCCATGGCGCTCTTGATGATGTCCTCATCGCTCATGGAGCCCGCTATGCCCTGATGCTGGGCGAATACCACAGGGATGAAGCCGAATGTCGAGATGACGCTGCACGCGAACCAGACGAGAGTGCGATGCCCATTCATGGCCCACCTCCTGTTGCTGCGCGACCGGCACCTCTCATTCTACGCCTGCAGGGCATTTGAGGGGAGAGCCCTTTGCAACCTGCCCTGACGAGGCCCCAAGGAACTCTGCTTGGCCCGATCAGGTTGAGAAGGAACCGGAGGCATATCATGGCGCAGACGCTTCGCGATTTCCTGAAACAGATCGAGAATCTTCCCCCCGACACCCTGCTCTGTGTCGCCGAGGTGGACGAGGCCTTCGCGGCCCATGTGGCCGAGATCGAAATCATCGAGGATGCGAAGGCGCAGAACCGCAAGACGGAAGGCCTGGAAGCGGTCGAGCTGGGCAACGGACGCGAGAGGGTCGTGGTGATCCGGTGGTAGGAACCCGGAAAGGGAGAACTCGTTGCCGGCGGCAGGCAGGGCGGCGCGTCCGATCAGGAGACCCGTGACGCCAACAAGCACGACAATTCCGGGCACGGCGGATATGAACCGCAGCAGCACCATCCGGCACAGGAAAGGCGCTGAACCGGCCCCCAAGCGTAGCCGTTTTGCTCTGAATGGGTATGATCCCGTCTCATGACGGGATCAGCCCTACGGACATTGGTGACCATCGGCCTCGGCTTAGGTCTCGCATTCGCCGCGTCGAGCGGGCGGGCGCAGCCTGCCGCGAGCGGGCGCCCCGTAACCGTCTGCACCGCCGAGGCGCGGCCGGATCGCCTGCAGGATCTCTCTCCGGAAGGGGATCTTGTTCTGACCTCCCTCGGCCCGGCCCGTCTCGCCGGCATCCGGCTCCCTGAAGGGCCTCCCCATCGCGACCAGGCCCTGGCCTGGCTGCGGGACCGCGCAGGCGAGCCCAGCCTCGTTCAAGACACGGGGCATGCCGACCGCTGGGGCCGCAAATCCGTCCGGATCCGGTCCGTCGGCACGATGCCTTCCCTCGATTGGAGCCACAGCCTCATCGAGGCCGGTCTCGCGATCACGGATGCCGGCCTGGATGCCCCCTTTTGCCAGCGGGAATTGCTCGCTCTCGAGGCCACTGCCCGCGAACGACACCTTGGTCTTTGGGCCGATGACCGCTATAAGCCCATGGACGTCAATCAACCCGAGCGTCTGCGGGACCGAATCGGCAACTTCATCCTGGTCGAGGGTCGCGTCAGAAGCATCGGCGAGCGCAAGCAGCGGACCTATTTGAACTTCGGGGGGCACTGGGCAGAAGACTTCACGATCATCATTCCTAGGAATACCTGGAAGCAGATGTCCGACCGGGGCATGGGCGCCGAGGCGCTCAGAGGCCAGCGGATCAGGGCCCGAGGCGTTTTGCAGCCTTGGCAGGGGACAGCCTTCTCCATTGTCGTTCCGGACATGATCGAACGCCTTGAAGGCGGCCGCCTGCCACGATGAACGAGCATGAGCACAATACGTCAGAGAGGTAGCTTTTCGTTACTTGGCAGCGTCCTGCTTGCAGCTCTTGTCGCGGGCTGCTCGGGCTTCGGCAACGACGTCTCGCTGCCGGCCAATGCACCGCGGGTCCTCGGCCCGGACCGAGACCGGGATCACCTCCGGCTCGTGAGGGCGTTCGGCGGCGAAGGCCGGGCCCCGCAGCTCCAGCAGATGCTGACCGACGTGACCAACCGGCTCGTGATGGCCACCGACAGGCCCGACGAGGCCTTCCAGGTGACGATCCTCAACTCGCCGGTGGTCAATGCCTTCGCGCTGCCGAACGGACGGCTTTACGTGACGCGAGGGCTCCTGGCGCTCGCCAACGACACCTCGGAGGTTGCGGCCGTGCTCTCGCACGAGATCGCGCACGTCACCCTCCGTCATGCATCCCAGCGCAGCGAATTGCAGGCCCGCTCGGACCTGATCGAACGCGTGGCCGAGAACGTGCTGAACGATGCCGAAGAGGCTGCCATGGCCCAGAGCCAGGCCCGTTCGGCCCTGGCCAGCTTCTCGCGGGCGCAGGAGCTCGAGGCGGATCAGACCGGCGTGAAGGTCCTGGCGCGGGCGGGGTTCGACCCCTACGGGGCTCCGCGCTTCCTGACGGCCCTCGGACGCTCGAGCGCCAGTTCGGATTCGTCGACCGCCGAACGGAACGCTTCCCACCCGAGGACGGACGACCGGGTGGCGCGAGCGCTCCAGGCGGCGCGGCGGACGGGCATGGAGGGAACAGGCGAAACGGGTCGCCTCGCCTATCTGACGGCCCTCGACGGCCTCTCCTATGGCGATGATCCGGCCGACGGCGTCGTGAAGGGCCGCCGTTTCATCCATTCGAGGCTCGGCGTCGCCTTCGAGGCACCGGAGGGCTTCACCCTGGAGAATACCTCCCAGGCCGTGCTGGGCTCTTCCGGCGACAGCGAGCGCCGCCTCCTGTTCGATGCCGCCGATACGCCGCTCGGTCAGAGCTTGGAGGACGTGCTGCGGTCAACCTGGACGGATACGATCGAGCCCGGCACCCTGACGATCGGCACGGTGAACGGCCTGCCCGTGGTCACCGCCCTGTCGAACGGCAAGGAATGGACCTTCCGCCTCTCAGCCATCCGGATCGGCAATACCACGTTCCGGCTCATCATGGCGACCCGGGGGAACAGGGGAGACCTGGAAGCCATCTTCCAGCAGACCCTCAACAGCGTCCGCCAGGTGCAGCCCGACGAGGCCCGCCGGATCAGGCCGCTGAAGCTGCAGATCGTCACCGCCCAGCGCGGCGACACGGTCCAGAACCTGGCGGCCCGGATGCCCGTCGACCGGGCACTCGACAAGTTCCTGCTGCTCAATGGTCTCAACAGGAACGACACGATCAAGATCGGCGAGCGCTACAAGATCGTCGTCGAGTAGGCGTTCAGGATCGACAAAAGAAATCGGCGAGGTGGTTGCCCGCCTCGCCGTTCGAAATCCTGATCTTTTTCAGCTCTTAAACGAATGCGCCCGAGGCCTGGGGGTATTTTTCGACCAGAGCGCGCTTGAGCTTTTCCAGGGCCCGGTTCTCGATCTGGCGCACGCGCTCCTTCGAGATGCCGAGCCGGTCGCCCAGGAACTCCAAGGTCACCTGCTCGTCGTCGAGACGACGAGCGCGCAGGATCCGCAATTCGCGCTCGTTGAGCACTTCCAGCGCCTGCTGCAGCCAGCGCACGCGGCGCTCGGTGTCGATCACGTCGGTGACGCTCTCGTCGGGCAGCGGGCTGTTGTCGACCAGGAACTCGACGCGTTCGGCGGAATTGGATGCGTCGGCGTCCAGGACGGGCGCATTGAGGGACGTGTCGGGCGCCGAGAGACGGGCGTCCATGAGGGCCACGTCGGCTTTGGACACGCCGATCGCCTCGGCGATCTTCGCATGCACGTCCGACGAGATCCGCTCCTCGCCACCACGAGTCAGGCGGGCGCGCAGGCGGCGCAGATTGAAGAAAAGCGCTTTCTGGGCGGAACTCGTTCCTCCGCGGACGATTGACCAATTGCGAAGGATGTAATCTTGCACGGAGGCGCGGATCCACCAGGTCGCATAGGTCGAGAAACGAACTTCGCGTTCAGGCTCGAAGCGAGCGGCGGCTTCGAGAAGCCCCACATGGCCTTCCTGAACGAGATCGGCCATCGGCAGGCCGTAGTGACGGAAACGGGCTGCCAGCGCGATCACGAGGCGCATGTGGGCAGCAGTCAGTTGATGAAGCGCCGCTTCATCGCGGTTCTCTTTCCAGCGCACAGCAAGAAGATGCTCCTCTTCCCTTTCGAGAAAAGGTGCATTCATGGCAGCGCGGACGAACCGGCGGCGAACCCCTGAGATTTCTCCCATTGTGTGCTCTCCCTTGGCAGAGACACAACGAGCGAGGCCGCGAAAAGTTCACTTCTCACAGCCAAGTTTTGCAAAATAGATTCCGAGCCTTGGAAAACAAGGCTTCGGCAAAGAAAAAGCCCGGCTTGGAGCCGGGCTTTTTGCGGGATGGAAGGCGCCTCGGATCAGGCGGCTTCTTCCTGAAGGTCGTCGCCTTCGGCTTCGGCGCCCTTGGCACGACGCGGGGACTTGGCAAGGCTCTGCTCGATGAGCTTGAGGGCTTCCGTGTCCGTGATCTTGTTCACTGCGGCGATCTCGCGAACCACGCGGTCGAGGGCGGATTCGTAGAGCTGGCGCTCGCTGTAGGATTGCTCGGGCTGAGCCTCGGAGCGATAGAGATCGCGCACGACCTCCGTGACGGCGATCAGGTCGCCGGAATTGATCTTCGCCTCGTATTCCTGCGCGCGGCGCGACCACATGGTGCGCTTCACGCGAGCACGACCCGTCAGCACGTCCAGAGCCTTTTGCACCAGGGCCGGTTCGGCAAGCTTGCGCATGCCCACGCTGGAAGCTTTACCGGTCGGAACGCGAAGGACCATCTTGTCCTTGTCGAAGGAGACCACGTAGAGCTCCAGCTTGAAGCCTGCAATTTCCTGCTCTTCGATGGCCGTGATGCGGCCGACACCGTGAGCGGGATACACAATCGCTTCACCGGACTTGAACCCAAGGCGCTGGGCGGACTTCTTGGCGGTTGTCATGCGAGAGAGGCCTCCTTGCATGGTCCTCGCTTGGCAGCGAGGAAGCTGTGGTTCCACTGGGCAGGGACCCAGGGGAACGAGGATCGAGATTGAGCATCACGGAACTTGACTATTCCGCTCGTCTCCCTGATGTAAGCCAGCGGCTAAATACGCTCATACCCTTGACCAAGGCAGCGACGCTCCCTTAAGTCAAAGGACGCGAATCTTTGCTTCAATTATGCGAACCGCCGGTCTGCAGAGACGGTGCACGGCTTGAGCGCAAGCGACGGCATTTGCGGACCCTATCACAGTCCGGCCGAAAAAGCAAAAATATTTCAACGGGCAGCGTAAAGCAGGCCCTTTATGGCCGCGCTTTGAAATCTAACGCATCGTAAGGAAACTGGTTCCGCGTTCCGCTGCCGGCAGGTCGGGATGCGAAGCGGACGGGAGGCGTCCTAGGCGGCGGCCTCCCCGGGTCCGCTATTAGTCGCCCTCACCCGGATTGGCCGAGAAATACGTCTCGAACTTGCCCGCAACGCCGTCGAACTCCTTGGCGTCGGCAGGCGCATCCTTCTTGATGGTGATGTTGGGCCAGCTCTTGGCCATGTCGGCATTGAGCTTGAGCCATTGCTCAAGGCCCGGCTCCGCATCCGGCTTGATCGCCTCGGCGGGGCATTCCGGCTCGCAGACGCCGCAATCGATGCACTCGTCGGGATGGATGACGAGCATGTTCTCGCCCTCGTAGAAGCAATCGACCGGGCATACCTCGACGCAGTCCATGTATTTGCACTTGATGCAATTTTCAGTGACGACGTAGGTCATGCACGGTCCTTCGAGGGTCTGTTCGAAAGTCAACGAAACGGCGTTATGCCGCCGCTCTAGCCCTTGTCGGGGTCGCTGACAAGCGCTGCGTTGTCCTGGTTGAGGTCTATGTAGAGCTGCCTTGCTTCGGGCGCAGGGCCGCGCCGCTCGCCGAGGCTTTCGACCCGGACCACCAGGGTCGTCCGGGCCAGCGCGAGAGTGATCACGTCACCGATGGCAACCGCCTTGGCGGCATTGTCGGTGCGCTGGCCGTTGAGCCGGACGAAGCCGCCGGCGACCAGCTTGGCCGCCAGCGTCCTGGTCTTCGCGAAGCGCGCGAACCACAGCCACTTGTCGAGCCGCTGCCGGTCCTCACGCATGCACGTCACATCCTCACTTCTTGTTGTCTTCGAGCTGCGCCTTGAGGGCCATCAGCTTGGCGAAGGGCGAGTTCGGGTCCGGCTGCTTCTCGCGACGCTCGTGTCCACCCTCCCGGCGGTTGTCGGGGCGCTTGTCGGGACGGGGTCCACGACGTTCCTCGCCGCGACGATCCTCCCCACGGCCGGGGCCGCGCGGCAGGCGGTTCTGCGGACGCCCGCCCTCCCCTTGCGCCTCGCGGCGCTCGGGACGCGGACGGCGCTCGCCGGGCTCGCCCTGGGCTTCGCCGCCATGACGCTGGCGACGCTCGCCGCGCTCCTGGTGACGTCCGCCGCGGGCGTCGCGGCCATGCCGGGCCTGCCCGCCCTCGTGGTGGCGGCGACCCTGGCGCCAGACCTCGATCATCTCAGGCTCGGCCGGGGTTTCAGCCGCAGGAACCTCGGACGAAGCCTCGACGGGAGCCAGCAACTGGCCTTCGGGGGAAGCCACGGCCTCGGCGGCGCTCGTCGCCAACTCCTGCTCCGAGACGCTCGCCTCAGGCTCGGCCACCGCGACGGCCCCGATCTCTTCCGTACCGACAGCGGTTTCGGTGGTCTCGGTCGGAGCGGCAATGTCACTCTCGACAGCAGCGGCCTGCGGCTCGACGACCTTCGGAGCCTCGACGAGCGGGACGGTGATGGCGGGTCCGGGCCGGCGGTCCATCACGTAGCCGAGGGACTTGAGGATCGTGGCGAAGTCCTCGCCGGCGCAGCCCACGAGCGAGGTCATGGACACGGTCGGGACGAAGCTCTCCCCGTCGGCCGCACCGGCCGGGGGCTCGCCAGGGGTGATGCCGGGACGGTAGGCGATGGCGGGACGGATCAGGTCAGCCAAGCGCTCCAGGATGTCGACGCGCACGGCGCGGCCGCCGAGCACGCGGAAGCCGGCCGCGCGATAGAGTCCGTGGGCGATCTCGGGATCGACCGGGATCGAGGTCCGGCCGGACTGGGCGAGATGGGCGATCTCGTCGATGCCCTTCTGGTCGAGGCCGCCGTTCCGCAGGGCCCAGAGCTGGGTCGCCAGGACGCGGGGCGCCGGCTTCAGGAGAGCGGGCAGGTAGAGGTGATAGGCGCCGAACCGGATGCCGGCCTTGCGCAGGGCACCGCGGGCATCCTGGTCGAGGCTGCGCACGTCGTTGAGGACCTTCGCGCGCTCCAGAACGCCCAGGGCCTCGCCGATCTGGAACCCGATGCCGCGGGCAAGGCCCGTCAGCTCGGCGCTGTCCTCGAGCTGCAGCAGCGGTCCGAGCAGGCGCACGACATAGGCCTTCAGCCAGGCGCGCAGGCGTGTGTCCACTTTCTCCCGGGCCGAGCCCGTGAGGTGCTCGTCCGAGAGGATGCGCACGCGGGGCTCGAACAGCTTGTCGCCGGCCTCCAGCTTGGCGACCGGGTCGCCCATCCAGCGGATCGTGCCGTCGTTCGACAGCACGAGCATGGCATCGGGAGCCTCGGCGAACCGGTCAGCCCGCGCTTCGATCTCCCCGGCCAGGGCCTTGCTGGCCGCGTTGCGCAGGGTCTTGGCCTCCGTGGTGTCGGCCTGGGGATCGGGCACGAAATGAAAGCCGTGCAGGTGACCGATATGCTGACCCTCGACGGTGACGTCGCCGGTGGTCGTAATTTCCGCTTCGAGCATCGTTTTCTCTCTCAAGCGCCGCATGAGAACGCTCGTCCGCCGGTCGATGAATCGTTGGGCGAGGCGTTCATGGAGCGCATCCGATAGCTTGTCCTCTACCTGACGCGCAACATCCTGCCAATGCTCTGGATCCTTCAACCAGTCGGGACGGTTAGCGACGAAGGACCAGGTCCGGACCTGGGCGATGCGGTTGGAGAGGGTGTCGATATCCCCATCGGTCCGGTCCATGGCGGACAGATGGCGGGCGAACCAGTCGGCCGGGATGGCCCCATCCTTCATGAGGAAACGATAGAGCTGGCCGACGAGATCCGCATGAGTCTGCGGGGAAACCTTCCGGTAATCCGGCACCTGGCAGATCTGCCAGAGCCGTTCCACGGCATATTGGGTGCGGGTCATGGCCCGGATGTCGTCCTCCCGGGCCAGGACCTCGAGGGCGGTCACATCCTCGCCGGTGGGCGCCCGCACGAGACCGTGCTCCCTCGGCTGCGTCCCGAGGGAATCGCGCAGGCGGGCGAGCGAGGAGAAATCCAGGTCCGGATTGCGCCATTGCAGGATCCGCACCGGGTCGAAGGTATGATTTTCGAGCGCCTCGACGGTTTCCGCATCGAAAGGCGGACAACGGCCCGTGGAGCCGAAGGTGCCGTCGCGCATGTAACGGCCGGCGCGGCCGGCGATCTGGGCGAGTTCCGGATTGTTGAGCTTGCGGAACTGGAACCCATCGAACTTCTTGTCGGACGCGAACGCCACATGGTCCACGTCGAGATTGAGCCCCATGCCGATGGCATCGGTGGCGATGAGGTAATCCACGTCCCCGTTCTGGTAGAGCTCGACCTGGGCGTTGCGGGTCCGGGGCGACAGGGCGCCCAGCACCACAGCGGCGCCGCCGCTCTGGCGGCGGATCAGCTCGGCGATGCCGTAGACCTCCTCGGCCGAGAAGGCCACGATGGCCGAGCGGCGGGGCAGGCGCGAAACCTTCTTCTCGCCTGCGAAGGACAGCTTCGACAGGCGCGGCCGCGTGACCACGTGCACACCGGGGATCAGCGCCTCGATCAGGGGGCGCATGGTGGCCGAGCCGATGAGAAGCGTCTCCTCGCGTCCGCGCTGGTTCAGGAGGCGGTCGGTGAACACGTGCCCCCGGTCCAGATCGCTGGCGAGCTGGATCTCGTCCACGGCCACGAAGGCGAGATCGAGATCCCGCGGCATGGCTTCGACGGTGGAGATCCAGTAGCGCGGCCGGTCCGGCTTGATCTTCTCCTCGCCCGTCACCAGGGCGACGTTGTGATGCCCCGCCTTCTCCACCACGCGGTTGTAGACCTCGCGCGCCAGGAGGCGCAGGGGCAGGCCGATCATGCCGCTGTCGTGGCCGAGCATGCGCTCGATGGCCAGATGGGTCTTGCCGGTGTTGGTGGGGCCGAGCACGGCGGTCACGCCGCGCGCACGCACTTGCGGAGGAAGGGAACGACGGGACATGCCTGGATGACGGGTAATGCTGAAAAGGTCCCGGAGTGAGAGCCGAGAGGCTTTAGAGCCGGAGACCGGCGCCAGGAGCCTTCCCTACGAAGCAGCCTCGGGCCCATGCGGCAGGCTGCGGTTAGCCCCTTATATGGTGCCGCAGCCCGCTTTCGCTACCTGAAACAACATGAATCGCGAGGGGTTTTCAGGACTTACTGGACGACCTCCGCCTTGATGGTCTCGTCGGCCTTCATGGTCTTTCGGGACGGTGCAGGCGATTTCCCGTCCTCCAGGGACCAGAGAGAAGCCTGCATCTCGCCCATGCCGATCATGGTACGCACCGAGACCTTGAGCGGAAAGAGCACGCGCGGTCCTTCGACGGGCGCCAGCCATACGGACATGTCCTTGTTGTCCTGCATGAATTTCGTGCCGGGACGTTCGCTCCGGTGCCCGGAAATCGGCACGTAACGGGCATTGCATACCAGGACAGGCCCGGAATAACCCGGTACCTCGACCTTCTTCGTCTCCGCATAGGAGAGGACCACGTTCAGGCGGGAGGCGCCGTCGAAGACCGGGATGGTCCGGTCGCAATTGGCCGGGTCGGTCAGGTTCTTCGACGCCATGGCCGGCATGAGCAGGGCACTCATGGGATCGACCACGCCCTTCTTGTCGGCTGCCTTGACGGGAACCCGGTCGGGCTTGGGCTCCAAGGGCGGATCGATCTCGACCTGGGCCACCCGGCCGCTCCTGATCCCCATGCGGACGACGCGCTGGTTGTCCGAGGTCTTCGACACCACGGAGAAGGTGTTCGAACGGGGCGGCGCATCGCCGTCCAGGGTGCCGGAGGCATTGGCCTCGCCCCGGCCGCCGGTCAGGATCATGGCGAGCCCGGTCAGCTTCGCCCGCCCCTCCATCTCGTATTTCGGTCCCTTGAAGGACGACGACAGGTCGGCCTTACCCAAGGGCAGACCTGCCAGGGTGATGTCATAGCTCACTTTCAGGGTCTGGGCCGGCCCCGTCTGGGCTTGCGCGAGCGCGCCCGATCCGGCGAAAGCCAAGGTCATGAGAGCTGAGGCGATGAGGCGCATGGAGGCTGTCCTGATAGTCTATTCCGTTGCATCGCACGAGATTCGGAATAAATCATGACCTCGGTGCTTCAAAAAAACGAGATGCGGCGTCGCACTATTCTTGACGTCCTCCCCTTTTTTGGCCTATAGGCTCGCACCTTCCAAGGACTTCTGGTGTCCGGCCGCGCGGGATCTGCGATCAGGCAAACCCGCGAATTCGAGGTCGCGACCCTTTATAGACGAATAGGATTGAACCCATGTCGCGCCGTTGCGAATTGACCGGCAAGGCCGTGCTGAGTGGCCACCTGGTGAGCCACTCGAACCGCAAGACGAAGCGGAAGTTCCTGCCGAACCTCTGCAACGTCACGCTCCAATCTGACACCCTGCAGCGCTCCGTGCGCCTGCGCGTCTCCGCCAATGCGCTCCGCTCGGTCGAGCATCGCGGCGGCCTCGACGCCTTCCTGGCCAAGGCCAAGGCTGGAGAGCTCTCCACCACCGCCCTCGCTGTGAAGCGCGAGATCGAGAAGAAGCTCGCTGCAGCGAGCTGATCTCCGATCGTCAGTGAATCGGCTTTGCGGGCGGCCTCGGTGCCGCCCGTTTTGCGTTGCATGAAGCCTTAGCTGTTGGCTCAAGAGAAACCGATGATGACAAAGCTCGACCGCCGCGACTTTCTCATTGCCCTTGCGGCAATGACCCTCGTCGTCCTCTCGTCGAACATTCTGGTCCAATATCCCTTCCAGCACTTGGGCCTGGACAATTACCTGACCTGGGGCGCCTTCAGCTATCCGTTCTCGTTCCTGGTCACCGATCTGGCGAGCCGGCGCTTTGGCCCTCAAGGCGCCCGCCGGGTGGTTTATGTCGGCTTCGCGCTGGCGGTGGCACTCTCGGTCATCCTCGCATCGCCTCGCATCGCGATCGCCTCGGGGGCGGCCTTCCTGACCTCTCAGCTCCTCGACATCCAGATCTTCTTCCGCCTGCGCGGTCATGCCTGGTGGATGCCGCCCTTCGTGTCTTCCGTGATTTCCTCGGCCCTGGACACGGCGATCTTCTTCTCCTTCGCCTTCTATTGCGG
Organism: Microvirga lotononidis; assembly: GCF_034627025.1. Lineage (NCBI taxonomy): Bacteria > Pseudomonadati > Pseudomonadota > Alphaproteobacteria > Hyphomicrobiales > Methylobacteriaceae > Microvirga > Microvirga lotononidis. Next base: position 2,091,209 of record NZ_CP141048.1, on the reverse strand, counting down.
CGTGGTGCCCGGCCTCGGCCTCACCATCAGCGACGCGCTCGGACATGTCGGCATCGCGGATCAGTGCATCGCCCTGCCCTGGACCAATCTGGCGGTGGCCGACTATCTGGTGAAGCTCGCGCTCGCGGCGATTGCGATTGCTCCCTATGGGGCGGTCCTGCAGCTCATGCGCTACGACGCGAAGCGTCACCACCACCGGACCGCTTGAGCACCGCGCCGGGATCTTACGAACCTCCGCCAGGAAGAGTCGAAGGATAGCCGATCTCGCGGATCTCTTCTGCGAGGTCGGTCATGCTCCGATCCGGGTTCAGTGCGTGGACGAGGTCCGATTCGAGCGTTCGGTGGGCATAGATCGCGTCGATGGCCGATGCCACCAGAGCCTTCCCGTAATACCCCTCCGCCCAGGCCTGATAAGTGCGCGGATTACCATCCAAGATGGATAGAACACGTCGCGCCTCATTCCGATCGCCATGCGATGAGTGTCGCGCCGGCCAGCCGCCCCATCCCTCGCTTTCCCACGTTGCCCATCGGCAGAACGTCGCCTTCTCGAAACTGAAGGCGGGCTCTTGAAGAGCGGCATGGAATTCCGCCGGAACGGTTTGGAGCAGGCTCGGTTCGGTGGACGGGCGCTCCATGCGCATCCCAACCGCATGTCCCCTGACGAACACGCCATGGGGATTGAAGAGGATGAAGCAGTTGTCGCCCTCGCCGTTCCGCATCGAAGCCATCATCTCGCCCTCTCCCCAATGCGCATTGAAGGAGTGGTAGCGCAGATCCCAATCCGGCATGAGAATCGCGTCAAGCGTGGCCAGCGCCTGACAAAGGCGGGAGAGCTTACGAGGCCGGCACGGCGCCATCACGAAGCCCTCGTTCACCATCAGCCCACAAGGCGCCGCTCACCGAGCTGACCGTCAGAGAACCTCTTCCGCATAAGGCGGGTGGGGAATGGCCTGATGGGCCGCGCGCAGGGCCGCCGACCACCGCTCGCGCAGGTCGCGGAAATACGGCTCGTCTTCCTGGATCCGGTAGGTCACCTGCGCCTTCAGGGCATCGCGCCTCGCCACCACGATGTCGATCGGCAGGCCGACGCCGAGATTGGACTTCAGGGTCGAATCCATCGAGATGAGGCCAAGCTTCAGGGCCTCCACGAGGCTGGTGCCGTGGGAGATCGCCCGGTCGAGGATCGGCTTGCCGTATTTCGGCTCCCCGATCTGCAGGAAGGGCGTATCGACGGTGGCCTCGATGGCATTGCCGGCGGAATAGACCTGATAGAGCCGCATGGGGCTCGATCCGATCTGCCCGCCGAGCAGCATGGTGACGTCGAAGGTCATCTGGCGCTTCTCGATCTCGACCCCGTCCACCTCGTAGACCTGACGGATGGCGCGGCCGACGAGCTGGGCCGCCTTGAACATGCTGGGCACCGTCAGGAGTGTCTCGACCACGCCGGTTTCGGAATTCTCGAGCCCTTCGGTCAAGAGCGACATGACGGACTGGCTGGCCGACAGATTGCCGGCGGTGGCGAGCGTGATGATGCGCTCGCCGGGGTTCTCGAACAGGTGCAGCTTGCGGAAGGTCGCGATGTTGTCGACGCCCGCATTGGTGCGCGTATCCGCGATCATGACGAGGCCGTCCCGCACCAGGATGCCGACACAATACGTCATGGGTGTTCCTCCTGGGGCCCTCTGGTCGAGTTGCTCTGTTGTCGAGGCCATTCTCACGCCTGTGATTGACGGGCGCTTTCGATCCTCAAACGAACGTCGAGCGCTTCACGGGTGATACCGTAATAGCTTCCTCGAACCGGGGCCGCATCAAGATAATCGAGTCCGATGGCCAGTCGGACATAATGTTCTGTTGCGGAAACAGCATTGGCAGGGTCGAAACTCACCCAGCCGAGATCCGGAATATAGGCCTCGACCCAGGCATGGCCGGCCTCCTGCTCAATCTCGCCGGGCTTATGCAGATAACCGGAAACATAGCGGGCGGGGATCTCGAGGCAGCGTGCCGCGCTCAGGAAAACATGGGTGAAGTCCTGACAGACCCCATGGCCTGCCGCGAAAGCGTCCGCGCCCGTGGTCGTGGCGCTGGTGGCCTGCGTGTCGAAGCGCAGGCGCGCGGGGATGGCGCCGAGGAGCGCATGGGCCTGGTCGAGCGGATTGGTGAAACGGCCCGCCGTGAGCTCGGCGAACTCGCGAATGGCGGCGTCGGCCCGGGTCAGCGGCGTATCCCGCAGGTAGAAGATCTCGGGGAAGCGTTCCACCCCTCCCCGGATGATCCCGGCCGTGTCCGTGGTCTCGATCTCGCCGGCCACATGCAGGGTGATCTGGCTCAGGGGACCGGAGACGGACAGGCTGTGGACGATGTTGCCGTACCAGTCCTCCCGGCGCATCAGCCGGGCATCGCCGTCCATGTCGATGTTCCAGGACAGGACGGTCTGGCTGTCGCAGCCTCGCGGCGTCAGCCGCAGGAGCTGGATCGCCGACTTGGCGGGCTCGCTGTAGTGATAGACCGTCTCGTGAGTGATGCGGATGCGCATGGCTCAGCACAGATACTGGTTCGTGATGGCCTGCCCGAGCCGGTTGTTCTCGGCAAGAAAGTCCTGCAGGAACTCGTGCAGCCCGTGCTGGAAGATGTCCTCGATGTTCTGGTTCGCGAGGCGCGCATGCGTCGCCCGCGCCTGTCGCTGGGCCGCACCCGACGTTCCGTAACGGTGAGAGATGTCGTCCAGGTGGCGGGACAGGAACGCGTAGCAGGCGGCGAGTGAGCGCGGCATCTCCTCGCGCAGGATCAGCAGATCCGCCACGAGCCAGGGCCGCAGGTTCTGGTGATAGACCCATTGATAGCTCACCAGCGCCGAGACCGAGCGCAGGATGGCGGCCCATTGGTAATAATCGATGCCGCCGCCCACCGCCGCATCCTGCGGCAGGAGCACGTGATACTTCACATCCAGCACCCGCGCGGTGTTGTCGGCGCGCTCGATGTAGACGCCGAGCCGCGAGAACCAATAGGCATCGTTGCGCAGCATCGTTCGCATGGCCGAGCCGTCGTAGCGCAGCGAGGCTTCCTTCACGAGGTTCAGGAAACGGGGAAGATCCTCGACGTTGATCTTCTTCGACCGGTAGCGGCGCAGGTCGAGCCAGGCGGAGTTGATCGCCTCCCACATCTCGGAGGTGAGCGCGGACCGCACGGAGCGGGCATTCTGCCGCGCCGTGTCGAAGCTGCTCTGGATGCTCGACGGATTGGCCTCGGAGAAGGCCAGGAACTCGATCACGTTCTCGGGCGTCGCATCCCCATGGACGGCGCGGAACTGATCGATGCCGCCGGCCGTGACGAGGGCCGATTCCCATTCGTTGGTCTCGACGCCGTTATAGGAGATCGGCATCGAGGCCATGCGATAGGCGACATCGAGAATGCGCGCCGTGTTCTCGGCCCGCTCCACGTAGCGGGAGAGCCAGTAAAGGCTGTCGGCATCACGACTCAGCACGCGAAACGCTCCCGCTCATTCACTCAGCACCCAGGTATCCTTGGTTCCGCCGCCCTGGCTCGAATTGACCACGAGCGACCCTTCGGTCAGGGCCACGCGGGTGAGCCCGCCGGGCACGAGCCTGACGCCGTCGCGGCCCGTCAGGACGAAGGGGCGCAGATCCACGTGGCGGGGCGCCAGCCCCTTCTCGGTGAAGATCGGGCTCGTCGAGAGGGCCAGCGTCGGCTGGGCAATGTAATTGTCCGGATTGGCGAGGATCCGCGCCTTGAAATGCTCGCGGGCTTCCGCGCTCGCATGCGGTCCCACCAGCATGCCGTAGCCGCCCGAGCCGTTGACCTCCTTCACGACGAGTTCGTGCAGGTTGTCGAGCACGTAGGACAGCGCCTCCCGCTCGCGGCAGCGCCAGGTCGGCACGTTCTTCAGGATCGGTTCCTCGCCCATGTAGAAGCGCACGATGTCGGGCACGTAGGAGTACATGGCCTTGTCGTCGGCTACCCCCGTTCCGGGCGCATTGGCGATGGCGACGTTACCGGCGCGATAGGCGGCGATCAGGCCCGGCACACCCAGGGCGGAATCCGGACGGAAGACCAGCGGGTCGAGGAAGTCGTCGTCGATGCGGCTGTAGATCACGTCGACGCGCTTCGGCCCCTCGGTGGTGCGCATGTAGACCATCTCGTCGCGCACGAAGAGGTCACGTCCCTCGACCAGTTCCACGCCCATCCGGTCGGCCAGGAAGCTGTGCTCGTAATAGGCGGAATTGAGCGAACCGGGCGTGAGGAGAACCACGGTCGGATCCCAGGGAGAACTCGCCGGCGCGACCGATTTGAGGGTGCCCAAAAGCTCGTCGATATAATTCTCGATAGGCCGGATGCGCTGCATTCCCACGAGTTCGGGGAAGAGGCGCATCATCACCTCCCGGTTCTCCAGCATGTAGGAGACCCCGGAGGGCGTACGCAGGTTGTCCTCGAGCACATAGAAATCCTGGTCGTCGACCCGGACGATGTCGATCCCCGCCACCTGCACGTAGATGTCGCTGTTCAGGGACAGCCCGTGCATCTGCGGGCGGTAATAGGGATTGAGATAGACGAGCTCCGGCGGAATGATTCCGGCGCGCAGGATCTCCCGCGGCCCGTAGATGTCCTTCAGGAACAGGTTGAGGGCCTTCACGCGCTGTTCGAGGCCCTGCGAGAGTCGCTTCCATTCCTTGCCCGAGAGGATGCGCGGGATGATGTCGAAAGGGATCAGCCGCTCCTCGGCTTCCGTGTTGCCGTAGACCGCGAAGGTGATCCCGACCCTGCGGAAGAAGAGCTCCGCTTCCTCGCGGCGATGCTCCAGCAAGTGCGGCGGGGCGGATTTCAGCCAGTCCTGGAGGATCCGGTAGGCATCCCTGCTCTGGCCGTCATGGCCGCTCATCTCGTCGAAGACCGCCCGTGCCGCCACCGGATCTCCTCAAGCCTCGAAGGCGGACACCCGGCGCAAAAATTGGCAACGGGCCCGCGTGAAGGGAGCTTAGTATCGTGAAACCCGACGTTTCAAGCACGACGAAGGATAGAGGCAGGCAAAGAATGATGAGAAAAAAGGCGAATTGCCTATGCGTAAGGCAGGGTCAGCCGAGAAGGGAAAACTCGAGCAGCACGGTTTTCTGCAGAGAGCTGAAATTGTCGTCGGAGATGAGGGACAGAACGGTATCTCGGCCTTCCCTATGGATCGCCAGCCCCTCCATGTTGTCGACCTGATGCGAGGCTTCGCTCTCGTAGAGAACGTTGCCGTCGACACGGGCCCCTGCCTTCAGCGCAGCCGCCTCGATGCGGCGAAGGCGGCAGCCGAAAAAGCCGAATAGCGAGAAGCGGCGCTCCAGGATCACCGCATCGCCTTCGGGAAGGAAAGCGAGATCGGTCACCGCATAGCCGCCGGAAAGAGCGATCTCGAAAGCGCCCTGCCGCGGGCCCGTCAGGATGAAACCGCTGCCGCCTTCGGCGATTCCGACGAGCGCTCCATTCAAGGGCGAGCGCCGGGGCGCAACGCCGAGAGCCTCCAGGCCGCCGTTGCTCGGCAGATCCTTCACCGCCTGCGGCACGGGAATCGGAACGCCGCGAACGATGCTGCCCGTATCCGTCCGCTCGAATTTGATCACCGCGTGGTTGCGCTCGACGCCGACATAGGCGGCATTGCCCGCAAGCGCGAGGCTCTCCGTGTCGTAATAGCGCGAACGCCGCAACGGAACGCCGTTGCTCAAAATCAGGGGCGACAGCACTGGGTTCGACAGGCCCGAGAGCCGTCCGTCCGATGTCTCGACCCGGGCCTTCAGCACCTGCGCATTGTCGGCGAGCGCAATGAGGTCCTGCCCGTCGGGCGAGCGCCAGAGCCCGGAAAAGCCGCCGAAGGCCGACACCCGCGAGCGCAGATCGATTCCGGAGCGGAACATCAGGGCGCCGAAGCGGGAGCGATCAGGATCGGTGGTGGAGAGGCGGCTGATCGGCCGCGCCTCCACGTCGATGGAGGTCGCGCTCCGGAAAGCTTGCGGCCGCTGCGCGAGAGCGACGCCCGTGCAGGCCAGGGTCGCGGCGGCAGCACCGCCGCCGATCAGGAAATTCCGCCGGGTCAGCCTCAAGCGACGGCCCTGCGGCGGAATGCTCCGCGGGACGGGGGCGCTGCGTTCTCCTCGAACAGCTCCGCAAGCTTCTCGGTCATGACGCCGCCGAGTTCCTCCGCGTCGACGATGGTCACCGCGCGGCGGTAATAGCGGGTCACGTCGTGACCGATGCCGATGGCGATGAGCTCCACGGGCGAGCGGGTCTCGATCTCCTCGATGATGAAGCGCAGGTGCCGCTCGAGATAGTTGCCGGGATTGACCGACAGGGTCGAGTCGTCCACCGGCGCGCCGTCCGAGATCACCATCAGGATGCGCCGCTGCTCGGGCCGACCCAGTAGGCGCTTGTGCGCCCAATCAAGCGCCTCGCCGTCGATGTTTTCCTTGAGCAGGCCCTCGCGCATCATCAGGCCGAGATTCTTGCGCGCACGCCGCCAGGGCGCATCCGCCGACTTGTAGATGATGTGGCGCAGATCGTTCAGGCGGCCGGGATTGGCCGGCTTGCCGTTCTGCAGCCACATCTCGCGGGATTGGCCGCCCTTCCAGGCGCGCGTCGTGAAGCCGAGGATCTCGACCTTCACGCCGCAGCGCTCAAGGGTACGGGCGAGAATGTCCGCGCAGGTAGCCGCGACCGTGATCGGGCGCCCGCGCATGGAGCCGGAATTGTCGAGGAGCAGCGTCACCACCGTGTCGCGGAAGTTCGTGTCCTGCTCCTGCTTGAAGCTCAGGGGCTGGTACGGATCCATGATGATGCGCGGCAGGCGCACGGGATCGAGGGTTCCCTCCTCCAGGTCGAATTCCCAGGAGCGGTTCTGCTGCGCCATCAGGCGGCGCTGCAGGCGGTTCGCGAGACGCCCGACCACGCCCTGGAGATGGGCGAGCTGCTTGTCGAGATAGGCACGAAGGCGCGTGAGCTCGTCCGCATCGCAGAGATCCTCCGCGTGGATGATCTCGTCGAACTTGTTGGTGTAGGCCTTGTAGTCCGGGCCGCGGGCCTCGTTGGAGCGCGACGGCGGACGCCAGGACTCGCCGGCATCTTCAGAATCCGCTTCCTCGGATTCCTCGGGCATCTCTCCGGAAGGACCATCGGCCTCTTCCGTCGCGCCGTCCTCCATCTCGTCGCTCGAATCCTCGCTGATCTCCACGTCGGCGCGGTCGCCCTGGCTCTCCTGCTCGGATTCGCCTTCGCCCTGGCTCTCCTGCTCCTCGGATTCGTTCTCGTCCTCGTTCTCCTCGTCCTCGGAATCGAGGGCCGCTTCGTCGGCCATGTCGAGGGAGGAGAGCATGTCGCGGATGTTGCGGGCGAAGCTGCGCTGGTTCTCGATGTTCTTGAGAAGACCGTCGAGATCGTGCCCGGCGCGGTCCTCGATGAAGTCGCGCCAGAGATCGACGATCTTGGTGGCCGACGCGGGTGGCTTCTCGCCGGTCAGGCGCTCGCGCACCATGAGGGCGAGTGCATCCTCGAGCGGCGCATCGGCCCGGTCGGTGATCTCCTCGTACTTGCCGCCGCGATGGTAGCGGTCCTCCAGCATGGCCGAGATGTTGGACGAGATGCCGGCCATGCGCCGCGAGCCGATGGATTCCACGCGCGCCTGCTCGACCGCATCGAACACCGCGCGGGCCGCCTGCCCCTCGGGGGCGAGTTTCCGGTGCAGGGCGGTGTCGTGGCAGGCGAGGCGAAGTGCCATGGCGTCGGCATTGCCGCGCAGCACCGCCACGTCCTGCGAGGTCAGCCGCCGGGGCGGCTCCGGCAGGCGCGCCTTGTCCTGCCCCATGAGCACCGGACGGTCGGACGCGTAGGCGACCTCGAGGTCGGGCTTGCGGGCGATCGCCTTCATGGTGCCGGCGATGGAGCGCTTCAGCGGCTCCGCCGGCGCTTCCTTCTTCTCACCCGGCTTGCGGTTCGAGATGGACATCTCACCTCTCCTGACGCCCGTTTCGTGTCATCCCCGCGGAAGCGGGGATCCATCACCACGACAGCATGGGGATGGTTGCTGCGTATCCATCTGATCCTGAAACGTTGGCGTTTCAGGATTCCGGGCCCGGCTTGGGCCGGCCCGGAACGACAGGGCTGGTTTTACGACAGCACCATATTCACGGCGCTCTCCGGCAGTTCCTTGCCGAAGGAGCGCTGATAGAACTCGGCCACGAGGGTGCGCTCGAGCTCATCGCACTTGTTGAGGAACGTCACGCGGAACGCGAAGCCCGTGTCGCCGAAGATCTCGGCATTCTCGGCCCAGGTGATCACCGTGCGCGGGCTCATGACGGTCGAGAGATCGCCGTTCATGAAGGCCGAGCGGGTGAGGTCGGCCACGCGCACCATCTTGTTGACGATATCCCGGCCGGACGCATCCTCCTGGTAGTGCTTCGCCTTGGAGAGGACGATGTCCACTTCCTTGTCGTGCGGCAGGTAGTTGAGCGTCGTGACGATGGACCAGCGGTCCATCTGGCCCTGGTTGATCTGCTGCGTGCCGTGGTAGAGGCCCGACGTGTCGCCGAGGCCAACCGTGTTGGCGGTGGCGAAGAGGCGGAAGGCCGGGTGAGGCCGGATCACGCGCTTCTGGTCGAGCAGGGTGAGCTTGCCAGACTGCTCCAGCACGCGCTGGATCACGAACATCACGTCCGGGCGGCCGGCATCGTATTCGTCGAACACGAGGGCCACGTTGTTCTGCAGGGCCCAGGGCAGGATGCCGTCCTGGAAGGCGGTGACCTGCTTGCCGTCCTGCAGCACGATGGCGTCCTTACCGACGAGGTCGATACGCGACACGTGGCTGTCCAGGTTCACGCGCACGCAAGGCCAGTTGAGGCGAGCCGCCACCTGCTCGATATGGGTCGACTTGCCGGTGCCGTGATAGCCCGTGATCATGACGCGGCGGTTGCGCGCGAAGCCGGCCAGGATGGCAAGGGTCGTATCCCGGTCGAAGAGATAATCGGGATCGAGATCCGGCACGTGCTGCTCGGCTTGCGAAAAGGCAGGAACTTCCAGATCCGAGTCGATCCCGAAGACCTGTCGCACGGACACCTTCATGTCAGGCAGAAGGGTCGCTGTCTCGGTTTGTGCCGTCATAGGGGCCTCTCGGTCTTTGAAGTTTGTCTCGAAAACGTCACGGGCTTCTTAACCTCCATGACGGAATGGCGCAATTTCCTAATGCGCGCGTCTGCCTTGCCTAAAAGGCTACCATTTCAGCACAGGCCGGCGCTCTTGAGGGCATCGTGCGCCTTGATGATGTCGCGCAGGCGCTCCTCGAAGGATCGGTCGCCGCCGTTGGCATCCGGGTGGAAGCGCTTCACCAGGGACTTGTACTGAGCCTTGATGGCGGGACCGTCGGCGGTCTCGTCGAGCCCGAGGATGTCCAGCGCCCGGCGCACGGCCCCGCTGTAGCGCGGGCGTTTCGGCTCGGGCTTGGCCCGACTGGTCCGAGCCTGGGTGAAGTCCTCGCCCTTGAGGATGCCGAGGGGATCAAAATAGCCCCAATCCCGCGGTTCGGCCTTGGCATTCTGCTCCTCGCCCTGGCCGGACCCGTTCATGCCCATGGTCCAGGTCGGACGGTGGCCGATGATGGAATCCTTCTGGAAGGCCGCGACGGCAGAATCCGACATGCCGGCGAAGTAATTGTACGAGGCGTTGTATTCGCGCACGTGCTGGAGGCAGAAGCGCCAGTACTGGCCCTCCCGATCCCGCCCCTTGGGCGCGCGGTATTCTCCTGCCGCCTTGCAGGACGGATGCTCGCAAACGGGACCCTTGGCCTCCTGCGGCTCTTCGCAGGAAGGCTTGATCCGGATACGGTCGAAAAAAGGCGAGTTGAGATCCATGATTCAGTGATTATGAGTGGCTTGGGGCCTTGAGCCAAGGCCTGAACGCTTTTCGCCGCAGACCCGTTCAAAAAGGTTTTACAAATCAGCATGACCCTTCAGCACTGGATCACACAGACTTTGCAGGAGAGCCTGCAGCCGACCGAGCTGACCGTCATCGACGAATCAGAAAAGCATCACGGCCATGCCGGGTGGCGGGAAGGCGGGGAAACTCATTTCCAGGTTTATATCGTGTCGCAGGTCTTCTCCGGCAAGAGCCGGGTCGAGCGTCACCGGCTCGTGAACGGGGTCTTGAAAGGCGCCTTCGACAGGGGGCTGCACGCCTTGGCGATCCAGGCCAAGGCGCCGGGGGAGTAAGCCTCGAGCGTCATTCCCGACCGAAGCGACGGCCGGGACTGACGCCCGCTCACGCCATCACCGGCACAAAGCCGGTGACGACGTCGCGGGTATTCTCACAGGACGGAGCTATGCGGCTTCGTCACTTGATCCGCTCGAGCACGCTTACGTAATTCGCCACGGCCGCGCCGCCCATGTTGAAGATGCCGCCGAGCTTCGGGTTCCTCACCTGGATGCCGCCGGCCTCCTCGCAGAGTTGCATGGCGGAGAGCGCGTGCATCGAGACGCCGGTGGCCCCGATGGGATGGCCCTTGGCCTTGAGGCCCCCGGAGGGGTTCACGGGCAGCCTGCCGTCCCGGTTCGTCCAGCCTTCCTTGACGGCTATCGCACCCTGACCGGGGGCCGTCAGGCCCATGGCCTCGTACTCGATGAGCTCCGCGATGGTGAAGCAGTCGTGGGTCTCGACGAAGGAGAGATCGGTGAGCTGAACGCCCGCCTGGGACAGGGCCCTCCGCCAGGCCTCCGCGCAGCCCTCGAACTGGACGATGTCGCGCTTCGACATGGGCAGGAAATCCTGCGCATGGGCCGTAGCCCGGAAGGCCACCGCCCGCTTCATGCGAAGCGCCGTCTCGGTATCGGCCAGGATCAGGGCGGCGGCTCCGTCGGACACGAGCGAGCAATCGGTGCGCTTCAGGGGACCGGCGACGTAAGGGTTCTTCTCGCTCTCGGCACGGCAGAAATCGAAGCCCAGATCCTTGCGCATCTGCGCGTAAGGGTTGTCGACGCCGTTCCTGTGGTTCTTGGCCGCGATCAGGGCAAGCGCATCCGACTGGTCCCCGTAACGCTGGAAGTAAGTGCCGGCGATCTTGCCGAACACGCCCGCGAAACCGCCCGGCGTGCCGCCGTCCTCCGGCAGGTAGGAGGCCTTGAGCAGGATGTTGCCGATCTCCGGCCCCGGCGTCTTCGTCATCTGCTCCACGCCGACCACCAGCACGGTCTTGGCGCGGCGCGCCTCGATGGCCTTGATCGCCTGGTGCACCGCGGCCGATCCCGTTGCGCAGGCATTCTCGACCCGTGTCGCCGGCTTGAAGCGAAACCTGTCGCTGGCCTGGAAGACCAGGGAGGCGGTGAAATCCTGGGCCGAGAAGCCCCCGTTGAAATGGCCGAGCACCACCTCGTCCACGTCCTCCGGGCCGAGGCCCGCATGCTCCAGCGCCTCGTTGGTGACGCGGACGATCAGGCTTTCGACGGACTCGGTGTCGAGCTTGCCGAAGGGGGTATGGGCCCAGCCGACGATGCAGGCAGTCATGGATGTCTCCTCGGGGATCGTGTTGTTGAACGACAAGGTGGCCCTCTTTGGGGCCTTCAGCAAGTCGGACATTCCATGCCCGGGCCTGGATCGGGTCTTGAGCCTGGCCCGTTCCTGTCGTTCATCGGTGGCTTACGCGAATCACGAAGGACAATCCCATGCGCCTGTGTGTCTTCTGCGGGTCCAGCAGCGGCCAGGATCCCGTTTACCTCGCAGCCGCCCGGTCGCTCGGCGAGGCCTTGGCGGCTCAGGGGATCGAGCTGGTCTATGGCGGCGCCTCGGTCGGGCTCATGGGCGCGGTCGCCGATGCGGCCCTCGAAAAGGGCGGCCATGTGATCGGCGTCATGCCGCAGGCGCTGGTGGACAAGGAGATCGCCCATCGCTCCCTGAGCGACATGCGGGTGGTGAGCTCCATGCACGAGCGCAAGGCCCTGATGGCGGAACTCTCGGACGGCTTCATCGCCCTGCCCGGGGGCTTAGGCACCTTTGAGGAATTGTTCGAGGTCTGGACCTGGGCGCAGCTCGGCTACCATCGCAAGCCCTGCGCTCTCCTGAATGCCGGCGGCTTCTACGACAAGCTGACGGATTTCCTGGACGATGTGGTCGAGCGCGGTTTCGTGAAGCCGATCCACCGGGCGATGCTGATCGTCGAGGAGGAGCCTGTCGCGCTGATCGCGGCCGTTCGCGCCTACGAGCCGCCGAAGGTCGACAAGTGGATCAAGGCGGGCGAGCGGTGATCGAGATCGTCACCGCCCTGGTTCGCGACCCGCATGGGCATGTTCCGCTCGTGCGCAAGCGCGGCACGGCGAGCTTCATGCAACCGGGCGGTAAGCGCGAACCGGGCGAGAGCGATCTGGAATCATTGGCACGGGAACTTTCCGAGGAACTCGGCTGCGGTCTCGTTCCGGGTTCCGCGAGCAAGCTCGGAATCTTCGAGGCTCCGGCGGCGAACGAACCAGGGCAACGGGTGCGGGCCGCCATCTACGCGGCCCGTCTTGAGGGCGTCATCTCCTGCAAGGCCGAGATCGAAGACCATGTCTGGATCGACCCGCGCGAACCGGGCGACACGCCGCTGGCACCGCTCACGCGGGACACCGTCCTGCCTCTCGCCCAGTCCCTGAACGAGAGCGATCAGGCCTTGTAGGCGCCCACATCCTCGCTGAGATGGGCGTTGTTCGCCTCGCGGATCCTGGCGGCTTCCTCGTCGTAGAGGAAGGGCAGGAAGGCGAAGCGGCGCCCTTCGGTCACGCGTGACACCGCGTGCAGCAGCGGGCAGGAGAACACCACCGCGCCGCCGGGCGAAGCCTTGTAGCTGCGCGATCCGTATTCGGGGAAGCTCACCTCCCCGCCATCGAAATCGTCGTTGAGGTTGATGGAGACCGCGAAGTGGCGATGGGCCGTGCCGCTCGTCGTGTTGTCGCGGTGCGCGCGGAAGTGCCCGCCATCCTCCGCCGCGTAGCAGGAGACGATATAGCGCTCCATGCGGGTCGGCTTGAAGAAGTGCACCCGCTCGATCTCCGGATTGATGCGGCGGATGATGCGGTGCTGCACCTGCCGGATCAGGTTCGGGTCTTCGATCGTGTAGTCCTTGCGGCGCTTGTGGTTCGGATCATGGGCCGCGACGGTCTTGCCGTCGACCTCGCGCATGAAGCCCGATTCCTGCCCGCCATGCTGCTCATAGAGGCCGATCAGGTGCCGGCAGAATTCCGGCTCGAATACGTCCGGAATCACGAGCACGGGCGCCGGGATCTCGAACCCGGCGAACCGGTCCACCGGCGGCAGGTCGCGCAGGTAGGCCATCACCTTCTCCCGATCGCTGCCGTCCGGTTCGAACGGGAACATGGCGCGTACGCGCAGGGTGGGGTTGAGGACCATCCAGAAGCGGCGGATGGGGACCTGCGACTGCTCGGGCGAGATGTTGCGCGGGAGAGCCCCGTAGAGGCGCCCGATCGCGCCGTCGAAATCCCAGAAATGGCGAATGCCGGGGATGACCTGCTTGGCCCGCGCTTCCGCCTCGTCCGAGGGATCGACGCTCACACCGAAGATCGCGATCCTGTCGTCGTCGAACAGGTCGCGGTGCGTCTCCTGGAACGACGCCAGAGTCGCGCTGCCGATCTCGTCCGAACCCGTTCCATAGAAGCACAGGACGATGTAGCGCCCGGCCACCGTATCGAAGCTGAACCGCGGGTTGCTGGTCGAATTCTGCTTGAACCAGGGAACCGGATCACCGGCCTGGAGGATGCGGTAGGCCGGTTGTACGGTTTCGGAAGCGGCGGAATCGATCATCAATACAGTCCAGGCACGGCAGAGCGATATGGTATCTCGTTTATTATGGTACCTTTGTCACAGCGGCAAGTTACCTTTGCGCCAGGATCTTACCTTTGCGCCAAGAGCAGGAGGCCGACGCCTGCGAGGATCAGCAGCATTCCGGCCAGCTCCCGCCGCGTCGTCGCCTGCGCCAGGAAGCGGTGGGATACGGCCTGCGCCATCAGGACCTCGACGAGAGCGAGCGTGCGCACATTGGCGGCCGTCGTGAGCGCGAAGCCGATGAACCAGAACTGGGAGGCCAGCGCCCCGAGGAACCCTGCTCCCAGCGAGGGGCGCCAGGCTTTGAAGCTCGCGACCAGGGCCTTGCGGTCCAGAAGCCCAAGCCAGATCATGAGAATAACCGTCTGCAGGCCCAAGCCCCAGACCAGGGTCGTGGAGGCCCGGATCAGCGGAGAGCCCTGGTCGAGCGACAGGATGGCGCCGCGAAAGCCGATGGCCGCCAGGGCGAAGAAAGCGCCCGAGGCGAGGCCGAAGACAACCGGCTTCGCGCCCGAGGACGTGAGGCTCGTGCCCGGCTTCACGGACATGAGCAGAACGCCCGAGGTCGCAACCGCTATAGCGAGCGCCATGGCGAGCGTGAGATGATCGCCGAGCAGCACCAGCCCGAACAGGGCCACCTGGACCGGCTCGGTCTTGGTGTAGGCCGTGACCACCGAGAAGGCGCGCTCCCGCATGGCCGCGAGCATGAGGGCCGTGGCCAGGATCTGGGTGACCGCTCCGGTAAGGGCATAGGCCAGGAAGGTCGCATTGGGCCCTGGAACAACCTCTCCGGTCACAAGGTTCATTACGGCCAGGGCCAGGAGGGCGAAGGGAAACCCATAGAGGAATCGAACCTGGGTCGCGCCCACGGTCCCGATGGTCTCGGTCAGGCGCCGCTGGGTGGCGTTGCGGCCGGTCTGGGCCGCGGCTGCGGCCAGGGTCACCGGGATCCAGAGGAGGGATGTTGTCATATCGATCTTCAAACCGCGCCGCTCTTGCCACTCTCTTGACACGAATTTCGTTAAGAAGGGCGGTATAAACTGTCAAAAATCCGGCCAACCTAGCCAAGGCTAGGGATTGGCCCTACAAATGGCCCAGCTGACAGGCGGGGCCTCATCGAGATCCTCTCCTATCGTTGGACGAAGCCAAGGAGTCGTTCCGCATGAACGTTAGCCGTGCCCTCCGCGCGACAGCCTTTGCCTTTGCCGCCTTGTTCAGCGGTTCGGCGCTGGCGGCCGGCGGCCCTGCTCTTGTCGTTGAACTCGAATCGGGCCGCGTCCTGCACGCGGAACGGGCGACCGACCCCTGGTTTCCGGCTTCGATCACCAAGCTGATGACGGCCTATGTGGCCCTCGACAAGGTGCGCTCCGGCCAGATGAGCATGGAGACGCTGCTCACCGTCACCGACGGCGCGGCCGCCCTGCCGCCGTCCAAGATGGGCTTCAAGCCCGGCACGCAGATCCGCCTCGACAACGCCCTCAAGATCATGATGGTGAAGTCGGCAAACGACATCGCCGCGACCATCGCGGAGAATATCGGCGGCTCGATCGACGGCTTCGCCGACCTGATGAACGCCCATGCCCAGCGCCTCGGCATGGTCAGCAGTCATTTCGTCAACCCCCACGGCCTGCCCGACGAGCGCAACCAGACCTCGGCCCGCGACATGGCGATCCTGGCCCGGGCGCTTCTGCTCGAGTTCCCGCAGGACAGGGAGCTGTTCGATATCGGGGCGGTTCAGTTCGGCCGTCGTATCATGCGCAACACGAACGGTCTCATCGGCCGCTATCCGGGCGCCGACGGCATGAAGACCGGCTTCATCTGCTCGGCCGGCTTCAACGTTGTGGCGAGCGCCACGCGCAGCGGCCGCCACCTGATCACGGTGGTGCTCGGCGCCCAATCGGCCAACGAGCGCACGATCAAAGCGGCCGAGCTGTTCGACCGCGGCTTCAGCAGCAAGGTGAACTTCACCAATCCGGAACTCGCGGCCCTCCCGGTTTCCAGCAACACCACGCCGCCGGACATGCGCCCCGTCATCTGCGACCGTCGCGGGCCGATGCCGCAGGAAGAGGACGCCCCGGCCGTCGCCGAGACGGACAGCAACATCCCGAACCTGTTCTCCTCCGAGGTCATGGCCTTCGCCGGGGACACGGCCGAGAAGCCGGTACGCACCGTGCTCGGCCCCCGCGCGGCGGTTCAGCCGGAGCGCGTCTGGATCGGTCTCAATCCTCCGTCCGAGGCCGAGCTCGCCGCGCAGGCCGCCGCGGAGGAAGCCGCCGAGCAGGCCCGCAAGGCGAAGACCAAGAAGGCCACCGCTTCCAAGAAGGCGCCGGCCAAGAAGACCGATGCCAAGGCGGCGGACGAGAGCGAGACGGCCGACAAGGAGCCCGTGAAGTCCACGGCGAAGGGCAAGGACCACGGCCGCGCCAGTGTGGCGGTCAAGCCGGTGAGCGGCAATGCCAAGCCCGCTTCCAAGGCCTCCGCGAAAGCCCCTCAAAAAGCCGACGCCAACGGGAAGCCCAAATCCGTCGCGAACTGATCCTTGAGACGGCCATTCCCCTGAAACGCCCGGTCCACGACCGGGCGTTTTGCTTGCTCCCTTGCTTTCCGGTGCAATCCGCGCGAACGGTGCGGAGCCTAAATAGTCCGCATAGTCCGCGTGCCTGATGATCCGCTCCCCCTCCTCCGCCGACGGTCTCCTCTTCGCCCTTGCCTCGGCCAGCCTCTACGGCTTCAACATCGTCTATGCCCGGATGGCCTCCTTTGCCGGAGCCAGCGGCTCGGCCATCGTGGTCTATCGGGTGCTCCTGATGCTGGTGCTGGTCGGCATCGTGGCGGCCGTCGCGAGACGCTCGCTCGCCATGGCGCGGGAGGAGCGGGGAAAGCTGATCGTCCTCGGGATTTCCAGCGCCCTGCAGGGGATCGGCTACCTGTCGTCCGTTGCGTTCATTCCGGTGACGGTTGCGGCGGTCGTCTTCTACACCTATCCCATCATCATCGTCCTCGCGAGCCCCTTCGTGGAAAGGACGCCTCTGACCCCGGCCCTCGTTGGGATCGTCGCCGTCGCGACCCTCGGCGTCTGTCTGGTGGTGGGGCCCGCCTTTTCCGATCTCGACTGGCGTGGCCTTGCCCTTGCATTCGGCGCCAGCATCGCCACGGCCATCCAGTTCTTCGCCGCGGCGCGCTGCACGAGGACGGGCGTGGTGGCCAAGGTGTTCTGGATTCAGCTGATCATCCTGCCGACCGCGATCCTCATCAGCCTCACTGTCGGACAACTGGCGCCCCCATCGATCCTGGCTCTGGCGCCCTTTGCCGTGACGATGACGATCGCCGGCTACATCGGCGGGTTCGTCCTGCAATTCCTGGCGCTCGGACGCGTCACGGCGGTGGCGGCCGGGATCATCTTCTGTACCGAGCCGGTGGTGGCGGCCCTGTCCTCGGCCTTCATCCTGAACGAGACGCTGGCGCCGATGCAAATCGCCGGCGGGGCTCTTGTGCTGGCCGCCATCATGGCCAACGTTCTCTTGGACCAACGGCGCCTGAAGGATATGCCGAAGCATCGAAGGCAAAAGCGGGAACCCGTTTTGCGTGAAGAGATGCGAGAAACCCGAAACTGAAAGCACCGGACGCCAATGCATATCCGATGCTTCGGTACCTGTTGCGGACTGACACGATGACGACCATGACCCCTCCCGCGCCAATTCCGCTCACCATCCTCACCGGCTTCCTGGGCTCCGGGAAAACGACGCTGCTCAATCGGCTCCTGAAGGATCCGGCCCTGCGGGACACGGTGGTCATCATGAACGAGTTCGGCGAGATCGGCCTCGATCACCTGCTGGTGGAGACCGTGGACGAAGGCATGGTGCTGCTCTCCGCCGGATGCCTCTGCTGCACCGTGCGCGGCGACCTCATCGCGACCCTGGAGGATCTCCTGCGCAAACGCGACAACGGCCGCATCCTGCCGTTCAGGCGCGTGATCATCGAGACCACTGGCCTCGCCGACCCGGCGCCGATCCTCCACGCGGTGCTGTACCACCCCTATCTCTCGATGCGCTACGCCGTGGAAGGCGTGGTGACAACGGTCGACGCTGTTAATGGAGTGGCCACCCTGGACGCCCATCGGGAGGCCGTGAAGCAGGCGGCCGTCGCCGAGCGGATCGTCGTCACCAAGACCGACCTCGTGGATGACCGGCAGGGTCTCGACCGGCTGCGCGAGCGGCTGCATCAGCTCAATCCCGGCGCCGCCCTCCTGGAGGCCGATGCGCCGGCCAAAGCCGTCATCTCGGGCGGTCTCTTCGGCCTCGACGGCAAGATCGCCGATGTGGCCCAATGGCTGAAGACGGAGGCCGTTGAGGAGGCGGAGCGCGAGAGCCACGCCCATCAGCACAGCCATCACCATCACGGCCATGGGCACGATCATCACCACCATCATCACGACGTGAACCGGCACGACGACAGGATCCATTCCTTCTGCCTGACCAGCGACCAGCCGATCCGCCAGGGCACGCTCGACATGTTCCTGGACCTCCTGCGCTCGTCCCAAGGCGCGAAGCTGCTGCGGGTGAAGGGTCTCGTGGCTCTGGCCGAGGATCCCGAACATCCGGTGGTCATCCACGGCGTGCAGCATGTGATCCATGTTCCCGCCGTTCTGCCGCGCTGGCCAAGCGACGATCGTCGCAGCCGTATCGTCTTCATCGTCGACGACCTGGAGCGCGAAACGGTAGAAAAGCTCTGGAACGCCTTTCTCGGGCGCCCGGCCATCGATGCCCCCGATGCGGCTGCCCTCTCGGACAACCCGCTGTCTCTTCGACGCTGAAGGCACTTCCGCAAGCCTCGCCATTCTGATACGTTATAAAAATTCCATAACGATGATTCTGTAGGGCTGATTGCGATGCGGGGTTCGATATTCGTCCGGGCCGTTCTTCTGTGCGGCACCGCTCTGGCCGTTCCGGCTCAGGCGAAGCAGCTTCCCGGCCCCCGCATCCTGAAGATCGACCTGCGAGTGGAAGGCTCGGAGGGCTGGCAGACCAAGGTCAGTTCCGAGAAGGGCACGATCTCGGAGCGCTTCTTCCTGGCGACCGTCCTGGAGCCGAGCGACAGCCTGGACGCCATGAATCCCCTCGACCCGGATTCCATCCGCAAGGCACAGGAAACCAGCGCCCGGCAGATCGCCAACGTCCAGAAGATCCAGGACCGCAACAGGGCTCTGGCGCCCGCAGCAGCTCCGAATGCCGCCATGCAGCAGCAGGTCAACCAGGCGATCATGCAGTCCTATGCCAGATGCAAGGGCGACGAGGCCTGCATCAAGGCCGCCGTGATGCAGTCGAACCCCGGCCTGATGACCCCGCCTCCCGGGGCCACCATGAAGCCCGGCATCCCGGATACCTCAACGGCATCCCCGGAGGAGAGGGCGGTCTACCGGCAATGGTTCGGCGTTGAGGGCTGCCCCGGCAAGTTCAGGGCCACCCGCAACGACGTCAGCCAGGGCTCCGTCGCCGACGTAGGCGCGTCGAAGCCCTGGAACCACGAAGCCAGGTTCGACATCGCGCAGGCCAAGTCGTCCCTGTGCCTGTCCTATCCGATGTCGGTCGTGAACGAGGAAGCCGGGACGCTCTTTCTCCCGGGCTTCCTGTTTCCGGAAATTCCCGCCGTGCAGAAGAGCATGGGTGCCGTCACCACGGCCGTTCCCGGGGAAATCGCCGCGTGGGCGGCCAAGACACTCAAGGGTGCGCCCCTCTCCGGCACGAACAGCGAGACGATCAATCTGACCAGGCCCATCCTGGTTCTCCCGCTGGCCAACGCCTCCTACAAGGGCAGCGTCAAGGTCACCATGACCTGGAGCCTCACGGAAGGCTACAAGGCGGGCGCGGCCTTGCCGGATCAGTGAGCGCGGACGCGCCGCTCTGTGCCTACGCGGCCATCTGCGAGCGCTGCGCCCAGCCGGTCATGGAGCGCTCCACATAGGCCGTGATCGCGTACATGACGACGCCCAAAACCGCGAGCACCAGGAGGGCCGCCCACACCAGCGGCACCTCGAAGGCTGCCGAGGCACGGGTGAGCAGGTTGCCGATGCCCACATTGGACGCGTTCTGCTCGCCGATGACGGAGCCCACATAGGCGAGCGTGATCCCGACCTTCAGGGAGCCGAAGAAATACGGCATGGCGCGGGGCACGCCGACCTTGAGCACGATGTCGCGCTTCGAGGCGCCGAGCGCCCGCAGCACGTCCTCCATTTCCGGTTCCACCGTGGAGATGCCGGTGGCCACGTTCACCACGATGGGGAAGAACGAGATCAGGAAAGCCGTCATCACTGGCGGCACCCAGCCGACCCCGAACCAGAACACGAGGATCGGCACCACGGCCACCTTCGGGATCGAGTTGAAGCCCACGAGCAGCGGATAGGACCCCGCATTGATGAGCCGCGAGGAGCCGAGCACCATGCCGAGGAGCAGGCCGAACGCGACCGCGAGGCCGAAACCGGCCAGCGTCATCCAGAGGGTATGCATGGCGTGATAGGCGAGCTGGGTCCGGTATTCCCACACGGCGAGAAGGATCGTGGAGGGCGCCGGAAGGATGAAGCTCGACACCTTCAGGACGCGGCAGACGATCTCCCACAGCACGAAGAACCCGATGGTGAAGATCCAGGGAGCAAGGGCAAGCTGGTTCTTGGTTTTCATGGGTTTCAAGCCGCCTTGCGCGCCTGCGCGATATGCCCGCGCAATTCATGGACCAGGGCAGAGAATTCCGGCGCGTAGGCGATCTCGAGATCGCGCGGCCGCGGAAACTCCACTTCCCGCTCGGCGACGATCCGGCCCGGGCGCGCGCTCATGCAGAAGATCCGATCCGACAGGAACGCGGCCTCGCGCAGATCGTGGGTGACGAGAATGATCGTGACCTTCTGGGCCGCATGGAGGTCGCGCATCACGCACCACAATTCCTCGCGTGTGAAGCTGTCGAGCGCGCCGAAGGGCTCGTCGAGCATCAGGAGCTTCGGCTCATGGATCAGCGCGCGGCAGAGGGAGGCGCGCTGCTGCATCCCGCCGGAGAGCTGCCAGGGAAATTTGTGCCCCTGGCCCTTCAGGCCGACCTGCTCCAGCAGAGCCTCTGCCTTGGCCACGTACTCTGCCTTGTGGCGACGCAGGCGCGAGCGGTGCGGCTCCACGATCTCGAGCGGCAGGAGAATATTGTCGAGGGTGGTGCGCCAGGGCAGCATGGTAGGATTCTGGAAGGCCATGCCAGCGAGCTTGACAGGAGCTCCCACCTGCTTGCCATCGACGATGACCGTTCCCTCGCGGGGGAACTGCAGCCCGGTGGCGAGCTTCATGAGAGTGGACTTGCCGCAGCCGGAAGGGCCGACGATGGCGGCGAACTCGCCCTCGTTTACCTTGAGGGTGAGGTTCCTGACCGCAGGCAGTCCGTCCTCGGCCCGCGCATAGACGTGGGTGACGTCGTGAATATCGACAAAGGGTTTCATGACAGGAAGCCGGCGAGCCAAAAGAAGAGCCCGGCTGTTGAGCAGCCGGGCTTGCGGGATCAATTCACCTTGCGCTGGTCGGCCGCGGGGAGGAATTCCTCCGTGAACACGGCGCCGACTTCGGGCTTCGCCTTGTAGGTGAAGGTCAGGCCGATCTGGTCGAGGGCCTTGGCGAAGCGGTCCTTGTCGATGCCGCCGAAGCCGTTCTCCTTCACCCAGGGCGTGATCATGTTCTGCTCCAGCACCATCTTGAGGCGCTCGAGCTCCACGTCCTTCTTGGCCACGTCGTTGCGCTTGATCACCGAATCCACCGCGCTCGACGGATCCTTCACCGTGTCCTGCACGCCCTTCATGATGGCGCGCAGCAGGCCCTTCACGGCCTCCGGCTTCTCCTGGGCGAACTTCTGCGACACGATGATGGTGTTGCCGTAAAGATCGACGCCGTAATCGCTCATGAGCAGCACGACGATGTCGTCCGCCGGCACGCCGCGGGATTTCAGGTTGATGTAGGACGACATCGAGAAGCCGAACACCGCATCGACCTCGCCCTGCGCCAGCATGGGCTCACGGACCGGAAAGCCCACATTCTCGAACTTCATGGTGGAATCGTCGATCTTGTTGACGGCCTTGAAGATCGGCCATTGCGCGTAGGCGCCGTCCGCCGCCGGAGCACCGAATTTTCGGCCCTGCAGGCTCGACACGTCCTTGGTGACGCCGCGGCTCTTGCGTCCGATGATGGCGAAGGGCGGCCGGTCGTAGATCACCATCACGGCCTTGATGTCCGTGCCGGGATTCTCGTCGCGGAAGCGCACGAGAGAGTTCACATCGCCGAAGCCCACGTCGTAGGTACCCGACGCCACGCGCGAGATCGGCTCGCGGGAGCCCGCAGCCGGGTCGATGGTCACGTCGAGACCCTCGGCCTTGAAGTAGCCCTTGTCGATCGCCACGGCGAAGGGCGCGGCCGGCCCCTCCCAGCGCCAGTCCAGGGAGAACCGCACCGGGGTCTGAGCCTGGGCCGCGGCGGACCCGAGAAGCACGGCCGCCCCGGCCAGCATCCCCCTGATCCACGCCGCCTTCGTCGCACGATCCGCAAACATTACCGTCACCTCTGCTTTTTTATGGTCGGGAGCTTTGTGGCGCTCTTCCTGGACGCCTGCCCGGTTCTTGACCATGCAACCAGATCCGCCCTCCGGGTCAAGTCTCTTGCCCAGGCATCACTGCCCCTGGGGCAGGCATCTGACGGAAAATTGAGCAGACGAGCTATGACCCGGAACCCTTGACGGTCGCGGCAGGGCTCCCCACGTGACCTCCATCGGCGACCGGGCCCCTCTGGCAGGACGTGCGCGCACGACTGTGATGTCGGAGCCGATGCTTGTACGAAAAGCAATCATAGGTCCGGTTATGCCAGAATTCCTGCTCGTGGAATGGCTGGGAAAGCCCGTCTGGATGTGGACGGCTTTCTTGAGCCTTGTCGTGTTTCTTCTCGCCTTCGATCTCGGTGTCCTGAACAGGAAGGACCGGGAACTCGGCGTGAAGGAGAGTCTTCTCCTGTCCGCCTTCTATATCGGTATCGCGGCGCTCTTCGGCGCCTATATCTGGTGGTCGTTCGAGACCGGCCTCCTAGTGACGCAGGACGGCAGCCATGCGGGCGTCGCCTATTTCACGGGCTTCTTCATCGAGAAGTCCCTGTCCATCGATAACGTCTTCGTGATCTCGCTGATCTTCAGCTATTTCGCCATCCCCCGGAAATACCAGTACCGGGCCCTCGTGTGGGGCATCATCGGCGTCATCGTCCTGCGCGGCATCATGATCGCCGTGGGCGCGGCGCTCGTGCAGGAATACGCCTGGATGCTTTATCTCTTCGGCGCGTTCCTCATCGTGACCGGCGTCAAGATGCTGCTCGTGCCCGAGAGCGAGCCGAACATCGACAACAACGCCATGGTGCGCTTCTTGCGCCGGCACATGCGGGTTTCGGACCGCCTGCACGAACAGCGCTTCTTCGTGCGGGAGCCCGATCCGAAGACAGGCCGGATCGTCACCTGGGCGACGCCGCTCTTCCTCGCCCTGGTGGTGATCAACGTGGCCGACCTGATCTTCGCGGTCGATTCGGTACCGGCAATCTTCGCCATCACGACGGACACCTTCGTGGTCTATACGGCGAACATCATGGCGATCCTCGGCCTGCGCGCGCTCTACTTCGCGCTCGCCGCCATGGTGCACCGGTTCCACTACCTGAAATATGCGCTGGCCCTGGTTCTCGTCTTCATCGGCGGCAAGATCTTCTGGAACCAGCTCGTCGGCAAGCTCGATCCCACGATCTCGCTCGGCGTCACCTTCGCCCTGATCGCCGGCGGCGTCGTGTTCTCGCTCTGGAAGACGAAGAACGAGCCGGAGACGATTTCCGGGTAAGGCATTTCTGTCCTGTCATGGCCGGCCTTGCGCCGGCCATCTCGTTTCCGTGAAGCGCTGCGCCTCAACCCATCGGGATCACCGGCACGAGGCCGGTGATGACGTAAGAGGACGCCCCGACCCTCACACCGGCAGCATCCCGTCGCTCTTCACCTCCTCCATCACCGCATAGGTGCGGGTTTCCTTCACGCCCGGGAGCGCCAGGAGGATCTCGCCGAGGAAGTGGCGATAGGAGGCCATGTCGGCCACGCGGGTCTTGACCAGATAATCGAAGCCGCCCGCCACCATGTGGCATTCGAGGACCTCCGGCGCCCGCTTCACGGCGGCGGCGAATTTCTCGAACACGTCGGGCGTCGTCTTGTCGAGGGAGACCTCCACGAAGACCAGCAGTTCGAGCCCGAGCCGGTGCGGATCGAGCCGGGCCCCGTAGCCGGCGATGACCCCTTCGCGCTGGAGGCGCTTGACGCGCTCCCCCGTGGAGGTTGGCGACAACCCCACCTTTTCGGCCAGCTCCACGGTGGCGATGCGGCCATCGGCCTGAAGCGCCTTGAGGATCTTGCGATCGATCCTGTCCAAATCCGTCATTTTCACGGTCTTTCTACGATCTTGCCGCCGTTCATAAGGCGAGACCGTCAATTTCGCCATCGAAACACGGCCGGCGGCTCCATATATTCCGGGATAATATCCAGAGGATTATCGATGAGCCCTGCCCCCGTTGCCCCCCTGCCCTTCAACCCGCCCTTCGCCGAAGACGACAAGGCCCTTGCGACCCGCCTGCTGGCGAGTTCCCGTCTCTCGCCGGAACGCGAGAAGCGCGTGGACGAGCAGGCCACCCGCCTGATCGAGGCGATTCGCGCCAAGGGCGGCGGGCTCGGCGGCGTCGAGGAGATGCTGCGGGAATATGCGCTGTCCACCAAGGAGGGCCTTGCCCTCATGGTCCTCGCCGAGGCCCTGCTACGGGTGCCGGATGCCGCCACCTCCGACCGGCTGATCGAGGACAAGCTGGGACAAGCCGATTTTGCCGGGCACGAGGCCAAGTCCGATGCCTTCCTGGTCTCGGCCTCGGCCTGGGCGCTCGGCATCACTGCTCGGATCATCCAGCCCGGCGAGACCCCGGAGAGCATCCTGGGCCAACTCACCAAGCGCCTTGGTCTGCCGGCCGTGCGCACCGCCACCCGCCAAGCCATGCGGGTCATGGGCAATCACTTCGTGCTCGGCCAAACCATCGAGGAGGCGCTCAAGCGCGCCACCTCGTCCAAGGGCCGGATCTACCGCTACTCCTTCGACATGCTGGGCGAAGGCGCGCGCACGGCCGAGGATGCGCGCCGCTATTTCGATTCCTATGCCTCCGCCATCGACGCCATCGGCCGCTCGGCGGGCAACGAGCCGCTGCCGAACCGTCCCGGCATCTCGGTGAAGCTCTCGGCCCTCCATCCGCGCTACGAAGCCACGAGCCGTGAGCGGGTGATGCGCGAGCTGGTGCCGCTCGTGATCGCGCTGGCGCAAAAGGCGAAATCCTACGATCTCAACTTCACGGTCGATGCGGAAGAGGCCGACCGGCTCGAATTGTCCCTCGAGGTGATCGAGGCCGTGCTGGCCGATTCCTCGCTCGCCGGCTGGAAGGGCTTCGGGCTCGCCATTCAGGCTTACCAGAAGCGTGCCGGCTCCGTGGTCGATGCCATCGCGGCCATGGCCGAGAAATACGACCGCCAGCTGATGGTGCGTCTCGTGAAGGGCGCCTATTGGGACACGGAGGTGAAGCGGGCCCAGGAGCGCGGGCTCGACGATTATCCGGTCTTCACCCGCAAGGCGATGACGGACCTGCACTACATGGCCTGCGCCGAGAAGATGCTGGCTTTGCGCCCGCGCATCTATCCGCAATTCGCCACGCACAATGCGCTCACCGTTGCGTCCATCATCGAGCGCGCCGGCGGCACCGAAGGCTACGAGTTCCAGCGCCTGCACGGCATGGGCGAGGCGCTCTATGCGCGCCTGCTCGAGGACAATCCGGGCCTCGCCTGCCGCGCCTATGCGCCGGTGGGCGGCCATCGCGACCTACTGGCCTATCTCGTGCGACGCCTGTTGGAGAACGGTGCGAACTCGTCCTTCGTGTCGGTGGCGGCCGATCCGAACGTGCCGGTCGAGGCGCTGTTGAAGCGCCCTGCCGACATCATCGTGTCGGCCGACAAGGCGCGCCATCCCAAGCTGCCACTGCCCCGCGATCTCTACGGGCCAGAGCGCGCGAATTCGAGGGGCGTGGAGTTCGGTCATCGGGCGTCGCTCGATGCGCTTCTCGCCGAGATCGAGAAGGGACGGCAGCAGAGCTTCAAGGCCGAGCCGCTGATCGACGGCAAGGCGGCGTCGGGCGCGGCACGCCCGGTCGTCAGCCCCATCGACGGCACGACCGTGGTCGGCCAGGTGACGGAAGCGGCGCCGGAGGTGGCCGACCGCGCGATGGCGGCCGCGCAGGCCGGCTTCGTCAACTGGAGCCGCACGGATGCCAAGACCCGGGCTCAGGCACTGCAACGAGCAGCCGATCTCCTGGAAGAGCGGCGCGGCGCCCTGCTTCACCTCCTGCAGGTGGAGGCCGGCAAGACCCTCGACGATGCGCTCTCCGAGGTCCGCGAGGCGATCGACTTCCTGCGCTATTACGCCGTCCAGGGCCGCACGCTTTTTGGTGCGGGCGACACGATGCCGGGGCCGACGGGCGAGAGCAACGTGCTGCGCCTGCGCGGTCGCGGCGTGTTTGTGGCGATCTCGCCGTGGAACTTCCCGCTCGCCATCTTCCTCGGCCAGGTCAGCGCCGCCCTGATGGCGGGTAACGCCGTGGTGGCTAAGCCCGCCGAGCAGACGCCGCTGATCGCCGATCTCGCCGTGCGCATCCTGCACGAGGCGGGCGTGCCGAAGACGGCCCTTCATCTCATGCCGGGCGACGGGCGCGTGGGCGCGCGCCTCGTGGAACACAAGGACGTGGCGGGCGTGGTCTTCACCGGTTCGACGGAGGTCGCCCGCATCATCAACCGCACACTCGCGAACAAGGATGCGGCCATCGTGCCGCTGATCGCCGAGACGGGCGGCATCAACGCGATGATCGTGGATGCGACCGCCCTGCCCGAGCAGGTGGCCGACGACGTGGTGATGTCGGCCTTCCGCTCGGCAGGACAGCGCTGCTCGGCCCTGCGCCTGCTCTGCGTCCAGGACGACGTGGCCGACCGCATGATCGAGATGATCGCCGGCAATGCCCGCGAGCTGAAGATCGCCGATCCGCGCGAGGTCTCGACCCATGTGGGTCCCGTGATCGACCGGGAGGCGAAGGACAAGCTGGACGCGCATATCGAGGCGATGAAGCGCGCGGCGAAAGTGCGCTATGCCGGAGAGGCGCCCGCGACCGGGACCTATGTGGCGCCGCATATCTTCGAGCTCGACAGGCCGCATGATCTCGCCCAGGAGGTGTTCGGCCCGGTCCTGCATGTGGTGCGCTACAAGGCGGACCGCCTGGAGGATGTGCTGCGCGCCATCGAGGGCACCGGCTACGGGCTGACGCTCGGCGTGCATTCGCGGATCGACGCGACGGTCGCGCGGGTCGTGCAGGCCCTGTCCGTCGGCAACGTCTATGTGAACCGCAACATGATCGGCGCGGTGGTCGGCGTGCAGCCCTTCGGCGGGCACGGGCTCTCCGGCACGGGTCCGAAGGCCGGCGGCCCGCACTACCTCCTGCGCTTCGCCACCGAACAGACGGTGACGATCAACACGGCGGCCGCGGGCGGAAATGCCAACCTGATCGCCATGGGGGAGTGAGCACTCACGTGCTCGCTTTTCTGGCCTGACGAGGGGACACATTCTGCAATACGGTCCTCACCACGTCACGCCGGGCGTACCTACCCTAACGTCATCACCGGCCTTGTGCCGGTGATCTCGATCAGGAAAACGCGGTGCTTCAACGAATCGGCATGGCCGGGACAAGCCCGGCCAAGACGTCGTGCGTGCCATCCCCGGCTGGAGCGTCAGCGGAGAGGAAGGGAATCCACGATCAGGCGCAACGCGATGGATCCCCTTCCCGCACCTCGTGCACCGGGATGGCGTGAGGTTGATATCACCGGGAAAATCCAAAACTCCGCACCTTCTCCCACGGCCCTCCCCGATACCACCACAGGTCCAACCCTCTGGCCTCGACCCGGAAGGGCTTGAATCCGTCGCGCAGTTCGTCCAGCAGAGCCCAGGCGGCAGATGGGTGGACCTTGTTTTGCACGGTCACGTGCGGCTGGTGGTTCTGCCGGTCCTGTGGCTTGAGCCAGTCGTTCCAGCAGAGGGCGAGTTCGCGGCGCAGTGCCGTCAGTTCCGTGGATGCGAGGGCGTAGGCAACGCCACGTCCGAGGGGCCGCAGGCCCGTAACGTCGAGCGTGAAAGATGAGTGGTGCGAAGAGCTGGTCTCGATGTCCTGCTCGATCCGCGACAGGTGCTCGCCGGGCAGTGCATGAAACAGCGTCAGGTGGGCCGGGATGAAGTTCCGCTGGGGCGGAAAATAGCGCCGTCGCTGCGCATCGAAGAAGGCGAAGGATCGTTCGTCGAACTGGAGCGTGAGAATGAGCGGCGCGACAGGTTCCATGAAAGAAAAACCCGGCTTGGGGCCGGGTTGTTTCAGGTTCAGAAGTTCAGCGCAGCCTTGGCTTCGCGGAGTTGCGCGATGGCCGCTTCGGCCACGTGCTTCGCGGCCGGCTCGGTTGCCGCGTCATAGTGCATTTCGGCGGTCAGGATTTCCTGGTCGAGGATATCCTGGGTGATCTCTTCCTCCGGGAGCGCGCGCTCGGCGAGGACCGTGAGGCCGTTCTGGCTGATGTCGGCGAAGCCGCCGCGAACGAGAACACGCCGGCCGTTACCGGGTGTGCTGGTGACGACGAGGAACCCGGTCTTCAGGGTCGTCATCACGGGCGAATGGCCGGCCAGAACCGTCATGTCGCCTTCGGTCGCCGGCAGCACCACGGCGTCGACCTCGCCGGAGAACAGCACGCGCTCGGGAGAGACGAGTTCGAAAGTGAAGGTAGCCATCTGAGCTCCTCGTCATCCCGTGACCGGTGAACGGCCGGGAATCGTTTGGGAGATACGCTTTGAAAAGGTCTTTTGGACAAGAACATCCCGGAGCGTGCGGACACGGCTCCGGGATGGTGCTTGATGGCGATTAAGCCGCTTCGGCAGCGAGGCGCTGGGCCTTCTCGACGGCTTCGTCGATGGTGCCGACCATGTAGAAGGCAGCCTCGGGAAGGTGGTCGTACTGACCCTCGACCAGACCCTTGAAGCCCTTGATGGTGTCTTCGAGCGCGACGAGCTTGCCGGGCGAGCCGGTGAACACTTCGGCCACGTGGAAGGGCTGGCTGAGGAAGCGCTCGATCTTGCGGGCGCGGGCGACGGTGAGCTTGTCCTCTTCGGACAGCTCGTCCATGCCCAGGATCGCGATGATGTCCTGGAGCGCCTTGTAGCGCTGCAGCACCTGCTGGACCTGACGGGCGACGTTGTAGTGCTCCTCGCCGACGATGGCGGCCGAGAGCATGCGCGAGGTCGAGTCGAGCGGGTCCACCGCCGGGTAGATGCCCTTCTCGGCGATCGAACGCGACAGCACGGTCGTGGCGTCGAGGTGGGCGAAGGAGGTCGCCGGGGCCGGGTCTGTCAGGTCGTCGGCGGGCACGTAGATGGCCTGCACCGAGGTGATTGAGCCCTTGGTGGTGGTGGTGATGCGCTCCTGCAGGGCGCCCATGTCGGTGGACAGGGTCGGCTGATAGCCCACGGCCGAAGGAATACGGCCGAGAAGGGCCGACACCTCGGAGCCCGCCTGGGTGAAGCGGAAGATGTTGTCCACGAAGAACAGCACGTCCTGGCCCTGGTCGCGGAAGTTCTCGGCGACGGTCAGGCCGGTAAGCGCGACGCGCGCGCGGGCGCCCGGGGGCTCGTTCATCTGGCCGTACACGAGGGCGCACTTGGAGCCGGCGGCAGAGCCTGCCTCGCGGGGATCCACGTTCACCTTGGACTCGATCATCTCGTGATAGAGGTCGTTGCCCTCGCGGGTACGCTCGCCGACGCCGGCGAACACGGAGTAACCACCGTGCGCCTTCGCGACGTTGTTGATGAGCTCCATGATCAGCACGGTCTTGCCGACGCCGGCGCCGCCGAACAGGCCGATCTTACCGCCCTTGGCGTAGGGAGCGAGCAGGTCGACGACCTTGATGCCCGTCACGAGGATCTGGCCCTCGGTGGACTGCTCGGCATAGGACGGAGCGGGCTGGTGGATGGCGCGGGTGCCTTCGCCGACGATCGGGCCGGCTTCGTCCACCGGCTCGCCGATGACGTTCATGATGCGGCCGAGGGTGGCGGCTCCGACAGGCACCGAGATCGGCGCGCCGGTGTCGGTGACTTCCTGGCCGCGGACGAGACCTTCGGAGGTGTCCATGGCGATGCAGCGCACGGTGCTCTCGCCGAGCTGCTGAGCCACTTCGAGCACGAGGCGGGTGCCGCCGTTCGTGGTCTCGAGAGCGTTGAGGATCTCCGGCAGGTGGCCTTCGAACTGCACGTCGACGACGGCGCCGATGACCTGGGTGATGCGACCGGTCGCTTTACCGGCAGTGGTAGCGGTGTTGGCCATGATTGGCTCCTCTCGGATTCGTCAGAGCGCTTCGGCGCCCGAAATGATTTCGATCAGTTCCTTGGTGATCATCGCCTGACGCGACCGGTTGTAGGTCATCGTCTGCTTCTTGATCATCTCGCCCGCGTTGCGGGTCGCGTTGTCCATGGCGCTCATGCGGGCGCCCTGTTCGGAAGCGGCGTTCTCGAGCAGCGCGCGGAAGATCTGCACGGTGAGGTTCCGCGGCAGGAGCGTCGTCAGGATCTCGCCTTCCTCGGGCTCGTACTCGTAGACCGCGTCGGGCGCGCCGGCGCTGGCCTCGATCTGGGCCGGGATGATCTGCTGCGCGGTCGGGATCTGGGCGATCACCGAGCGGAAGCGCGAGTAGAACAGGGTCGCCACGTCGAACTCGCCGGCTTCGAAGCGGGCGAGCACCTTCTGGGCGATCATGTCCGCCTGCTCGAATCCGATCTGGCGCACGGAGCGCAGGTCCACGAACTCGATGATCTGCTCGGCGAATTGGCGACGCAGGATGTCGTAGCCCTTCTTGCCGACGCAGACGATCTTCACCGTCTTGCCTTCGGCGAGCAGCCGATTGGCATGGTCGCGGGCGAGACGGGCGATCGAGGAGTTGAAGGCGCCGCAGAGGCCACGCTCTGCGGTGCAGACGATCAGCAGATGAACGCGGTCGGAGCCGGTCCCGGCCAGAAGACGCGGCGTCTCCGGCCCGACGGTGATGCCGGACGCGATGTTGCCGAGCACCACCGCCATACGCTCCGCATAGGGACGCGCGGCTTCCGCCGCGGTCTGCGCGCGGCGCAGCTTCGCGGCGGCCACCATCTGCATGGCCTTGGTGATCTTCTGCGTCGCCTTGACCGAGGCGATGCGGTTACGAAGGTCTTTCAAGCTCGGCATCGAGCAGCCCTACCTCTCCGGTATCCCGGTTCGATCTGTATGAGAACCCAAGCCTTTACGAGAAAGACTTGGCGTAGTTCTGGACGACGTCCTTGAGCTTCGCTTCCGAGTCGCTCGACAGGTCCTTCGAAGCGCGGATGGCTTCGAGGATATCGGCGTGCTTGCCGCGCAGGAGCGAGAGCAGGCCGTCTTCGAACGCGCGCACCCGGTTGAGCGGCAGGTTGTCGAGGTAGCCGTTCACGCCGGCATAGATCACGGCGACCTGCTCTTCCATCTTCAGCGGCGAGAATTGCGGCTGCTTCAGGAGCTCGGTCAGGCGCGAACCGCGGTTCAGCAGGCGCTGCGTAGTGGCGTCGAGATCGGAGCCGAACTGGGCGAAGGCCGCCATTTCGCGGTACTGAGCCAGCTCGCCCTTGATCTTGCCCGCGACCTTCTTCATCGCCTTCGTCTGGGCCGAGGAGCCCACGCGCGACACCGAGAGGCCGACGTTCACCGCCGGGCGGATGCCCTGGTAGAACAGGTCCGTCTCGAGGAAGATCTGACCGTCGGTGATCGAGATCACGTTGGTCGGGATGTAGGCCGACACGTCGTTGGCCTGCGTCTCGATGACCGGCAGAGCGGTGAGCGAACCCGCGCCCTGGCTGTCGTTGAGCTTCGCGGCGCGCTCCAGAAGGCGGGAGTGAAGGTAGAACACGTCGCCCGGATAAGCCTCGCGGCCCGGCGGACGGCGCAGCAGCAGCGACATCTGGCGGTAGGCGACGGCCTGCTTCGACAGGTCGTCGTACACGATCACGGCATGCATGCCGTTGTCGCGGAAGAACTCGCCCATGGCGCAGCCGGCGAAGGGCGCCAGGAACTGCATCGGAGCCGGATCGGAAGCGGTCGCGGCGACGACGATGGAATATTCCAGCGCGCCGTTCTCTTCGAGCACCTTCACGAACTGGGCGACCGTGGAGCGCTTCTGGCCGACGGCAACGTACACGCAGTAGAGCTTCTGCGACTCGTCGTTGCCCTGGTTCAGCGGCTTCTGGTTCAGGATCGTGTCGAGGGCGACGGCGGTCTTGCCGGTCTGGCGGTCGCCGATGATCAGCTCGCGCTGGCCGCGGCCGACCGGGATCAGGGCGTCGATCGCCTTGAGGCCCGTCGCCATCGGCTCATGCACGGACTTGCGCGGAATGATGCCGGGGGCCTTCACGTCCACGCGGCGGCGCTCGGTGGCCTGGATCGGGCCCTTGCCGTCGATGGGGTTGCCGAGCGCGTCGACGACGCGGCCGAGCAGGCCCTTGCCGACCGGCACGTCCACGATGGCGCCGGTGCGCTTCACGGTCTGGCCTTCGGCGATCTCACGGTCGGAGCCGAACACCACGACACCGACGTTGTCGGTCTCGAGGTTGAGGGCCATGCCGCGCACGCCGCTCTCGAATTCGACCATCTCGCCGGCCTGGACCTTGTCGAGGCCGTAGCAACGGGCAATGCCGTCACCGACGGACAGAACCTGCCCGACTTCGGTGACTTCAGCCTCGGTACCGAAGTTCTTGATCTGCTCTTTGAGGATCGCGGAGATCTCAGCGGCTCGAATGTCCATCAGCGGACCTCTTTCATCGCTAGACGAATGGAATTGAGTTTGGTGCGCACCGAGGCATCCACCATGCGGGACCCCATCTTCACGATGAGACCGCCGATGAGGCTCGGGTCGATTTTGACGTCGACGGAGACGTCAGCCTTGGCGACGTCGCGCAGCGCCGCCTTGATTTCGTTGAGAACGGTGTCGGAGGGCGCCTCCGCCAGGACGACCTGCGCCCGAACGATCCCCTTCGCGTCGGACACCAGGTTCTGGAAGGCGCGGATCATGTCGGGAAGCGCGAAGAGCCGGCGCTTGGACGCGACGAGGCGGATGAAATTGCCCGCGAGGCCAGAAATGCCGACCTTGTCGAGAATGGCTCCGATCGCGCCGGACTGCTCTTCCGCCGTGAAGACAGGGTTCTGGATCAGACGCTGCAGGTCGTCGCTGCCGCGGATCAGCTGGTCGAAGCGGGCCAGGTCGCCGGCGACGGCGTCCACGGCATTCGCTTCCCGGGCGAGTTCGAACAGCGCCGAAGCATAGCGCAATGCTACGCCCGACAGGAGGGGTCCTTCTTGCGAACCGCTTTGCGCCACGTAACCGTCTCTCTCGTGTCTTAACGGGCCTCGGACCGGGACGGCCTGCAGGAGGCGCTCGGGAAACCCGTCAGGTGTGGAAATGAGCCTGGGGCGGAAGCCTAATCCACCTGCCGGGCGAGGGTGCACTAGCATGGGTTTTTCTGAGGCGCAAGGCGAGCTAGGCCCTGTCTTGCCTGGAAAAAACCGGGTTGCCGATTAAGGTAAAGGGCGAGAGCCGCCTCCTTTCGGTGGAAGCAGCTCCCCTTCCCC
The DNA here is from genome assembly GCF_034627025.1 of Microvirga lotononidis. NCBI lineage: Bacteria > Pseudomonadati > Pseudomonadota > Alphaproteobacteria > Hyphomicrobiales > Methylobacteriaceae > Microvirga > Microvirga lotononidis. The sequence goes on along the minus strand of NZ_CP141048.1, from coordinate 2,057,559 downwards.
CTCCGGCATTTTCGGCCGCGTGACGCCGGAAAGACCCTAAAGCTCCAGGGTGGCGACCTCGCAATTGGCGAGGAACCGGCCGGTGAGCTTGCTGAAGAAGGTGCCGTGCCCGACCACGGCGATCATCGTCTCCGGCCGCTCCGCGAGCCAGCCCCGGAAGCGCTCGACCCGCTCCTCGAACAGATGAGCCGGCTCGGTGACGAAGCCCCGCTCGTTGATCTCGCCCTCGTTGTGCCACCAGATCTCGTCCAGATGCCCGAAGGACAGGTGGGGAAACTCCCGCGACAGGTGAGAGACGGCGCTGCCGACATCGCAGCTGCTCTCCAGATGCTCGCGATGGAGGCATTCCACCAGGATGGTCGGCCGGGCCGGATGGTCGGCGAACAGACCCAGGGTGGTCTGGATGGCCCGGGTCAGCGGCGAGGTCACGATAAGTTCATAAGGGTTCGGGCGCAGTTCGGGCGCCCGCTCGGCCACCTGGCGCAGGCCGAGCTCGGTCAGGCGCGCATCGAAATGCCCGGGATCCTCGCCATGCTCGGCGTAGTGGGCGTTGAAGGTCGATTGGCCGTGGCGGATGCAGTGGACGATCTTGGTCATGGGGCGTTTCTGACCATAAGAAGTAGCCTTCGTCCAGAGAAAGGTCTGAGTCCCTACTTTATGATATTTTGTTTCATCAATATGTTGTATCTCTGACAATCTATCGTTGGTGTGGGAGCCTCCTGTGTGGTCGATATTCAGAGCTTTGAAAGGGATTTCTCGTCGTAGAGACAGAACATCCCAAATTCTCGATCCTTCACCGATGCTTGAAGAAGCGGCGGATTGGGCAGCCTCTAAGCTGAAATCCCTTGGGTACGAAGCTGACTTCTCGCTCGAAAGCCTTCAAGAAGTAGATCGTTTTCTGGCCAATCAAAGTTCAAACGGTGAACCCAATCCCAATGGTTGCCTAGTCGAAAATCCGGTGCGTTGGGCATTCGCTATAGGTGCTTACGTGGGAGAGGTTATCCGCCAAAAAAGGGGTGGCTCGTGGATCGCACCGGCTGCGGGCCTGGATGCCCCCTTTGACTTCGAACTTCACCTTAGTGGCGACCTCATAGCTTGGCCTATTCAAAGAGTAGGCAAGCGGATTAGAAACGGTGAAGAGGATAGCCTTCCAATTTATGGATCTGCCTTGATCAAGTCAGACTAAAGCGCTTTTGGTTTCAGTGTAGGGCATAGCCGGCGTGCCTGAACCAGCCTTGGGCATCTTTTGCAGTGATGGTGTCGAGGGCGGGTTTGAGTTCTGCTTCCAAAGCTTCGAGAGTGCGCGCCGCTTTCGCCTTGAGCCGCTCTTTCACCTTGGCCCAGGCGGGCTCGATCGGGTTGAACTCCGGGGAGTACCGCGGCAGGTACAGCAGTCCAATCCCAGCCTGATCGAGCAGATCCCGCACCTCCGTGGCGTGATGCGGGCGCAGGTTGTCCATCACCAGAATGGCATCCGGCTTGGCGCGTTTGAGAGCCGGCACTAGAATCTGCTCGAGATAAGCCAGCAGCACGGAAGTAGAAGTCGAGGCCTCGATGCTCATCGTGGCGACTAGACCCTCACAGGCGAGTGCTCCTAACACCGTCAGCCGCTGCCAGGAGCCGAGCGGGATGGACCCATAGGCCCGCTGCCCGCGTGGAGCGCGCGCATGGGTTCGCGCCATCTTGGTGGTGACGCCGCTTTCATCCAGGAATACCAAGCGTTCCGCGGGAAGCACGCTCATCTGCTGGCGGTAAGCCTCGCGCTCGGCGGCAACCTCGGGCCGCTCCTGCTCGGCCGCCCGAAGGGTCTTTTTTTAGGACGCAGCTTGAGGCGCTTGAGCGCCTCGCAGATCACCGCCAGGCACACCGTCACGCCAGTGCGCTCGGCCAGGCGCTCACGGTACTCGCGCAGCAGTGCGTCACTGTCCTCGATCACGAGCTGACGCAGCACCTCGAGAGCTGCCGCATCCAGGCGCGAAGGCACGCCGCCGCTGTGCGGCTTGGCAGCACGCCGGCCTTCCTCGCGTTCTTGGCGGCGCCAGTTCGACACGGTGGCCGGGCAAACTTGGAAGCGGCGGGCGATCTCGACCTGAGGAAGGTCGCCGCGTGCGCAGGCGACCAGAACGCGCTCACGCAGATCAGGAGAATAGGGCTGGGGCATGGCTCGCCTCCTGGGCCATATCCCAGTCAACGCGCAGCCCACCCGAATGGCTTCAAGCCCAGATCAAAAACGCTTTAGTTACAAAAAGCTCTGGGGATCCACGTCGATGGACACGCGGGTGTTGCCGCGGATCTTCGGGCAGCGGGCCATCCAGCTTCTCAGATAAGCCTGGAGATCCACCTCCCGCTCGGTCTTCACCAGGAGCCGGAAGCGATAGCGGCCACGGATCAGGGCCAGCGGCGCCTCGGCGGGGCCGAGCACCGTCACGCCCGGCGGCGGTTCCGCCACGAGGGCCATGGCGCGGGCATGGGTTTCCGCCGCCTCGCGCTCGGCCGCCGAGACGACGAGGGAGGCAAGCCGTCCGAAGGGGGGCAGGCCCGCCATCTCGCGGACGCGGGTTTCCTCCTCGTAGAACCGCTCGGCATCGCCGGAAATGAGGGCTGCGATCACCGGATGGTCCGGCTGCCACGTCTGGACCAGCGCCCGTCCCGGCTTCTCGCCGCGTCCGGCCCGGCCCGTGACCTGCTGGAGCATCTGGAAGGTGCGCTCGGCGGCGCGCGGATCGCCCGAGGTGAGGCCGATATCGGCATCGAGCACGCCCACCAGGGTCATGAGCGGGAAATTGTGCCCCTTGGCGACCAGCTGGGTGCCGATGACGATGTCGAACTCGCCCGCCGCGATGGCCGCCAGCTCTGCCCGAAGGCGTTCCGTGCCGCCGGGGAAGTCGCTCGACAGCACGATGCAGCGCTTATCCGGAAACAGCTCCGAGGCTTCCTCGGCGATTCGCTCCACGCCGGGTCCGCAGGGCACCAGCGAATCGACGCTGCCGCATTCCACGCAGGCATGAGGCGTCCGTTCCACATGGCCGCAATGGTGGCAGACCAGGGAACGCCGGAAGCGGTGCTCCACCAGCCAGGAGGAACAGTTCGGGCACTCGTAGCGATGGGCGCAGGACCGGCAGAGGGTGAGCGGCGCATAGCCCCGCCGGTTGAGGAAGAGCAGCGCCTGCTCGCCCCGGGCGACCGTATCTTCCACGGCCGCCACCAGGGTCGGCGAGAGCCAGCGGCCCTTCGGGATGGCTTCCTTGCGCAGATCCACGGCCCGGATCTGCGGCATGGAGCGCCCTCCAAACCGCTCGGGCAGCTTCACATGGCGATACCGCCCACGCTCCACATTGACCCGGCTCTCGATGGAGGGCGTCGCGGAGGCCAGCACCACGGGGGCGTTTTCGATCTTGCCGCGCACCACCGCCATGTCGCGGGCATGGTAATGGACGCCGTCGTCCTGCTTGTAGGCCGTCTCGTGCTCCTCATCGACGATGATGAGGCCGAGATCCGCATAGGGCAGGAACAGGGCCGATCGGGCGCCCGCCACCACCTTCACCTCATTGGCCGCGATGGCCGTATAGAGCCGCTCCCTCTTCCGGCCCGTGACGCCGGAATGCCATGTGGCCGGCTTCACGCCGAAGCGGGCGGCGAAGCGGTCGAGGAACTGGGCCGTCAGGGCGATTTCCGGCATGAGGATCAGCGTCTGCCGGCCCTGCTGCATGGCCTCCGCCACCGCCTCGAAATAGACCTCGGTCTTTCCTGAGCCCGTGACGCCCTCGAGCAGAAGCACGGGGGCGTGCTCCTCGCCCATGGCGGCGACGAGCGTGTCCGCCGCCTCCCGCTGGCCGTCGGAGAGCGCCGTATGGCCGAAGGCGGGATCGGGCATCTCGGCGACCGGCTCGGCCAGGAGCGTCACGGTCTCCAGGACGCCCTCGTCGATGAGACCGTTGACCACGCCCGCACTGACCCCGGCCGCATGGGCCAACTCGCTTTTCAGCCGAACCGTTCCGTCCTGGGCGACCTCCATGACCTTCTGCCGCGCGGGCGTCATGCGCTTCGGCGAAGGGCCGGCGAGCTTCACGCCCACACGGGCAACCTCCTGCCGGTCCGGGTCCGGGATCTTCAGCCCCATGGCGAGGGCCGAGCCCTTCGGCGCCAGGGTGTACCAGGCGATCCAGTCCAGGAACTTGCGCATCTTGGGCGACAGGTTCGGCGCCTCGATCACGGCGGTCACCTTCTTGAGGTTACCCCCCTGCCCGTCCCGCATGCCCCAGACGACCCCGGCTACCTCGCGGTTGGCGAGCGGCACCTGCACGACATCGCCCTCCTCGACGGCGAGGCCATCCGGCACGGCATAGGAATAGGCCGTGTCCAGCGCCAGCGGGATGAGGACATCGGCGATGCGGCTTGTCATCGATAAGGAGTTAACCTGTGAATGTTAGGGTTCTGCCCTTGCATAAATGGGACTCATGTCAAGCAGCGCCACACAAAATGTTCTCGATCTGGTCCTTCCCGGCGCGGACGACACCCGCCGCGAGGCGATGGCCTGGCTTGCTTCGCTCGCCAAGGAGCGGCGGCTCTCAGGGAAAACCGTCGAGGCTTATGGGCGGGATCTGCGCCAGTTCCTGGCCTTTCTCACGAACCATCTCGGCGAGCCGCCGAGCGTCAAGGGGATCCTTGGCTTGAAGCCGATGGACATCCGGTCCTTCCTGGCGGCCCGGCGGATGGATTCGGTCGGAAGCCGCTCGCTCATGCGCCAGCTCGCGGCCCTGCGCTCCTTCGCCCGCCACCTGGAGCGGGAGGGCCACGGCACGGCCTCGGCCTTCGCGGCGATTCGCACCCCGAAGGTGGACAAGAACCTGCCGCGTCCGCTCTCCGCCTCCTCGGCCGTCGCGGTGACGAGTGCCGACACGCGTGCGTCCGAAGACCGTAAGCCCTGGATCCTCGCCCGCGACGCCGCCGTGCTCTCGCTTCTCTATGGGGCGGGCCTGCGCATCTCGGAGGCGCTCGGCCTGCAGCGGCGCGACGCCCCGGTGAACGGCGTCGACACGATCACGGTGACCGGTAAGGGCGGCAAGATGCGCGGCGTGCCGGTCATTCCACCGATCCAGCGCGCCGTGGAGGAATACCTTCAGCTCTGCCCTTATGCTATCCCGCCGGAGGGCCCGCTCTTCGTCGGGGCGCGGGGCGGACCTCTGTCGCCCCGCATCATCCAGCTCGCCGTCGAGGAGCTGCGCGGAGCATTGGGCCTGCCGGACAGCGCCACGCCCCATGCCCTGCGCCACTCCTTCGCGACTCATCTTCTCGCCAGGGGCGGCGACCTGCGCGGAATCCAGGAGCTCCTGGGCCACGCCTCGCTCTCGACCACGCAGCTCTACACGAAGGTCGATGCGGCACGATTGATGGACGCCTTCAACGCGGCGCATCCGCGGGCACGGGTGAAATAGCTTTTCTCGTCATGACCGCACTTGTGCCGGTCATGACGAGGCGGCTCGTGGGCTACTCCGCCGCGATGGGATGCGCCAGCAGCTGGCGCGCGGCGGGGCCGATGTCGCCTTTCGTCCAGTGAGGGCGGCAGACGGACACGTAGCGGCCTTCGCCTCCGATCTCCACCACCTCGCCCGAGCGCACGGCCTCGCCGTTGCGGTCGTATTTCAGGATCATCGTGGCCTTGCGGCCGCAATGGCAGAGCTGCTTGATTTCCTGGAAATCCTCGGCCAGCGCCATCATGGCCACGATGGCGTCGCTGAACAGCGTTCCGTACACGTTGTTCTTCAGCCCATAGGCCATGACCGGGATCTTCAGCTCGTCGACGATCCAGGCCAGCTGACGGACCTGGTCGGCCGTCATGAACTGAACTTCATCGATGAGGACGACCGTCACCTTCTTCCGGGCATGCTCCGCCGCCACGAAGGCTGCGATATCGTCGTCTTTTCGCAGCGGAATCGCATCGGCCTCGAGGCCGATGCGCGACTTCACCTTGCCGACGCCGAACCGGTCGTCGATTAGGCTCGTGAACAGCAGCACGTGGCCGCCGTTCTCGATGTAGTTGTAACGAACCTGCAGGAGATGGGTCGTCTTGCCTGCGTTCATCACCGAGTAGATGAAGTGAAGCTTTGCCATGAATCCATGTTACATATGGATGGCGCGCTTCTCCACCGCCAAAGCGGCTTCCTTCACAGCTTCCGCGAGCGTCGGATGCGCATGGCAGGTGCGGGCGATATCCTCGGAGGATCCACCGAACTCCATGGTGATCGCCGCCTCGTGGATGAGGTTGCCGGCTTCCGGCCCGATGATGTGCACGCCGAGCACCTTGTCGGTGGTCGCATCGGCCAGTATCTTCACGAAGCCGTCCGTGGTGCGGTTGACCTTGGCGCGGCCATTGGCCGTGAAGGGGAACTTGCCGACATTGTAGGCGACGCCCGCCGCCTTCAGTTCTTCCTCGGTCTTGCCGATGGAGGCCACCTCGGGGAACGTGTAGACCACGCTCGGGATCACGTCGTAGTTCACGTGACCCGCCTTGCCGGCGATGATCTCCGCAACAGCGACGCCCTCGTCCTCGGCCTTGTGGGCGAGCATGGGACCGGCGATCACGTCACCGATGGCGTAGATGCCGGTGACGTTGGTGGAGAAATGCGAATCCGTCTGGATGCGGCCACGGCTGTCGAGCTGGACGCCCACCCGGTCGAGGCCCAGGCCCTGCGTGTAGGGCACGCGGCCGATGGCGACGAGCACCACGTCGGCCTCGATGGTCTCAGGGTTTCCGCCGGCGGCCGGCTCGAAGGTGAGCGTCGCGCCGGTGGCGGTCTTCTCGACCTTGGTGACCTTGGAGCCGAGCTTGAACTGGAAGCCTTGCTTGGTCAGGATGCGCTGGAAGTTCTTGGCGACCTCGCCGTCCATGCCGGGCAGGATGCGGTCGAGATATTCCACCACCGTGACCTCGGAACCGAGGCGGCGCCATACGGAGCCGAGCTCCAGGCCGATCACGCCCGCGCCGATGACCACGAGGCGCTTCGGCACGCTCTCGAGTTCGAGCGCGCCCGTGGACGAAACGACGATCTTCTCATCGATCTCGATGCCGGGCAGGCGCGTCACGTCGGAACCCGTGGCGATGATGATGTTCTTCGTCTCGAGAATCTGGTTCGAGCCGTCCTCGCCCGTCACCTCAACCTGGCCGGGAGCCGCGATGCGCGCGGTGCCGATGAAGGCGTCGATCTTGTTCTTCTTAAGCAGGAACTCGACGCCCTTGGTGTTGCCGTCGACGCCTTCCTGCTTGAAGGCCTGCATGGTCTTGAGATCGAGGGTCGGCGCCGACACGCCGATGCCGAGGCCGGCGAAGTGATCCCGCGCTTCCTCGAACATGTGCGAGGCGTGCAGCAGGGCCTTGGAGGGAATGCAGCCCACGTTGAGGCAGGTGCCGCCATGGGTCTTGCGCTTCTCGACGACGGCGGTCTTCAGGCCGAGCTGCGCGGCCCGTATGGCGGCCACGTAGCCGCCGGGGCCGGTGCCGATGACGATAACATCGTAGGACATGGGAGTGATCCCCTTGAACGTCATGGCCGGGCTTGTCCCGGCCACCCACGTCTTGGGATAGCCGCCCGGCTCGAAAGGCGTGGATGCCCGGCACGAGGCCGGGCATGACGAAGTGTTGCGATTAAAGGTCGAGAACGAGGCGGGCCGGATCTTCCAGCGCGTCCTTGACCCGCACGAGGAAGGTCACGGCTTCCTTGCCGTCGACGATGCGGTGATCGTAGGAGAGCGCGAGATACATCATCGGACGCACGACGATCTGGCCGTTGCGGACCACCGGACGCTCCTCGATGCGGTGCATGCCGAGGATGCCCGATTGCGGCGCGTTGAGGATCGGCGTCGACATGAGCGAGCCGTAGATGCCGCCGTTGGTGATCGTGAAGGTGCCGCCCTGCATCTCGTCGATGGAGAGCTTGCCGTCGCGGGCGCGGCGGCCGAAATCGGCGATCTGCTTCTCGATGCCGGCGACCGAGAGATCGTCCGCGTCGCGCACCACGGGAACCACGAGGCCCTTCTCGGTGCCGACCGCGATGCCGATGTGGTAGTAGTTCTTGTAGACGAGATCCTGGCCGTCGATCTCGGCGTTCACCGCCGGGACGTCCTTGAGCGCTTGGATCACCGCCTTGGTGAAGAAGCCCATGAAGCCGAGCTTGGTGCCGTGCTTCTTCTCGAACACGTCCTTGTACTGGCTGCGGAGCTGCATCACGGCGCTCATGTCCACGTCGTTGAACGTGGTGAGCATGGCGGCGGTGTTCTGCGCGTCCTTCAGGCGGCGCGCGATGGTCTGACGAAGCTTCGTCATCTTCACGCGCTCTTCCCGTTCCGCATCGACCGGCGCCGAGGGAGCGCGGACCTGAACGGGAGCGGCAGGCGCGGCAGCCGAAGCGCCACCCGTGGCGATGGCGGCGAGCATGTCGCCCTTGGTCACGCGACCGTCCTTGCCGGTGCCGGCGACGCCCGCCGGGCTCACGCCGCTCTCGGCCGCAAGGCGGGCGACCGCCGGGCCGTGGTCCTTGGCGGCCCCGGGGGCAGCAGCAGCCGGGGCAGGAGCGGAAGCAGCAACGGCGGGTGCCGGAGCGGCCTTGGTGGCCTCGGCCTTCGGCGCAGCCGCGGGAGCCGCCGTTGCGCCACCTTCGACGATGGAGCCGAGCACCGCGCCGGGAGTCACCGTCTCGCCGTCCTTAGCCACGATGTCGCCGAGCGTGCCGCTCGCGGGAGCGTTGACCTCGAGGGTCACCTTGTCGGTCTCGAGCTCGAGCACGGGCTCGTCGGCCTTCACGGGATCGCCGGGCTTCTTGAACCAGCGGCCGATGGTGGCCTCTGACACGGATTCGCCAAGGGTGGGTACGCGGATTTCGGTTGCCATGGTCGTCTTTGGTCTTGCGGGGCTCGAGCTAAGCCCCTCGGAATGAGGAGAGAACTTTCGCGGCGATCAAGCCGCGAAAGCCTCGTCGAGGAAAGCCTGCAATTGGGCCGTATGCTTGGACATCAAGCCGGTGGCGGTGGCGGCGGAGGCGGGGCGGCCCACGTAGCGCGGACGATCCACCTTGGAGCCGGCCGTCTTGAGCACCCATTCGAGATAGGGCTCGACGAACATCCAGGAGCCCATGTTCTTGGGCTCTTCCTGGCACCACACCACGTCGGCCTTCTTGAAGCGGGACAGCTCGGCCGCCACGGACTTGGCCGGGAACGGATAGAGCTGCTCGACGCGAAGCAGATAGACATCGTCGATGCCCCGCTTCTCGCGCTCCTCGAGCAGGTCGTAATAGACCTTGCCCGTGCAGATCACCACGCGCCGGATCTTGTCGTCCTTCACCAGCTTGATGCCCTCGGACGCACCCTGCGCGCTGTCGCGCAGGACGCGGTGGAAATAGGTTCCCTCCGAGATGTCGGCGAGGCTGGACGTGCAGCGCTTGTGGCGCAGCAGGGATTTCGGCGTCATCAGGATCAGCGGCTTGCGGAAGTCGCGCTTCAGCTGGCGGCGCAGGATGTGGAAGTAGTTGGCGGGCGTCGAGCAGTAGCCCACCTGCATGTTGTCCTCGGCGCACATCTGCAGGAAGCGCTCCAGGCGGGCGGAGGAATGCTCCGGCCCCTGCCCTTCGTAGCCATGCGGCAGCAGGCAGACGAGACCGGACATGCGCAGCCACTTGCGCTCGCCCGAGGAGATGAACTGGTCGAACACCACCTGGGCGCCGTTGGCGAAGTCGCCGAACTGCGCTTCCCACAGGGTCAGGGCGTTGGGCTCCGACAGGGTGTAGCCGTATTCGAAGCCGAGCACCGCCTCTTCCGACAGCATCGAGTTGATGACCTCGTAGCGGGCCTGGTTCTCGCTGATGTGGTTGAGGTTGGTGTAACGCTCCTCGTTTTCCTGGTCGGTGAGAACCGAGTGGCGCTGCGAGAAGGTGCCGCGCTCCACGTCCTGGCCGGAGAGGCGCACGCGATGGCCTTCGAGCAGGAGCGAACCGAAGGCGAGCGCCTCGGCCATGGCCCAGTCGAGACCTTCGCCGGTCTCCAGCATCTTCTTGCGGTTGTCGAGGAAGCGCTGGATCGTGCGGTGGACGTGGAAGCCCTCCGGAACCGTGGTGAGCGCCTTGCCGATCTGCTCCAGGGTCTGGGTCGACACGCCCGTCTGACCGCGACGCGGATCGTCCTGGTCCTCGCGGACCGCCTTGAGGCCGGACCAGCGCCCGTCGAGCCAATCGGCCTTGTTGGGCTTGTAGTTGGATGCGATGTCGAACTCGGCATCGAGCTTCGAACGCCAGCTCGACTTCATCTCCTCGACCTCGGCCTCGGTGACGACGCCCTCTTCGACGAGCTTCTTGGAATACATCTCGACGATCGCCGGATGCGACCGGATCTTGCGGTACATGAGCGGCTGGGTGAAGGCCGGCTCGTCGCCCTCGTTGTGGCCGAAGCGACGGTAGCAGAACATGTCGATGACGACAGGCTTCTGGAAGCGCTGGCGGTACTCGGCCGCCACCTTGGCGGCGAACACGACAGCCTCGGGATCGTCACCGTTCACGTGGAAGATCGGCGCCTCGACCATTTTCGCCACGTCCGACGGATAGGGCGAGGAACGCGAGAAGCGCGGATCGGTGGTGAAGCCGATCTGGTTGTTGATGATGAAGTGGATCGAGCCGCCGGTGCGGTGACCGCGCAGGCCGGACAATCCGAAGCACTCCGCTACCACGCCCTGGCCGGCGAAGGCCGCATCGCCGTGGATGAGCAGCGGCATCACGGCCGTGCGGTTGTCGGGTGAGCAGCCATGCTGGTCCTGCTTGGCGCGAACCTTGCCGAGCACGACGGGATCGACGATCTCGAGGTGCGAGGGGTTGGCAGTCAGCGACAGGTGGACGTTGTTGCCGTCGAAGGTGCGGTCCGAAGAAGCACCGAGATGGTACTTCACGTCGCCCGAGCCTTCCACGTCGTCGGGCGCGAAGGAACCGCCCTTGAACTCGTGGAACAGGGCCCGGTGCGGCTTGCCCATGACCTGGGTGAGAACGTTGAGACGGCCGCGATGGGCCATGCCGAACACGATCTCCTTCACGCCGAGATTGCCGCCGCGCTTGATGATCTGCTCGAGAGCCGGGATGAGCGACTCGCCGCCGTCGAGGCCGAAGCGCTTGGTGCCCGTGTAGCGGACATCCAGGAACTTCTCGAAGCCTTCAGCTTCGACAAGCTTGTTGAGGATGGCGCGCTTGCCTTCCGTGGTGAAGATGATTTCCTTATCCGGACCTTCGATGCGCTCCTGGATCCAGGCCTTCTCGACCGGATCGGAGATGTGCATGAACTCGACGCCCAGCGTCTGGCAATAGGTGCGCTCCAGGATCGCGACGATCTGGCGGATCGTGCCGAACTCCATGCCGAGCACGTTGTCGAGGAAGATCTTGCGGTCCCAGTCGGCTTCCGTGAAGCCGTAATGGGACGGATGCAGCTCCTGGTCGTTCGGGAGCGGATTGATGCCGAGCGGGTCGAGCTTCGCATGCAGGTGACCGCGCACGCGATAGGCGCGGATCAGCATGATGGCGCGAACGGAATCGCGGGTCGCCTGCTGCACGTCGATCTGGCTGATCTCGGGGCCCTTGGCCTCGGCCTTCGCCTTGATCTTGTCGCCCACGGCCTTTTCGACCTGGGCCCAGTTGCCATCAAGGGCGGAGATCAGTTCGCCATTGGCATGGATCGGCCAATTCGGCTTCTCCCAGGAGGGACCGTTGGCCGCCTTCTCGACAGCCTGCTTGTCGTCCCTCAAGGCGCCGAAGAATGCCTGCCACTCGGCGTCGACCGAGCTGGGATCCTTCTCATAGCGGGCCTGGAGCTCCTCGATATAGGACGCGTTCGCCCCATAGAGGAAAGCGGTGTTCAGGAAGTTTTCGTTGGCGTCTTGGCGTGCCATGGCAACCTACAATCCAAAAAGCTGTTTGGCCGCCCCATCGTCGGGGCGGCCTGTTCGTTATCGACCCTTGAGAACCTCGACCAGGGTCTTGCCGAGTCGGGCCGGCGACGGCGACACGCGGATGCCCGCGGCCTCCATGGCGGCGATCTTGTCCTCGGCACCGCCCTTGCCACCGGAGATGATGGCGCCGGCATGGCCCATGCGGCGTCCGGGAGGAGCCGTGCGGCCGGCGATGAAGCCGACCATCGGCTTCTTGCGGCCCTTCTTGGCCTCGCGGGCGATGAACGCGGCGGCTTCTTCTTCCGCCGAGCCGCCGATCTCGCCGATCATGACGATCGACTCGGTCTTGGGATCGGACAGGAACATGTCGAGCATCTCGATGAACTCGGTGCCCTTCACCGGGTCGCCGCCGATGCCGACCGCCGTCGTCTGGCCGAGGCCTTCATTGGTGGTCTGGAACACGGCCTCGTAGGTGAGCGTGCCGGAGCGCGACACGATGCCGACGGAGCCGGGCTTGAAGATGTTGGCCGGCATGATGCCGATCTTCGACTCGCCGGCCGTCACGATGCCGGGGCAGTTCGGGCCGATGAGGCGCGACTTGGAGCCTTCCAGCGCCCGCTTCACGCGCACCATGTCGAGCACAGGGATGCCTTCCGTGATGCAGACGATGAGCGGGATCTCGGCCTGTATGGCCTCGCAGATGGCGTCGGCCGCGCCCGGAGGCGGAACGTAGACGACCGAGGCATCGGCGCCGGTCTTCTCGCGTGCTTCCATGACCGTGTCGAACACGGGCAGGTTCAGGTGCGTCGAGCCGCCTTTGCCGGGCGAGGTGCCGCCGACCATCTTGGTGCCGTAGGCGATGGCCTGCTCGGAATGGAAGGTCCCGTTCTTGCCGGTGAAGCCCTGGCAGATGACCTTGGTGTCTTTGTTGATGAGGATGGACATCAGCTCGAAACCTTACTTTCCGCCGCGCACGGCGTTCACGATCTTCTGGGCGGCGTCGTCGAGGTCGTCCGCCGGGATCACGTTGAGGCCGGAATCGCGGATGATCTGCTTGCCCTCTTCCACGTTGGTGCCCTCGAGGCGCACCACCAGCGGGACCTGCAGGCCGACGGCCTTCACGGCGGCGATCACGCCGCGGGCGATGACGTCGCACTTCATGATGCCGCCGAAGATGTTGACGAGAATGCCCTTCACGTTCGGGTCGGCCGTGATGATCTTGAACGCCGCCGTCACCTTTTCCTCGGACGCTCCGCCGCCGACATCGAGGAAGTTCGCCGGCTCCTCGCCGTAGAGCTTGATGATGTCGAGGGTCGCCATGGCGAGGCCGGCGCCGTTGACCATGCAGCCGATGGTGCCGTCGAGGGCGATATAGGCGAGGTCGTACTTGGAGGCCTCGATTTCCTTCTCGTCCTCCTCCGTGATGTCGCGGAGTTCCTGGATCTCAGGATGACGATAGAGGGCGTTGCCGTCGAAGGAGATCTTGGCGTCCAGGCACTTGAGGTGCTGGTCCTTGGTGATGATCAGCGGGTTGATCTCCAGCATCTCCATGTCCTTCGCGATGAAGGCCGTGTAGAGCTTGGTCACCAGATCCTCGGCTTCCTTGGCGAGCGCGCCCTTCAGGCCCAGCGCCTTGGCGACCGTGCGGCCATGATGGGGCATCACGCCGGTGGCCGGGTCGACCGAGAAGGTCAGGATCTTCTCAGGAGTGTCGTGAGCGACCTGCTCGATATCCATGCCGCCTTCCGTCGAGACGACGAAAGCGACCTGGCCCGTGGCGCGATCGACGAGCATGGAGAGATAGAGCTCGGTGTCGATGTCGGAACCATCCTCGATATAGAGGCGGTTGACCTGCTTGCCGGCTTCGCCCGTCTGGACCGTGACCAGGGTGTTGCCGAGCATCTGACGCGCGAATTCCTTCACCTCGTCGATGGACTTGGCGAGGCGCACGCCGCCCTTCTCGCCCGCGGCGGCTTCCTTGAACTTGCCCTTGCCGCGACCGCCCGCGTGGATCTGGGACTTCACGACCCAGAGCGGGCCGCCGAGTTCTTGTGCCGCGGCTTCCGCCTCGTCGGCGGAGAAGATGGCCTTGCCGCGGGAGACAGGCAGGCCGAATTCCTTCAGGACCGCTTTGCCTTGATATTCATGGATGTTCATTCGTTTCTCTCCGCGTCAGCGGTTGAAGACGTGGATGGCCGGCCCGAAGCCGGCCATGACGTTTGAGGATTAAGCGAGGGTCGAATTGATCTGCTTGCAGGCGTCCACGAGGCCCTGCACGGAGGCGACGGACTTCTCGAACATGGCCTTCTCGTCGGCCGAGAACTCGACTTCGACAATGCGCTCGACGCCGTTCTCGCCGATCACGATCGGAACGCCCACGAACATGTCCTTCACGCCGTACTGGCCGTTGAGATAGGCCGCGCAGGGCAGGACGCGCTTCTTGTCCTTGAGGTAGCTTTCGGCCATGGCGATGGCGGAGGCGGCCGGAGCGTAGAAGGCGGAGCCGGTCTTGAGGAGGTTGACGATCTCGCCGCCGCCCTTGCGGGTGCGCTCGACCATGGCGTCGAGCTTCTCCTGCGAGGTCCAGCCCATCTTCACGAGGTCGGGCAGCGGAACGCCCGCGACCGTGGAGTAGCGCACCAGCGGCACCATGTCGTCGCCGTGGCCGCCGAGCACGAAGGCGGTCACGTCCTCGACCGACACGTTGAACTCTTCGGCCAGGAAGTGGCGGAAGCGGGCCGAGTCCAGCACGCCGGCCATGCCGACGATCTTGTTCTGCGGCAGGCCGGAGAACTTCTGGAGCGCCCATACCATGGCGTCGAGCGGGTTGGTGATGCAGATGACGAAGGCGTTCGGGGCATATTGCTTGATGCCGTTGCCCACCGCTTCCATGACCTTCAGGTTGATGCCGATCAGGTCGTCGCGGCTCATGCCGGGCTTGCGCGGCACGCCGGCGGTCACGATGATGACGTCGGCGCCTTCGATGGCTGCGTAGTCGTTCGCGCCCTTGTACTTGGCATCGAACCCATCGACCGGCGCGGATTCGGCGATGTCGAGACCTTTGCCCTGGGGGATGCCTTCCGCGATGTCGAAGAGAACGACGTCGCCGAGTTCCTTCAAGCCGACGAGATGGGCGAGGGTTCCGCCGATCTGGCCTGCACCGATGAGCGCGATCTTTTTCCGGGCCATGGTCTGTCCTTGGGTTTTGGCAGAAGCCTTATTCGAGGCGCCGCCTTTTTGAGGTGGCGCTGTTTGCCATGAGAGATGGGCCGCCATCAAGCGACCAAAAGGTTAACAGGCAGGGCTTTCCGACACAGGGAAAGTCTCGCTAAGCTTAACGGTTCGAAAATACTGTACATTTACAGGGGCTTGAGCCCTCGGGAACTGCTCGAATTTTTGTGTTACAAATTTCAAATTTTGTAACTGTTGTTACACGCTACCGTTCGCCAGGGCCCGCAGAACGACCCGGATCATGGTCGCGAGACGCTGGTCGAGGATGTCCTGGGGCACGTCGGCGTCGAGCCGGACGGTCAAGGGATTGATGAAGCGATAGACGGAATCCGTGACGAAGGCATGTGCTTTCTCACGGTCGCGGGGGTCGAACTTGGCCGTCGCGATCCCCTCGTCCAGCACCCGGTCGATCAGGACACGCATCCGGGACCGATGCTTGCGGATGAGCGGCCGGGAGGTTTCGGTGGCCGAGCAATAGACGTCGAAGAGGTTCCTGTCGTCCTTCAAAAGATCCCGATGGATCCGCGCCCAGGCCTGGATCAGGCGCTCCAGCTTGTCGTCGGCCGGATCGGGGGAATCCGCGATATCCGCGATGGTCGCCTCCATCCGCCGCAGCCATTGCCCGGCCACCGCATCGACGAGGGCCGCCTTGTTGGCGAAGTAGCGATAGACATTGGCGTGGGTCATCCCGGCCGCGTCGGCGATGCCGACCACGGTGATGTGCCTGGGGCCGTGGCGGCGCAGTTCATCGGCCGCAATGGCGAGGAGCCTCGTCTCCACCGGCATGGTATGGCGTACGTTCTTCATGACATCCGGACCGCGGACGGCCCCTCGCGTGAAGCGGGATCGGTCAGGAGCCTCGTTAGCATGACGAGAGGCCGCGGGGCCAGAATGCATCCGCTTGACGGGCCGGCCCTCCGTCACACCTAATATCGGGATCATCAGTGCTCGCAGGTCCCATGTGCCGAAACCTGTGCCGAGACGTCGCAGATCCCTCTTCAACCTGCTGGGTCCTGGCCTGATCACGGGTGCGGCCGATGACGACCCGAGTGGGATCGCCACCTATTCCCAGGCCGGTGCCCAGACAGGGTTCGGCCTGCTGTGGACGGTGTTCCTGACTACACCCTTCATGACGGCCATCCAGATCATCAGCGCCCGCATCGGTGCGATCACGGGACGCGGGATTACGGCCAATGCCCTGGCCATCTATCCGCGCCCCCTCGTGCTCGGGCTGATCGCCCTCCTCTGCGGCGCCAACGCCATCAACATCGCGGCGGATCTGGCGGCCATGGGCGAAGCCATGCGAATGCTGACCGGCGGCCGCGCTCACGCCTATGCCGCAGCCTTCGGCCTCTTCTGCCTCATATTCGAAGTCTTCATCTCGTACAGGCGCTATGCGCCCTATCTCAAAGGCCTGACGCTCGCTCTCTTCGCCTATGTGGCGGCGGCCTTCAGCATCGACGTGCCCTGGAGCGAGGTGTTCACGGCGACCTTCATCCCGCGTCTCTCCTTCAGCTCGGATTACTGGTTCCTCGTCGTCGCGATCCTCGGCACCACCATCAGCCCCTATCTCTTCTTCTGGCAGGCCGCCGAGGAAGTGGAGGAAGACAAGCTGAAGCACAGCAACAGCTTCACGCGCTCGCCTCAACGGGCGCAGGTGCGGCTCAACGAGATCAGCATCGATACCTGGATCGGAATGGCGTTCTCCAACCTCGTCGCCTTCTTCATTATCGTCACGACCGCGGCCACCCTGCACAAGGGCGGGGTCACCGATATCCAGACAGCCGCACAGGCAGCCGAGGCTCTTCGCCCCATCGCCGGCCCCTTCACCTTCTTCATCTTCGCTGCGGGCATCATCGGAACCGGATTGCTGGCCGTGCCGGTTCTCGCCGGCTCCGCCGCCTATGCGGTGGCCGATGCCTTCGGATGGCGCAGCAGCCTCGAACTGAACGTCATGCATGCGCGCGGGTTCTACCTGATCCTCGGCGGCGCCACATGCCTGGGCATTCTTCTGGCGCTCTCGCACATCGATCCCATCAAGCTGCTTCTGTGGAGCGCCGTGATCAACGGCATCGCGGCCGCCCCCATCATGGCCATGATGATGGGCGTCGTCACCAGCAAGCGGGTGTTGGGGGACTATACGGTCAAGGCCTGGCTCGCCGGGGTCGGATGGGGCGCGACAGGCCTCATGGGGCTGACCGTCATCGCCCTCGTCGCGAGCCTGTTCCTCGCCTGAGCCGCGAGTGCATGGTGCGGACCCGTTTTCGCTGACGCGGCCATCGGGTGCGCACGTGCGTTACGTCTCGACCAATCCTTCGGAACTACTGGACTTTTCCCGTCCATGCGGCAGGGACAGGTATTCTTCGGAGCGCATCTCGATGAGGCGGGACACCGTGCGATCGAACTCGAACGCCTCGCGGCCGCTGTCGGCGCGATAGAGCTCATGAACCTCGGCCTCTGCGGAAGCGAGGAGCTTCACATGGGCATCGTAGAGGGCATCGATGAGCAGGATGAAGCGCTTGGCCTCGTTGCGCCGCTCGAAGGACATGGCCGGGATGTTGTCGAGAACAACCGTGTGGAACTCCTCGGCGACTGCAAGGTAATCGGCGGCCCCCAGGGGCTTGGAGCAGAGATCTGCGAAGGAGAAGCGCGCCACGCCGCCGGCCGCCTGGGGCACCTCGACGGGATGGCCCTTGACCGTCAGCGTCAGCGGCTTGCCGCTCTCGCGGCCCGTCAGGCTCTTGAAGGCGCGGGTGAGCGCAAGGTGAGCGTGGTTGTCGGCCGGCGCATAGAAGACCGGGCTTCCGGCGAGCTTCTCGAGCCGGAAATCCGTGCGGGACTCGAGCTTCACCACCGTCATCCGCTCCTGCAACAGCCCGATGAAGGGCAGGAAGAGCGAACGGTTGAGGCCGCCCTCGTAGAGCCGGTCCGGTTCCACGTTGGAGGTGGCGACCACCACGACCCCATGGGCGAAGAGCGCCGTGAACAGGCGCCCGAGGATCATGGCGTCGGCGATGTCCGTGACGGTGAACTCGTCGAAGCACAGCACCCAGGCCTCCTGGGCCAAAGCGTCCGCCACGGGCGCGATGGGATCGTCGCCCGTGACAATCCCGCTTTTCAGTTTCTGCCGATACTCGTGAATGCGCCCGTGCACATCGGCCATGAAGGCGTGGAAATGGACCCGGCGCTTGCGCCGCACGGGCAGCGCCTCGAAGAACAGGTCCATCAGCATGGTCTTGCCGCGCCCGACCGAGCCCCAGACGTAAAGCCCTTTGGGCGTTTCCGTGCTCTTCTTGCCGAACAGCCAGCCGAGGGCGCTGGGCTTGCGCGCGAGACGATGGTTGGCGAGGCTCCCGGCGAGGGCATCGAGCCGCTTGAGCAGGGCGACCTGCGCCGGATCGCGCTCGATGGCGCCCGACGTGACCAGGGCTTGATAGCGGGACGTGATGGATTGAGGCGAGGAATAGGACGTGTCGTTCACGGGATGACCGATACCCCTCCCGGCCCTGGAGCGCAAACGTCTTGAGGACAGCAGGGTTGGAAAAACGGCCGTTCTCGCGTCTGGCCGTCCATACATTCACCCACCACGTCATCACCGGCCTTGTGCCGGTGATCCCGCTTTTTGCAGAGCCCGGGCCTTTCAGAATCGAGATGGCCGGCACAAGGCCGGCCATGACGGGGGCTCGCTCATCATCACCGCGTCAGGCTGAGCGGTGCGCCGGACTTGGCGAGAACGCCGCTGAGCGACGAGGAGGATCCGCGCAGGCGCGCCGTCACCGAGCCGCCGGTCTGGTAGAGATAGACCTCGCCGTCGCGGTAATCCCAGGCATTGACCTTGGACAAGTCCTGGTTGGAGCAACCGGACGCGGAGGCCCGGTAGAGATCGAGCGCGGGAGAGCTGGAAAGCTGGACCCGGCAGGAGCCCCCGGAGGTCTGAACGCTCCAGTTGCCCACCATGGCGGTGCGGCTCGTCGGAGCCGGGGCGGGAGCCGGCGCGGGGGCAGGCCCGCCGATGGTTGGCGGCGGAGGCGCGGGCGGAAGGCCCGCGATCTCGGTCCCGCCGGCCGGGGGAGCCGTCATGCCGGGGGCGATGGGCGCGCCGGCGATCGGCGGCAGCGGGGACGCCTCGATCGGCCCGGACGGAACGGCTTCGACTGGAGGAGCCTCCGTGATCGGCGCCGCCGCAGCGCCGCGGACCGGCGGTCCGCCGAGGCGGGTCGAAGAGCATGCGCCGAGCGCGAGGGCGGAGCACAGAGCGGCAGTCAGGGCATAACGACTTTTCATCATCATCGCGGCAGGTGCTTTACTCTTGGGATCGTGATGGGCGGGCTACCGTCAAATGGCAGAGATTAGCTTCGAGTCAAGGCGAGACGATCTTTCAGCATTTTGAGGCAGTTGACCTGGATCGGGGTTGGCTCTCCGTCGATGGCAGCGATGCGAGCCGCCATGGCATGGAGATCCATGCGCTCCGAAGGCTGCAGCGCCGCCAGCCAAAGCCTGGAGAACCGGAGCGACAGGGTGTTGGGATCGGTCGCGTGGTCCGCGACCCATCTGGCGAAGGTGAAGACCTCGTCCACCGAGGACAGGCCCATGACCTGCTCCATTTCGGCCTTGATCGCCCGCTCCGCGGCGAGGCTCAGGGTGCCCTGCTCAGATGCCAGGGCAATGAGCATCGCGGCTGCGGCCGCAGCGGGGTCCTCGACGGCCTCGATGGGTGAACTCTCGGCCTTGGTCCTGAATCGCTTACGCCGATAGGCGCCGCGCACGCGCTGGGCGGCATCGACCACTTCGTGGGCGGCACGCCCCACGTCGCGCAGGCGATAGTACCAGAAGGCAGCTGCCCCAAGGGCACCGATGATTGCGAGCAGAACCGGCATAAGAAAACTCCGGGCGTGGTGTCATCCCAGCCCGGAGTGTTACAATAGAACTTGGCGATCGCGCTAGGCGTCTCGTCCTGTCACACCACCCGCGCGACCATCATCTTCTTGACCTCGGCGATGGCCTTGGCCGGGTTCAGGCCCTTGGGGCAGGTGTTGGCGCAATTCATGATCGTGTGGCAGCGATAGAGCCGGAACGGATCATGCAGGTTGTCGAGGCGCTCGCCGGTGTTCTCGTCGCGGCTGTCGATGAGCCAGCGATAGGCCTGGAGCAGGGCCGCGGGTCCCAGGAACCGGTCGCCGTTCCACCAATAGCTCGGGCAGGAGGTGGTGCAGCAGGCGCAGAGAATGCACTCGTAGAGGCCGTCGAGCTTGGAACGCTCCTCCGGCGTCTGGCGCCACTCGGTCTCCGGCGCCGGCGTCTCCGTCTGGAGCCAGGGCTCGACGGAGGCGTGCTGGGCGAAGAAACTCGTCAGGTCCGGCACCAGATCCTTCAGCACCGGCATGTGCGGCAGCGGATAGATCTTGATGGAATCCGACCCGCAATCGTCGATGCCCAGCGTGCAGGCCAGCGTGTTGCCGCCCATGATGTTCATGGCGCAGGAGCCGCAGATGCCCTCACGGCAGGAGCGGCGGAAGACCAGCGTCGAGTCGACGTTGTTCTTGATCCACAAAAGCGCGTCGAGAACCATCGGGCCGCAATCGTCCCGGTCGACGTAATAGGTGTCGATGCGCGGGTTCTGCCCGTCGTCCGGGTTCCAGCGGTAGATGCGGAATTCCTGGACGTTGGTGGCGCCGGCCGGCTTCGGCCAGGACTTGCCTTCGGTGTACTTGGAGTTTTTGGGAAGAGTGAACTGAGCCATCGTTTTTCGTCTTCCTTAGTACACGCGAGCCTTGGGCTCGATGTACTGGATGTCGTTCGACATGGTGTAGGTGTGCACCGGGCGGTAATTGAGGGTCACCTTGTGGGAGGTGTCGTCGAGCCACGCCAGCGTGTGCTTCATCCAGTTCTTGTCGTCGCGCTCGGTGAAGTCCTCGCGGGCATGGGCGCCGCGGGATTCCTGACGGTTCGCAGCACCCTCCATGGTGACGACGGCCTGTCCGATCAGGTTGTCGAACTCCAGCGTCTCGAGGAGGTCGGTGTTCCAGATCAGCGAGCGGTCCGTGACCTTGATGTCGGCGGAGGCGCTCCACACGTCGTGGATGAGCTTGCGGCCCTCTTCCAGGACCTCGCCGGTGCGGAACACCGCGCAGTTGTTCTGCATGGTCTTCTGCATCTGGAGGCGCAGCTCGGCGGTCGGGGTCGATCCGTTGGCGTAGCGGAACTTGTCGAGGCGCGAGAGCGCGAGCTCGTCGGCGCTCTTCGGCAGGTCCGCGTGGCGGGCGTTCGGCTCCAGGATCTCGGCGCAGCGCAGGCCGGCCGCGCGGCCGAACACCACGAGGTCGATGAGCGAGTTCGAGCCGAGGCGGTTCGCGCCGTGCACGGACACGCAGGCCGCTTCGCCGAGCGCCATCAGGCCCGGCACCACCGTGTCCGGGTTGCCGTTCTTAAGCGTCAGCACTTCGCCGTGATAATTCGTCGGGATGCCGCCCATGTTGTAGTGAACGGTCGGCAGGACCGGGATCGGCTCCTTCGTCACGTCGACGCCCGCGAAGATCTTCGCGCTTTCCGAAATGCCGGGCAGGCGCTCGTGCAGAATCTTCGGGTCGAGGTGGTCGAGGTGGAGATAGATGTGGTCCTTGTTCTTGCCCACGCCGCGACCGGCGCGGATCTCCATGGTCATGGCGCGCGAGACCACGTCACGGGAGGCGAGGTCCTTGGCGGACGGGGCATAGCGCTCCATGAAGCGCTCGCCTTCCGAGTTGGTGAGGTACCCGCCCTCGCCGCGCGCGCCCTCGGTGATGAGGCAGCCCGAGCCGTAGATGCCGGTCGGGTGGAACTGCACGAACTCCATGTCCTGCAGCGGCAAGCCGGCGCGCAGCACCATGGCGTTGCCGTCGCCCGTGCAGGTATGGGCCGACGTCGCCGAGAAATAGGCGCGTCCGTAGCCGCCCGTGGCGAGGATCGTCATGTGGGCGCGGAAGCGGTGGATCTCGCCGGTGGACTGGTTCAGCGCCACGACGCCGACGCAGCGGCCGTCGGAATCCATCATCAGGTCGAGGGCGAAATACTCGATGAAGAAGTTGGTCTGGTTCTTCACCGCCTGGCCGTAGAGCGTGTGCAGGATCGCGTGGCCCGTACGGTCGGCAGCCGCGCAGGTGCGCTGGGCGGTGCCCTTGCCGAAATCGGTGGTCATGCCGCCGAAGGGACGCTGGTAGATCTTGCCCTCGGCCGTGCGGGAGAAGGGAACGCCCCAGTGCTCCAGCTCGTAGACGGCGGCGGGCGCGTTGCGCACGAGATACTCGATGGCGTCCTGGTCGCCGAGCCAGTCCGAGCCCTTCACGGTGTCGTACATGTGCCAGCGCCAATCGTCCGGCCCCATGTTGCCCAGCGACGCGGAGATGCCGCCCTGCGCCGCCACCGTGTGCGAGCGGGTCGGGAACACCTTGGTGATGCAGGCGGTGCGCAGGCCGGCCTGCGAGCAGCCGACGGTGGCGCGAAGGCCCGCGCCGCCCGCGCCCACGATCACCACGTCGAAGGTATGATCGATGATGGTATAGGCCTTGCCGTTGACGGCGGCGCCGTTCGTTGCTTGAGCCATGTGTGAATTCCTTAAAGCAAGATGCGGCCGAGGCTGACCTTGAGGATGGCATAGAGGCAGGCCACCCCGACGATCACGGCGTAGAAGTTGTTCGCGATGACGGCCGCGATCTTCGGGCCCTTGTCGTGGACGTAGTCCTCGATGACGATCTGCATGCCGAGGCGCATGTGGTTCACGACCGAGATCACCGCGAGGATGAGGATGATCGCCACCAGCGGATGCGAGATGACCGCGATGGCCTCCTGGTAGGACGGGGAATGAGCCAGCGCCGCGACGATGATCACGAAGGAGATGATGAGGGGGACGTTCGACACCGCCGTGACGCGGTGGAGCCACCAATGCTCGACCCCATGCCCGGAGGCGCCGAGGCCCTTCACGCGGGCGAGCGGGGTGCGCATGGAAACGCGGGTATCAGCCCTGTTGTCGGCCATGGATCCTGCTCCTTTAGAAGGCGATGAAGGCGACGACCCAGATCGCCAGCGTGAGCGCGACCGAGCCGACGAGGGTGAAGCGGGCCATGTTGATGCGCTGCTCCGGCTCCATGCCGTAGCCGAAATCCCATACCAGGTGGCGCACGCCGCCCAGCATGTGGTGCATCAGGATCCAGGTGTAGACGAACAGGATCAGGTACCCGAGGGGCGAGCCGAAGAACCATTGCACGGCGTTAAAAGCCGACGGCCCGGAGGCCAGGGCCACGAGCCAGATGGCGAACAGCGCGATGCCGCCATAGAGCGCGATGCCCGTGATGCGATGGGCGACGGACATCGCCATCGTCCAGCTCCACCGGTAAATCTGAAGATGCGGGGACAGGGGCCGCGGGGCCACTTTCGCCTCAGCCATGGTGTTCACTCCTGATCGGCGACGTCGGCCGCCCGTAGTTTGGAACGGTTCGTAACGGAAGCGCGGCAACACCGCAATGCGCCTTCCGCCGGATCAGCGGCAGGAGACACACTTCGTCGGCCGCGAAGTTTGCTATAGGGTCGCTTATAGGACAATTTTTAATTATTCTTATCTCCCTTCGCGTTTGACGAAGGATACCTATGCAATTCGATCTGACGGACCTGAGCCTCTTCCGCCACGTGGTCGAGGCCGGCAGCATCACCCACGGGGCCGAGCGGGCCCATCTGGCGCTGGCGGCGGCGAGCACCCGCATCCGCAACATGGAAAAATCCCTCGGCGCCCCCCTGCTCCTGCGGACCCGCGCCGGGGTGACCCCGACGCCTGCCGGCCGAACCCTGCTCCAGCATGCCCGCATCCTCCTCGCAGGGGCCGAGCGCCTGCGCGAGGATCTGGGCACCTATACGGGCGGTCTCACGGGCCAGATCCGGATCCTCTCCAACACCAACGCCCTCACGGAGTTCCTGCCGGAGGCGCTCGGCGCCTTCCTGGCCGAGCATCCGCACGTCTCGATCGACCTGGAGGAACGGTTGAGCGACGAGATCGTGGGCCTGATCGCCGAGGGGGTCGGCGATCTCGGCATCGTGGCCGGCACCGTCGATACGGGCCGCCTGGAGACTTATCCGTTCCGCAGCGACCGCTTCGTGCTCGTCGTGCCGAAAGGGCATCCCCTCGCGTCCCGCGCCAGCATCCCGTTCGCCGAAGTGCTGGAACACGATTTCGTCGGCCTCGACCGGGCGAGCGCCCTCCAGCGTTTCCTCGCCGGCAAGGCGACGCGGACCGGCAAGCCCATCCGCCTGCGGGTGCAGCTGCGCAGCTTCGATGCGGTCTGCCGCATGGTGGAGGCCGGCGTGGGGCTCGGCATCGTGCCCGAAACCACCGCCCGCCGCGCCGCCCGGACCACGGCCATCGTGCCGGTCGAGCTGGAGGATGCCTGGGCCGCCCGCGACCTCACCCTCTGCATCCGGTCCCTCAAGGACCTCCCGCCCTCGGCCAGGCAGCTGGTGGAGCATCTGCGCAAGGAGGCCTGACGGCCCCCTCGGAATGGCTCTCCCATGCCCTCAAAACGCCGTGAGAAGGGAATGTTTCTTCTGTCAGGATTGTCTCTGGAACCGTCCGTCGCGAACAAGGACGGTCTCGATCCCCAAGGAGGAAGAACAATGCACATCATGAATGGCGGCCGGCTCTTGGCCGCAATCGGGCTGCTCGCCCTCGTGCCCACGGGCTCCGCTCTGGCGCAGAGCGCCCAGGACACGACGTTCTTCGTCACCAGCGTGGGTTCAGGCAAGGGCGCGGATCTGGGCGGGCTCGAGGGAGCGGACCGGCATTGCCAAAGCCTGGCGGAAGCCGCCGGCATCCGCGGGAAGGTTTGGCGGGCCTATCTCTCGACTCAAGCCTCGGGCGGCGGCACGTCCGTCAACGCCAAGGACCGCATCGGACGCGGGCCCTGGCAGAACGCCAAGGGCGTCGTGATCGCCAAGGACGTGGCGGACCTGCACGGGCCTGCCAACAATCTCACCAAGCAGACGGCCTTGACCGAGAAGGGCGAGCCGGTGAAGGGCCGGGGCGACCAGCCGAACGAGCACGACATGCTGACCGGCTCCCAACCCGACGGCACGGCCTTCGCCGGCAGCGAGGACATGACCTGCGGCAACTGGACGAAGAGCGGCACGGAAGGAGCCGCCATGCTCGGGCACCACGACCGCAGCGGCCTGGATGAGTCGCCCCCGGCCAAGTCCTGGAACTCGTCCCACGCGTCGCGCGGCGGATGCAGCCAGGACGCCCTGAAGAGCACCGGCGGCGCGGGGCTCTTTTATTGCTTCGCTGCGAACTGATCGGGCGGGAAAGGCTGTCGCTCCCGAAGCGGTTTCACGTTCGGGAGCGATTTGTTAGTGCCGGAAATGCCGGTAGCCGGTGAACACCATGGCGAGGCCGGCCTCGTCGGCGGCCTTGATGACCTCGTCGTCACGCATGGAGCCGCCGGGCTGGATCACCGCGGTGGCGCCCGCCTCGGCGGCCGCCAGAAGGCCGTCCGCGAAGGGGAAGAAGGCATCGGAGGCAACGACCGAGCCCTTGGCGAGGGTCTCGGATAGGCCCGCGGCCTTGGCCGCTTCGGCGGCCTTCCAGGCGGCAATGCGGGAGGAATCGACGCGGCTCATCTGGCCGGCGCCGACGCCGACCGTCGCGAGATCCCGGGCGTAGACGATGGCGTTCGATTTCACATGCTTGGCGACCCGGAAGGCGAAGCGCAGGTCTTCCAGCTCGCGGTCTGTCGGGGCGCGCTTCGTCACCACCTTCAGGTCCATGGCGTCGATCACCGCGTTGTCCCGGTTCTGGGCCAGGAAGCCGCCCGCGACCGTGCGCAGCGTCAGGCCCTCCTGGCGCGGATCGGGCAGGCCGCCGGCCAGCAGCAGGCGCAGGTTCTTCTTGGCCGCCACGATGGCGATCGCCTCCTCGGTCGCGTCGGGCGCGATGATCACCTCGGTGAAGATCTCCGTGATGGCCTTCGCGGCCTCCGCGTCGAGCGGCCGGTTCATGGCCACGATGCCGCCGAAGGCCGAGACCGGATCGCAGCGAAGCGCCTTCTCGTAAGCCTCGCGCAGGGACGCGCCTTCCGCGACGCCGCAAGGGTTGGCGTGCTTGACGATCACGATGGCGGCGGAGCGCTCAGGAAGGAACTCGGCCACGGCCTCGTAGGCGGCATCGGTGTCGTTGATGTTGTTGTAGGAGAGCTGCTTGCCCTGCACCTGGCGGGCGGTGGCGACGCCGGGGCGCTGTTCCGGCGTGCGGTAGAACGCGGCGCTCTGGTGCGGGTTCTCGCCGTAGCGCAGCACCTCGGCGATGGAGCCGCCGAGCGCCCGGAAGGGCGGGGTCGCCTCGCCGATCTCGGCGGCGAACCAGTTGGAGATCGCCGCATCGTAGGCGGCCGTGCGGGCATAGGCCTTCTGGGCCAGGCGACGGCGCAGGGTATACGTGACCGAGCCGTCATGCTGGGCGAGGTCGTCCAGCACGGACGCGTAATCGGCGCCGTCCACCACCACGGCCACGTCGCCGTGGTTCTTGGCGGCGGCGCGGATCATCGCGGGACCGCCGATGTCGATGTTCTCGATGCAATCGTCGTAAGGCTTTCCGGCCGCGACCGTCGCCTCGAACGGATAGAGGTTCACCACCAGGAGATCGATGGGCTGGATGCCGTGGGCGAGCATGGCCGCCTGATGCTCGGGATTTTCACGGATGCCGAGCAGGCCGCCATGGACCGACGGGTGGAGCGTCTTCACGCGCCCGTCCATCATCTCGGGAAAGCCCGTGAGCTCGCTCACGTCCTTCACGGGCAGGCCCGCCTCGCTCAAGGTTTTGTGCGTGCCGCCGGTGGACACCAGCTCGATGCCCCGCTCGGAGAGCGCGCGGGCGAAGTCCACGAGACCCGACTTGTCGGATACGGAAAGCAGAGCGCGGGACACACGCTTCAGGTCGCTCGGCATGGCGGCCGCTCCATTCAAGGAAAAAGATGCGGGCGCGATACCACGGCTGCCTAAGGATGGGAACCTGTTGTGGCTGCAGGGGATGGATGTCCAGCCGTTATGGCCGTCCCTCCTGCCGGTGCCGCCCGTCAGGCACGATTCCGCGGCAGGCCAAGGCGGTGGCCGTGAAGGACCGGGGACCGTCGGGCTCGCCCGCCTCGTAGGCGGCACGCAAGGCTCGCTCGAAAGCTGCAAGGCGGCCGCCATCCAGACCAGTCACGTATTTCCCGAGAGGCGATTCCCCGTTTGCAATGGGACGCCAGAAATCCTCGAAGGTATCGAAATCCATGCGGATCGCGAGCTCCGTCTCCGTCACGTCCCGAAGGCCGGTTTTCTTCCAGAGCGTTTCCATCTCGCCCCGTCGCGTCAGCGGCTTGAAATAGTTTTCGCCACGTATCTTCGCCGCCGAAGGATCCAGAGCCGCTGCGGTATCCCAGAACATGCGCTGGACCGGCATGCCGCCGAAGCTGTCCCAGACGGCGGCGGCCACGACCCCGCCGGCTTTCGTCACCCGGCTCATCTCGCGCAGAGCCTGCTCCGATTCCGGGACGAAATGAAGAACGAGCAGAGCAAGAGCCCGGTCGAATGTGCGATCCTCGAACGGGAGCTCGCAGACATCCCCCTGGGCGATAGTAATTCGTGGGTCGGTGTTCCGCGCCCGTGAGGCTTCCACATAGACGTCGGAGTAATCGATCGCGTCGATGCGGGCGACGTTCGCCACCTGGGGAAGGGTGAAGGTCAGGCTGCCTGTGCCGCACCCGACATCGAGCACCCGCTCGCCCGCTTCGAGCCCTGCAAAGTCGAGGAACGGCCGGGCCAGCCTCCGGCTCCAGCGGCCCATGAGCCGTTCGTAGGCGTCGGCACTTTTCGCATGGAACTTGGAGGACATGAGCGGCTCCCATCGCAACGAGGGATCGGAACGCAACGCCGCCGGATCATACCAGAGCGGCAAGGCCTCTGGTGAGTGCTCTTGCGGGGATGTCCCGACGCTGCCGGGCCGATCTTACCCCGGATGCCCATTTGCGTGCGGAATCGCAGTGGTCATGCTGCCGGAGCATGACCGTCAAACAAGAAGGGGACAACGATGAGCGACCTGGAAAAGGGGATCACGCGGGTTGGCGAGGGATATCAGGGCAAGTCCTGGAACATCCTGGGCCAGCAGTATTTTCCGAAGGCTTCCTGCGCCTCGTCCTTCGCATTCGAGACCAACAGCGATCCGGGGCAATACGTGCCCGTTCACATCCATCCGACGCAGGATGAGTTCATTCTGGTCCTCGAAGGCGAGCTCGACTTGAAGCTCGACGGCGTCTGGAGCAAGGCGAAGGCGGGCGACCTCGTGCGCATGCCGCGGGGCGTTCCGCATGGTTACTTCAACAAGTCGGACACTCCGGCGCGCGCCCTGTTCTGGGTGTCTCCCGCAGGCAGGCTGGAGGCCCTGTTCGACGCCCTGCACGACCTGACCGACATCCCGCGCGTCTTGCAGCTCTCCGCCGAGCACGAGGTCGACTTCCTGCCGCCCGAGGCGAACGAGTGAAGGGTCAGATCAGATCCGGCCCCTGCTCGGCCAGCTGCTCGGCGCTGTAGCTGCGCGCCAGGCGCTCGAAGCGCCAGCGCACGGAGGGCATTTCGCCGGGCCGGACGGTGAGCACGATCTGTTCCGTGCGGCGCATGCCCTCGGCGGTGGCGAGGAACACGCTGTCCTCCAGTTCCGCCTCGACAGGAGCGGCGGAGAACTGCCAGGCCTCGCGGTTCGGCAGGACCAGCATCACCACGCGGCCGTTCTGCGCGCGGCTCGCCCTGATTCCAGGCGCCAGATGGAAGCGGATGATGGCCTGCACTGTCCCGGCCTGGCCGCCTTCGCTCCAGAAATTGTCCTCGCCCTCCAGCACGTTGCCCTTGGGGGCGAGCTGCCAGCGCCGCTCATGGGTGATGCCGTAGCGGGCCTTGTAGCCGTCGTGGCTGGCCCCGAGGATCTGGACGTGCTCCCGCTCGCTGCGTTCCGCCGCCACCCGTTCGGGCCCGCTGAGGACCACGGGGCCGACCCGGCGCAGGATCCAGGCCGAGATCCGGCGCTGCAGCCAGTTGCCCTTCTTGTCGACGATCTGGCAGGACGAGACGTCGTCGATGGACGCGGTGGAATGGGCCACCGTCGAGCGCGAGGCCTGGATGATCGGATCGCCCGCGATATAGGGCGTCCCGCAATTGACCACGATGCGCTGCGCGGCGCTCGAGAACTCGAAGGACAGGCACCCGGCGCCCGCATCCTGCGACAGCGGGCGCGGCGGCGGGGCGCCGACATCGGCCACGACCAGCGTGCGCCCTGCCTCCAGGCGCTCGTAGCCGGAATGCGGCGCGTGGTGAATCGGCTGGCTGCGCATGTCGTCATAGGTGAGCAGGGTCGCCAGATGGTCGGCGGCCGTCACGCCCATGCCGTTGAAATGGGAGAGCGTGCCGTCCCCGTGCCGGAACAGGCGCACCATCGGGAGCATCCGGTCGACCGCATGGAGCAGGGCGTCGGGCGTATCGACCTCGCGGCTGGCGAACATCTGGCGCAGGGGTAGGAGATCGAACAGGAGATCGACCATGATTCGCGGATTGCGGCTCACATGCCCGCCATCGGCCAGGATCTGTCGTTCGAGTTCGCGGGCGAGCAGGCGGCTCGCGCGGCGCAGGTTCCGGTCGAGGCCCTCACAGCACAGGCCCGCATAGCAGAGTGCGATGGCCGCCATGAGCTGCTGGAACGGAAGGGCGCCCGCGCGGACCTGGCGCTCCAGGGTGCGGACATGCTGGCCGATGAGCTTCAGGAAGCGCTGATAGAAGGCGTGGTCGGCACCTTCCAGAATCAGCGGCGACTGGCTGATGAAGGACATGAGCCGGCGTGCCGTGATCTCCGGGCTGCAGGCGATGCGCTTGTCCCCGAGCTTGGAGGTGACGAACTCGTCCACCAGGGAGCGGGCATTGGCCTGCGCAAGCGCCGTGCCGGCCGCCCGCAGGTGGCGCAGCCAGCCGAAGCCGTAGAGCGCCTGCCCCCAGGCCCGGCTCGGCGGCGCGAATGCGAAGGGCGAGCGCCCGCCCGTGGTGATGGCGCGGCCGGAAAAGGCGAAGAAGCCGGAATAGATGTCCGTCGCGATGGTGGGGTCGGCCGTGCGCAGGTCCTGCGGGGCGAAGAGCAGGCGCGTGGGCACGGGCGCGCTGGAGAGCTTCGACAGGCTCCAGACCGCGCTTTCGCGCACGGCACGGCCGGCCTCGCGTGCGGCAAGCCCGTACAGTCGCCAGCGATCCGGCCCGAAATCCACCCGTGGTGCTCCCCTTGTTCGCTCAAATCCCAGCCAACTTAGGTGAGGAGTTCCTGCTGACCGGTTAACAACAGGTAAGGGATCGTTCACCCTGTTGACGATCCCTTGTGCATAAACCGTGCGACAAAGAAGCCGTCGAGGCCGCTCCGGTCATGTTCCGTAAGGGTCAATTGGCTCGGCAGGGTGCGAAGGTCGCCGTGCGGGGTGATGCACTCGGTCAGGCCGCCGATCTCGTCGGCTGCGATGGGCTTGCGGGTGAAGTCGGGATGGCGGGCGAGGAAAGCCTCCGCCTGACGCTCGCCTTCCTCGGCTTCCAGTGAGCAGGTGCAATAGACCAGCCGTCCGCCGGGCTTCAGCAGTCTCGCCGCCTTGTCGAGCAGGCGCGACTGAAGCCCCGAGAGCTTGCGGATGTCCTCCTCGCTCTTGGTCCAGGCCACGTCCGGATGGCGCCGGATGGTGCCGGTGGCCGAGCATGGGGCATCGAGCAGGATGGCGTCGAAGGGCTCCGCATCGAGCTTTTCCGCGTCGAGCGCACGGGTCTCGGCCTTGAGGCCCAGGCGGGCGAGGTTCTCCTCCAGCCGCTCAAGCCGCTTCGCCGAGCGGTCGACGGCGAGAACCTCGGCGCCGGCAGCGGCCAGCTGCGCGGTCTTGCCGCCGGGCGCGGCGCAGAGGTCGGCGATGCGCTCGCCGGGCTGCGCCTGGAGCAGCCGGGCCGGGAGGGCCGCGGCCGCATCTTGCACCCACCATTCGCCGTCCTCGAAGCCGGGCAGCTCGCGGATGGCAGTGCGCTCCTTGAGGCGGATGCTGCCGGTGGGCAGGAGAACGCCCCCGAGGCGCTCGGCCCAGGCTTCCGGCTCCCTCTTCACCGTTAGGTCGACGGAGGCGAGCGACCGATGCGCTTCGGCGATTTTCGTCGCCAGCGGCTCGCCGTATTGCGCGATCCAGCGCTCCTCGAGCCAGGTGGGCGTGTCGAGCCAGGGATCGTTCTCGGCGAGGATCTGTTCGCGCTCCCGGGCGACCCGGCGCAGGACCGCGTTGATGAACCCGCCGGCGTGATGAAGCTTGGGGTCGCCCTGGGCGAGTTCCACGGCGCTGTCGACGGCCGCATGGTCCGGCACGTCGAGGAACAGGATCTGCGCCGCCCCGATGGCGAGGAGATGCATCAGGCGCTCGTCCTTGGGCGGCTTGTTGAGCCGTTCGCGCAGCGCATGTCCGAGGGTGCCCAGACGCCGGAAGGTCACGATGGCGATGGCGCGGGCGAGCGCCTCGTCGCGGGCCGAGAGGTTTTCCGTCCGGGACAGATCCTCCATGACGTCGTCGAGCGGCACGCGCCGCTTCAGGGTCTCGGTCACCGCCATCCAGGCCAGGCGGCGGGGCCCTAGGCCCGCCTGTTCACTCATTTGATCCAAAATCTTAACCCCAAGGCCCGCGGCGGGTGCCGGCCGGGCCGCCGCCAGGGCTCCTGGCGGAACCCCACGGGCTTGATGAACTCTGCGCGAAGAAGCCGGGAGGCTCAGCCGACGCGCCCATCTCCTGCGCCAAAGCGTGCAGGGCCGCAATCCGGTTTTCCGTCGCGGGATGGGTCGAGAACAGGTTGTCCACCCCTTGGCCCGAGAGCGGGTTGATGATGAAGAGCGACGCCGTGGCGGGACGGCGCTCCGCATCCGGGTTCGGGATCTGCGCCACGCCGCCCGCGATGCGCGCCAGCGCCGAGGCGAGCGACAGCGGCTGGCCGCAGATCTCAGCGCCCATCCGATCGGCGTCATATTCGCGCGAGCGGCTGATCGCCATCTGGATGATCATGGCGGCGAGCGGCGCCAGGAGGGCGGTGCCGATCATCACGATCGGATTCGGCCGGTTCTCACCCCGGCCGCCGAAGAGGAAGCCGAACTGCGCCAGGGTCGCGATGGCACCGGCGATGGTGGCGCTCACGGTCATGATGAGCGTATCCCGATTCTTGATATGGGCCAGCTCGTGCGCCATCACGCCCGCGACCTCGTCATGGGAGAGCATGTGGAGAAGGCCCGTGGTGGCGGCGACCGCCGCGTTCTCCGGATTGCGCCCGGTGGCGAACGCGTTGGGCTGAGGATTGTCGATGAGATAGACCCGCGGCATGGGCAGGCCTGCACGGACCGCGAGGTCGCGCACCATCCGGACCAGTTCGGGTGCGGTCCGCTCGTCCACCTCGACGGCGTGATGGGCGGCCAGCGCCAGCCGGTCCGAGTTCCAATAGGCGAAGAGGTTGGTCGCGAGGCCCAAACCCAGTGCGATCATCATGCCGGTTCCGCCGCCCAGGACATAGCCGACGACGCCGAACAAGGCCATCAGGCCCGCCAGCAGCATTCCGGTCTTGACGGTGTTCATCGGGGTCTCCACCTCGTGGTCAACGCGAAATCCATCCTTCGCCCACCTATGTGGGAACGGTCCAGCTCCCTCCCAAGAGGACAATCTGGCATAAGGCCTCTCATGAGCACGAACGACAACACCCCTCAGCCCCAGCCCGCCGAAGGCGCAGCCCCCGGCAAGAACCTGTCCCCCGCCGCCCGGCGAGCCCTGGAAGAGGCCGCCCAACGCCGCCTCGACATCGATGCCCGCGCGGCCGAGATCGCGAAACAGAAGGAACTCCTGGGCCGCGGCGGCCTCGAGCCGGTCCGCTATGAGGATTGGGAAGTGAAGGGCATCGCGAGCGATTTTTAGAAGAATTTCGCACCGGCATGTCACATCCGGCATCGCCGCCTCGTCTTGGCATCGTCAGCAACATGAGACACGAGGACCACGACGATGTTGAAAGCCCGGTTGATGCCCTTCGAAGTCGCCCCCGGCTCCCTGAAGCCGATGGTGGAGCTGGAGAAGATCCTGAAGAACAGCGGGCTGGAGCACAGCCTGATCGAGCTGGTGAAGACCCGCGCCTCGCAGATCAATGGCTGTGCCTTCTGCCTCCACATGCACACCAAGGATGCCCGCGCCGCCGGCGAGACGGAGGAGCGGCTCTATCTGCTCAATGCCTGGCGGGAATCGCCGCTCTACAACGACCGCGAACGGGCGGCGCTCGCCTGGACCGAGGCCCTGACCCTGGTGGCTCAGACCCATGCTCCCGATGAGGATTACGAGGAGCTGAGCAGGCACTTCACCCCTGCCGAGCAGGTCAACTTGACCCTGCTGATCGGCGCGATCAACACCTGGAACCGGCTGGCCATCGGCTTCCGGTCCATCCATCCGGTCGAGACAAGCCGTGCTGCCGCCTGACGGCGACGCGGCGGACCGGTTCCAGCCCCTCAGGCCGGGGCTGGTCCGCCTCGCTTATCGCATGCTCGGCTCCATCACGGAGGCCGAGGACGTGGTGCAGGAGGCCTATATCCGCTGGCACCAGACCGACCGGAGCGTGATCCGCGAGCCGGGCGCCTTCCTGTCGAGGACGGTCACGCGCCTGTGCCTCGACATCCTGAAATCGGCGCGTGTCAGGCGCGAGACCTATATCGGGCCCTGGCTGCCCGAGCCGGTCCTGGAAACGGCCGGGGACGAGGACGTGAGCGAGGACCTGTCGCTGACCCTGATGATGGCCCTGGAGCGGCTCTCCCCGCTGGAGCGTGCGGCCTTTCTCCTGCACGACGTTTTCGGGCTCGGCTTCGAGGAGGTCGCCGCGACCCTCGACCGGGATCCCGCCGCCTGCCGTCAGCTGGCCGCGCGGGCGCGCAAGAACGTGCGCGCCGACCGGCCGCGCTATCCGGTCGACCGGGAGGAAGGGGAGCGGATGACCGATGCCTTCTTCGCCGCCTCGCGCAGCGGCGATCTGACCGCGTTGCAGAACCTTCTGGCGGAAAACGTCGTCGCCTACACGGATGGCGGCGGCGTCCGGAACGCGGCTCTCAACCCGCTCTTCGGCTTCCGCCGGGTGTCGGGCCTCTTCATGGGTGTGGCGCGCAAGGACGACGGCCGATTGCCCCCGGTGCTCTACAAGGGACTGATCAACGGCCTGCCCGGCATCGTCACCCTGGAGAAGGACGGCATCGTTCAGACCATGACCCTCGACATCGAGGACGGCCGCATCGTCGGGGTCTATATCGTGCGCAATCCCGAGAAGCTCCGGCACCTGTCCGGTTTGGCGAACTGAACCTCGGCGAATTAAGCGTTGAAGGAGGTCCGGACGGCGAAAAGCACCGGTTGTTCCCGGGCCGCCCTCCCGTTACCTTGCCCCGAAAGGGAGAGCTCATGGCTGTGACGGGCGAGACCGCGCGACTGGAAATATTCCGGGATCTGTTGGGCGACGCGCATCGCGCGCTTGAGCTCCAGTTCGGCTTCGAGTTATGGGACGGCTCGACGGTTCCGGCGGACCTGCCGTCCTACGCCATGCGCCTCCTCATCCGGCGCGAGAGCGTGATCGCCGCTCTCCTGCGCCGCCCCAATCTCGATACGGCGCTCAATGCCTACGTGGCCGGCCTGCTCGATCTCAAGAACGGTACCATCTTCGATCTCGCCTCCCAGCGCCCGCAGAAGGCCGGCCGGCGCCTGAAGACCTTGAGTAAGCTGAAAGCCCTCAAGACCGCCTACCACTTCCTGCGCGCGCCCGCCGATATGCCGCGCCCGCTCGCCCGGGTCGAGGACAAGCCGGACGCCCGCGACGGTAAACCTCAGACCAACAAGCAGAACGTCGCCTACCATTACGACGTGTCGAACGCGTTCTACGAGCTCTTCCTCGACCCGGAGATGGTCTATACCTGCGCGTATTTTCAACCGGATTGGCACGACGACCTCGCCCGCGCGCAGCGGGACAAGCTCGACATGATCTGCCGCAAGCTGCGGCTCAAGCCCGGTGAGCGCCTGCTCGACATCGGCTGCGGCTGGGGAGCGCTCATCTGCCACGCGGCGCAGCATTACGGCGTCAAGGCCACCGGGGTGACGCTCGCCGAGGAGCAGGCTGCGCTGGCGCGGGCGAAGGTGCAGCGCTTAGGGCTTCAGGATCGCGTCGAGGTGCTGGTGAAGGACTTCACGCAGATGGAGGGTGAGTTCGACAAGATCTCCTCGATCGGCATGTTCGAACACGTGGGGATCAGGAACCACCCGGCCTATTTCAGCGCCGTGCATCGCCTGCTTCGACCGCGCGGGCTCTACCTGCACCACACCATCGCCAGACGGGCGAAGAAGAGCGACAGGGCGTTCCGTAAGCTCAAGCCCGAGTACAAGGCGCTCACCCGCTACATCTTCCCCGGCGGCGAACTCGATCACCTCGGCATGTCGGTGGCCAATCTCGAACGCCACGGCTTCGAGGTGCACGACGTGGAGGCCTGGCGCGAGCATTACCAGCGCACGACGCGCCTGTGGTGGGAAAACCTCAATGCCCGCCGCGCCGAGGCCGAGGCGCTCGTCGGGCCGGAAAAGACCCGCATGTGGCTGCTCTACCTCGCCGGCTGCTCGCTGGCCTTCGAGCGCGCCGCCGTGGGCGTGAACCAGACCCTCGTGTCCAAGCGCACCCGCGGCCCCTCAGGCCTGCCGCCGTCGCGGGCGGATCTTTATCGGCCATAGCCGCCATCGCACCCTGCGCTCATCCTGATGGGTCTCGTGGGATACGCGCTGTCCGCGTCTCTTGCGTCATCACCGGCCTTGTGCCGGTGATCCCGATGGATGGAACCACCGTGCTCTTCGGATCGGTATGGCCGGCACAAGGCCGGCCATGACGTGGGATTGAGCCTGTCGGCCAGACCACCGCGGAGGCTGCGGTCGTCTTCAGCGCGCTCTGAATTCTCTTCCGGGCCACGAGCAGGCCCGCCGCAAAACCGGATGTCCGCAGGCGCCTCGCTCAGGGAGCGGCGAAATCCACCGCCGGCATCGGCAACCCGCGCCGCAGGCACGCGGCCTCCAGGGTATTGCGCAGCAGGCAGGCGATGGTCATGGGGCCGACGCCGCCGGGCACCGGCGTGATGGCGGACGCGACCGGGGCCGCTTCCGCATAGGCGATATCGCCGACCACCCTGGTCTTGGCCTCCCCGGCGGCGGGGTTCGGCACCCGGTTGATGCCCACGTCGATGACGATGGCGCCGGGCTTGATCCAGTCGCCACGCACCATTTCGGGGCGCCCTACGGCGGCCACGAGGAGGTCCGCGTTGCGGCAGACTTGCGGGAGATCACGGGTTTTCGAATGGGCAACGGTCACGGTGCAGCTCTGGGCGATGAGCAGCTGCGCCATCGGCTTGCCGACGATGTTGGAGCGCCCGAGCACCACCGCGTTGAGCCCGGCGAGATCGCGCCGCACCGATTGCGCGAGCAGGAGGCAGCCCAGCGGCGTGCAGGAGACGAGGCCCGGAACGCCTGTCATCAGACGCCCGGCATTGATGGGGTGGAAGCCGTCCACGTCCTTGGACGGGTCGATGGCCTCGATGACCTTCTGGGCGTCGATCTGCTTCGGCAGGGGCAGCTGCACGAGGATGCCGTCCACCGCCGGATCCGCATTCAGCCGGGCGACGAGGTCGAGCAGCCCCGTCTCGCTGGTGGTGGCCGGCAGCTTGTGCTCGAAGGAGCGCATGCCGACCTCGACGGTCTGGCGCGCCTTGTTCTTCACATAGAGCTGGCTCGCCGGGTCCTCGCCGACGATGACCACCGCGAGACCGGGCGTGACGCCCTGGCCGGCCAAGGTCCCGACAGCCCCGGCAATCCGGGACCGCAATCCCTCGGCATAGGCTTTTCCGTCGATGATGGTGGCGCTCATGAATGGGTCCGTCCTGTCAGTGCGGCAAGGGCGGCGGCCAGCGCCTCCCCCTCGCCCGAAATCGAAAACGTTTTCAGCCGGGCCGTGGCTCCCGCCTCGAGGCTCACCGCCGAGGCGGGAATCTTCAGGGACTTCGCCAGCAGGCGCCGGACGCCCTCGTTGGCGGCCCCGTCCTCCGGCGCGGCCCTGACCCGGACCTTCAGCACCGGCCGGCCGTCCGAGAGAACCTCGATGCCGTCGATGGCATCCCGTCCGCCCCGGGGCGTCACGCGAACCCGGAGGTCGAGCCCATCGGGACGGATGCTCCAGGCCAATCCCGGCACCTTTCTAGAAGGCGATCGGCATCAGGTAGTCGACGATCAGGTTCTGGATGAAAATGATCAGCAGAATCAGGATGATGGGCGAGATGTCGACGCCCCCGAGATTGGGCAGGATGTTCCGGATCGGCCGCAGGGCCGGCTCGGTCACCGCATCGAGGAAATTCCAGATCGAGCGGACCACATCGTTGCGGGTGTTGACCACGTTGAAGGCCACCAGCCAGCTCAGGATCGCCGAGGCGACAATGAGATAGGTATAGAGCTGCAGGGCCAGCAGAATGACGTTCAGGAGCGCGCGCATGGGAAACCTGTCGGGGGATCGGCTTCGCTCATGTAGCGATTGAAGCGGGGCTGAACAACCCATAACCGCTTCGACCCATGGCCGAATCCCGCCGGAAAGCCCTCTCCCGCCCCGCACGGGCCGATTGACAGACCGAAGCCGAGAGGCCTAAAACGTCCGCCACTTGGCTCGATTCAATCGACCGGGGCTGTAGCTCAGATGGGAGAGCGCTGCAATCGCACTGCAGAGGTCAGGGGTTCGAATCCCCTCAGCTCCACCAAGCCTCTTTTATATCTAAATTCCCGTTATTTTTCATGGCATTAGGATGATTGGGGCGCTACGTGCGTACCCCATTTCGTACCCCTATCGCGTACCCGCCCCAAACTCGGCGCAGTTATTTGCCGTCTGGGAAGACCTCATGCACACGGTCGAGCCATACGAGATAGAAGGTGTTTTCGAAAATTGCACCGTGCACTCGGGCTTTGCCAGACACACGCAATTCACAGAGTTCGATATCCTTGGATAGGGCTGAAGGTCTTGAAAAGCCACGCGCGGGGGGACCCTTATGCTGCTTCCAATATAGACCATTGTCATTCTTGATTTGACTGGGGGTCAGACCTTGAACTTTGTCTATAAGCTTCCGCAAATTGGCCAACTCCTTGTGCTGCCAATCGGACAAGCACTGAGCACCCGAGTGCCAATACTTTAGAGAAATCGAGACCGGCTTCTCTTGAGCCTTCAAGCTTACCGGCTCAGGTCCCTTGTCGGCTGAGGGAATCGCAAAATTTTTAGGAGGCACGTTACGGCTTCAGGTCAGCGAAGTACTTCTTTATGGAAGCCTTAGCGATTATCGCATTGCAACGGGCTTCGGGAGGCAAATCACCACGGGTCTCTTTCCATGGGTCTTCACCGTGCGTCATCTGCTCCAGCTTCTTGGCCGAATAGATTCCATACCGTTCATTCACCGACTGCAAGAGTAGCAGCGCATCGCCGGTTATCCGCCGAGTGACTTTCTGCTCCGGCAAAGACTGGTATCCCTGCCCCTTGAACTGCTCCCAAACAGAAACAGCAACGGGACCGTGTGCCCAAGCCTGCAATTCCTCGTCGAAGAGAGGCTTCTCAAAATAGGCGAGTGCCCACCCCTGTGCGTAATAGAGTAGCTTCTGGACCTTGAGATGCGTGATAGCGTCGCCAGACTCTCGGTCTGTCGAGTTGATAAACCACTTCGCTATATCAAGGGCCGTGTAGCCCAGTGATTCCTTCACCATCTCATGCCCTGAATTTTTCGTTCTTGTTCTGTTCGAAGGCATACTTTGTACCACAGAGTTAATTCCTCGTCACCTTCGATTATGGTCGAAACGTCCAGCTTTAATTCCCGTTCCCCTCCATGCGTTTCTCTGCCCGCTGCCATCCTAAGGGAGCGCCAATGAAAATTTGGGTCGCCCATGTGAGAGGTACCCCACGTGGCAGCGGAGCGGTGTTCCCCCCATACCCCTTTCCTAATTTATGAGGCAATTTACTCCGGGTGTTGAATTGCTAGGGTGATCGTACTGGTTAGCCCAGTCTCTGCTTTGGCTTTCTCCACAAATTCCTGAAAGTCTGCTGGATTGCCACTTAATGCCTGAACCCGGTTGGGTTCCATCTTGCTGGAAGTCCAGCGAATGCGGCCATCCTCTACACTCGTAACCATCTCAGTCACAGCACTATAGGCAACAACCGAGTCTCCTAGCTCTATGACGTTACAGTAGAGGCATTGAACTCTTTCTGGCAGTTCAGCGCCCTCAACAGGACCGGCCATAAAAGTAATAGGGTCTAAGTCCGTAGCACCGCCAAGCAAACGACCAGCATACTTAATGTGCTCCGCCTGTTCAGCCAGATGCTCGAAAGTGAACCTGCCCGAAGTTGGAGCACCAGCTAGCACCAAAAGGCCAGACAATCGATCAACAACATCCTGGAAGTAGGCCCCCTCCCCTGGAACTGCCTCCTCAATCTTCGCTTCGATTGGGAACGTAAACTCGGACCCCTTAGTTGGCTTAATAGCCATGGTCCCACGTCCGGACGCCAAGATTGTCGCGAGCCGGAAATAGGCCGCCCATTCATCAAGTGTATATGCCTTGGAATTGATGGCTTCTGCGTTGTTCGCGAAAGTCATCTTCTTACCCTCAAACGTCAGGGTGAAGAACTCTGAGCGGATGATAGCCTTGAGGAAATCCAACTCCAATGCAGGAATTCCTGGGAACAGCGCCTCACCCTGAAACACTGCGGGTGGCGTGATGCCTGTCCCACGCACTGTTATTTTGCATTGGTCCGCTGGGGTGGGCTCAATGCGGAGCACTCCGCGAGTAATTTCACCATCATTGATGGGGAGCTTTATCCCGAAACGAGTCTCAAACATCCGAAAGTCAGTGACTTCTATTTCTCGGAGACCAAGGAAAGCATCGACAAACTCCCCCTTGCTCGAAACAAGCATATTTACCTTTGCTTCGTAGCTAAATGGCTCATACCCTAAGCCTTTAATCTGCCTCTTCTTTTCTTCGACGTACACCTGGATATCGGGGCCACATAGGCGCTCAAGCGCTTGGCGAAGAGCGGCCCCTGTCGGCTCAAGCCTCTCCCCAGCAGAGTGCGCTGTCATTGAGATTGTTTTCTGGTTGATTGCTAGCTCACCCTTCGATTGCTCCGCCCGCAACCGCTTCAGAATGGTGCCTAGATTGTCCCCCAAGACGTGAATGAGGTATGCCTCTACGGGCTGCAGTTTCTCATCGATCTTCAAAACATAAACGAAAGAAGGTTTTAGCTCTTTGGCAAGTCGCTCGGCTGAGGATAGCCGCATTTTGAAGCTTTCACTTGTCTCCCACATGGTCTTCATCTGGATATGGCAGGAGATAGGCGTAGACCGCTTATCCAGGGTATGTTGGCCCTCAGGCTTCGAAAACGGGAATTCCACTATAAAATCCCAGCCCGTTCGGTCGCGATTGGACGCATTACAGACAAGCTTGGCATCGGCGCACATTTCGCGAAAGCGGTTCTCCCCCTTTTCGCCCAACTGGTCAGAATCAAGCTGGTCAGAATCGTCCATATTGTGTGTTCTCTTCGGTTAGGAGCCAGTCTGGGCATCGCTCACATGATCGGCAAGCCTGTAGCACACCCTGAGCAATCGATTGCGTCCATCGGATGGGGAATCCTCTCGACAAAATCAAGTCTCCCCTGCTTCCGTTCACTTTGGGTGCACCCGTAGTGAACGTCTACGGTCACGCTGAAATGTGTTCACTATGGGTTGATATTGGGATTTAGTTAACAGTTATACTCAAGGTCTAAGACCCAAAGTGAACACATCGGGATACGGCCATGAGCAAGATCGGATACGCCAGAGTCTCCACCGCCGACCAAGACACCGCCACCCAAATAGAGCGATTGAAGGCGGAGGGCTGCGCCGTCATCCGCGAGGAGAAAGCATCGGGCGCAAGCCGCGAGGGCCGCACCGAGCTAGAGACCATCCTCACCTTCCTGCGACCTGGAGATGAGTTAATGGTGGTCCGCCTGGACCGCCTAGGGCGTGATACTCGGGACGTGCTCAACATCGTGCACGAGGTGAAGCAGCGGGGTGCGTTCCTCACGGTGCTTGAGCCCTACGTCACCACCCGAGGCGAGACCGGGGAGATTGTCCTCACGGTCCTTGGCATGGTCGCTAAGATGGAGCGCCAGCTCATCCTTGAGCGCCAAAAGGCAGGCATTACGAGGGCCAAGGCGGATGGGGTCTACAAGGGCCGCCCCGTCACCCTGGATCATGCCCAGGTAAGAACCCTAGCGGCCCAAGGTGTGGGTGCCACCGCTATTGCCAAGCAACTGGGGTGCTCCCGTGGGGCGGTCTACAAGGTGCTCAATACTCAGGCATAGGGGTGTGTCTGGTGCAAGAGATATGGTGGGAGTTTCATGCCCCCACTCACCCACCGAACCACCTACACAATCACGAGGGTAATGCTAGGGTTATAGCATAAGTTGGCTAAGTGGATGAGCACGAGGATGGCCGCCACTCACCCAAGACGTTCGACCCACATGAAGTATAAAGATAACTCGGCACGGCACTGAGCACCCCGAACACCCTACAAGCACTGTGGCACGTATTCACCACCACCATCGCCTTACATTCCACGACGTGGATAAGAACTGCGAATTTGTTGTCTGATATCTTGCTCGCCTCTACCACGACACCCTAGCACTCTTAGTGTCAACTAAAGTGAAGGGGCAAACACATTGACCAAGCGCTAGAGCATTTAGAAGGAAGAGATCTTCGGACCCAGATTGAACGCGAGGAAGCTAGGCTAGCAGCATCCCAAGCGCGTCTTCAGGCCCTCAAAGATGTAGCGGCCGGTCGCGCCAATGAGCGGCAGTTGGCCATCAACGTTGTTTGGCACCGCAGGAGCCCACGCCGCATACACGGTGCAGCCCTATATAGGTTCCAAGACCAAAACGGATACCAAGCCATGTGCTGTGAGGAGCCGGTGGAATTGTATGGCTGGGCCTTCATGTTGGGGTTGTTGAAGGTGGCGGGGAAGACAAGAGGTTTGGATGGCTTGGTGGTCCGCACCCCGAAACTGCCCAACGCACGTACCCTGTGGCACCTCTTTGAGGAACCGGGATTCTGGGCAGAGCGATTTGGCCCAATCGGGATGATGGTTGGGACGCACCTCTCCACGATGGTGCCGAAGGGGCCTCCGAGATGTCGCCTGAGCCCTCTCCCCCAAGACGAGCAGCGGCGGTTAGACCTCATGGCGAAACAGGCACGACATCTCAAGTACGGGCAGTGTGCGACAGACCTACCGGAGAGCGCATTTGAGGCGTACTTCAATGAGCCCCTGAGGAAGCTTCAAGGCATCGCCGCGCCCGCTCCTTTGGCGACAGCGGCCTAGTGGTCGCTTTCGGCTTGAGACGCATCCCACCGGGACGCACCGTTGCAAACGCCTAAGGCCAAGCTACAGTGCGCTCCCGTGCGGCGGCGTAGAATCCCTACCCTGAGGTCTGCCCATGTGGCGTGAAATCGAGTGGATCATATCCGCAGCCATCATCCTTACCCTTGTCGGCATGGTGGTGGTTCTTGTTGGCCAAGCAGTCGGAGGTCTTTGGGACAGCCCTAAAGTCCCGCGCTGGCAGATATACGCGATGTTGACGGTAATCGGCTTCGCGGTGGTCTACGGGAGCCGGTGGGCTCGTGTCTGAGGCGCTTATCAATTCCGGGGGTATAGAGAAACTACACGAGGGCCTCCCGTGTAACTCTGTATAATAGATATGGTTATGAGGAAGACCGCTCCAAGTTGGCTTGAAGCTCCCGACTGTGAGGCGTTGGCGGCTTAACTCACGGCAGGAAACAGTGGGACCCGTATTGAGAAGCCCCGCGCCTCCTCCAGACAATAGGCACCGTTATAAGCAACGGGCCGCCTCCAAGACAATACATCCCGTTATGAGAGACCGCTCATCGCAATAGCCGCCTGAATGATAGAAGCCCTGCGCGGAAACATTAGGGCCAAGTTATGAGAGCCACCTAGAACACCCGCATAAGCTCTCATTGACAGAGAACTCCTGAAGACTGGCTCCTATCTCCAATATCCCTCCATCACCGTAGCGGCTGCGAGGAGCTTGAAGCAGAGCTTTATGTAACAATAAACAATAGGTGGAATATATGAAGTGGCAGGCTCCTTTAGGTGGTGCTTGAAGCCACTACCAATGCAACATTGTGCAATTCCCTCCGTATATGAGAGGGGGAGCCCTAGGTTATACTTCAAGCAGCAGTGTTCAGAGAGCGGCCTCAATCAATTCCCTTCGTAAAGAGAAGACCTCAAGCTTCCCCTACAGGAGCCTATGCTGTCCGCAGGGTAT
This sequence comes from Microvirga lotononidis, assembly GCF_034627025.1. Lineage (NCBI taxonomy): Bacteria > Pseudomonadati > Pseudomonadota > Alphaproteobacteria > Hyphomicrobiales > Methylobacteriaceae > Microvirga > Microvirga lotononidis. The sequence continues at coordinate 2,013,953 of NZ_CP141048.1, read as the reverse complement.
GGGGGTAGGCTCCTATAGGTGGACCTAAGGGTATGGAGGTGAAGATATAGACCCCATCGCCACCTATCCACCTTATGGACTCCCGTGAGGGATACCATCAGTAGTCATCTAGTCGGATACTTAGTGCACCCTCCCTCACATAGGGGTCTCAGCGCATTAGATACTGCTGGCGAATGGGTTGGAGCGATTGAGGTGGGGTCAGCGTTCAGGCTGTAGGGGCTTGGGTTCAAACCTGGAGGGTTCCCATGTCGCTCCACCCGATCGTGAGCGGTGAGGTTCCAGCTTCAACCGCAACCGTTGCCCGTGCGGCCTTTCCCCGTGGCAATCCCTATCTGCTCTTGCGCGACCGGCTTGGGACGATTTTCACCGATGCCCAGTTCGCATCTCTCTTCGCCCACTGCGGCCAGCCGGCGGAATGTCCCTGGCGCCTGGCGCTGGTGACCCTGCTCCAGTTCGCCGAGAACCTGTCCGACCGGAGGGCGGCCGAGGCCGTCCGAGGGCGCATCGACTGGAAGTACCTGCTGGGGTTGGAACTGACCGATCCTGGCTTCGATGCTTCGGTTCTCAGCGAGTTCCGCGGCCGTCTTGTCGCCGGAGGCGCGGAAGAGCATCTGCTCGACACCCTCCTGACCCTCTGCCGTGACCTGAAGCTCCTGAACGCCCGGGGCCGGCAGCGCACCGACTCCACCCATGTGCTCGGAGCCGTCCGCTTCCTGAACCGCCTCGAATGCGTGACCGAGATCCTGCGGGCTGCCCTGAATGCCTTGGCGTCCGCGGCCCCCGCGTGGCTGCGCAGCCAAGCCGATCCTGCCTGGCTGGAGCGATATGACCGGCGGGCGGGCGATCACGAGGTGCCGCAAGGCGAGGCGAAGCGGCGCGCCCATGCCGAGCAGATTGGTCGCGATGGTCATCAGTTGCTTGCGGCCATCCTGGCTCCTGGTGCGCCAATATGGCTGCGGCAAATCCCGGCTGTTGAGTTGTTGCGGCAGACCTGGGTCCAGAACTTCTGCCTGGTGGACGATGCTCCGACCACAGGGACGGAGGCGCCACTTCAGGTGCGGTGGCGAACTGACCAGGAGGGGTTTCCCCCCTCCCTGCTGATGGTCGCCTCGCCCTACGATCCGGAGGTGCACTACGCCAGGAAGCAATCAACGATCTGGATCGGCTACAAGGTGCATCTGACCGAGACGTGCGACGAAGGTGGACCACACTTGATCACCCATGTGGAGACCACGCCGGCACCCGTCGTAGATCGCGATGCGCTCGGAGACATCCATGAGGCGCTCGAAGCCAAGGGCCTGCTGCCCGATACTCATCTGGCCGATGCCGGTTATGTTGCGGCCGATCAGCTTGTCGCCAGCCGGAAGAAAGGCGTCACGCTTTTAGGGCCGGCTCCCAAGGATTATCAGTGGCAAGCCCGTTCAGGAGAAGGCTTCAGCGTGCAAGACTTCCTCCTCGATTGGGATAGGGAAGTCGCGACCTGCCCGGCAGGGCATCAGAGCAAGAGCTGGAGCCCCGACGATCATCAGGGGCGAACCGCGTTCAAAGTTCGCTTCTCGACAACAGATTGTCGACCGTGTCCCTTGAAGACACAGTGTACCCGAAGCGGACGGCGCCTGCTCACGCTGCGACCACGCGAGGAGCACGAGACGCTGGAGGCGGCTCGCCAGCGCGAGGAGCAGCTTGCCTTCGCCAAAGAGTACCAGAAGCGCGCCGGCATCGAGGGAACGATTTCGGCAGGCGTCCGGGTCCTGCATCTGCGGCGCTCGCGCTACATCGGACTGGCGAAGACGCATCTCCAGCATGTGCTGACGGCGGCAGCCATGAACCTCATTCGGCTTAGTGCCTGGTTCGCGGGTGCGCCGCTTGCACGAACCCGGCAATCCGCCTTTATCAGGCTCATGATGGCTCCCATCCCAGCATGATGAATTCGCCAGCAGTATCGCATTAGTGCTCACACCCTTTAGGTAGCCACCAAGGCACCCACCCCAGGCACTACACCCCTACCCCACCAACACCAAGCCACACACCCCAATGCCAACCTGATGCCCCACCCAAAGCATCGGGACGGAGGAGGTGTGTCTTGGATCATCAACACCCAACGACAACCGAAAGGCCGAACCCAATGAGAAGACGTATAGTTTATCCCCCCATGCCCTCCGCTTTGTTTGATGCTCGTATGAGCTACCTTCGAGCCGCTAAGGTTCACCATAAGGACCCGGACGCACCGGAACCGAACAGCGCCGATCTAACCGGATCTCATGGCCCCTTCAGGTCTATTTCCGCAGATGTAGACCCACTGGATGTTTCACCGTGCATCCGCTTCGAGGTTCAAAATGGGGTCTATAAGCCGCGATATGTGCCACCCATCCCGTTCCTCGTGATGGACCTGCTGTTGGCGTTCGGCGGTGGCTGTAGCGTCAATGACAACTACACGGGGCTTTCTTACGTAAGACTTTGGGGTGGGAACGATAAGCAGATGCTTGATCGGATATTCCTCAATGCCGAGCCCGGCACCATCGTGAGACAATCCAGGACTGCCGATTACCGGAACAATAGCCCGGCATGTTTCTCCAAGACCAGTGCCAGCGTGATGAAGGCGGAGGGGAAGCCAATGCGAGCCACATACAAAGGGCGGCAGCAAGCAATCGCGACGGCACTCCGGTACTTCCAGAGGAACGCGCATAGGTCTGGAATCAAGATCACGGAGGCGGAATACCTCGCGATCCTTCATGACGCCTTTGCGCTCCTTGACGCAACGCACCGCCACTTCCACGCGGCCGCCGCTTAAGACCTAGAGTTTCCTCCGCGCGTGAGGACCGGGGCGGTGAGAGCTTAAAGTAAGAGGTTCGGCAGGCTCTCCCGCCCCACCACTAACTCCAAACACACATCAATACCGCCGCTCCTTTCACACTGGGCAAAGCCGAACCCCGCCCAGTGCACGTGCGAGCGCGAACACACCTTAAGGAACCCAGCCACAGCCCGAGAGCCTTACAGACCTATTGAAGACAACGTAGCCCTTGCCCCCCAAGCCGCTCCCGTGGAGAGCTTCGTGCGTGTCGCAGAGCCGCTCTGCCTACAAGGCGGCTCAAGGCAATGTCTACGGCTATGACCGGGAGCAGAAGTTCAACACGCGGCCGACGATGCGTGGGGAACACTGCTGGGGCGCAGTTAAGAATCCTGCCTACCGTTACACGTGAGGCAAAAATCGTCCCCGTAACTGCTTTTAGCTATTACATTTCCCTTACAATTTATGTCAGAGCAATCTTGCCGAGATACGAAATGATCTTGGTCACATACTATACAATGGATATTTGTTGATGTCGGAAGATTAGGAACCAATTGCGCGGTCTCGATATCCGATACATCCGCATCCCCACTATTAGACTGACAGTGGGGACAAAGGTACCAACGCTGACGCTTGTTCGCGCCAAAAATTGACTGGAAGTCCTGAGGCGAAAGTTCGGAAAATAAGGCCTCAAATTCAAACATTAACTTACTAGGCACATGGTCATTTGAGTAGAGCGTGGCTAGCGGATCATCGGACAGATAGTCGTCTCTCTTTGCAAACCAATTGTTGCCTAGATGCAACCATGTGAACGTCCTTAGGATATACCTCAGCACATCTCCCGCAGTCAGTGGCTGGCTGGACCCGTGGTGGACAATGATATTGCGGTGGCTCCGAATCTCCTCGAACAGGGCCTTCTGCTCCTCGGTCAAGCGCGGCAAGCAGACTGTATCGTGAATTTTTGGTAAATCTCCCGCATCAACCGTTCTGAATGTCGAGAATGGTAAATCTTGCTTATCCGATCCCCTAGGCCAATCCCTGGGCTCTTTACTGATTAGCAAGTACGGACTCACCGACGCTATGCGGCCCTTAAGTCCCATCTCTTGCGCCTGTTGAACAAGTGTTAGCGCGTTCGACAGTGTCGGCTGGGTCCTCTGCCAGTAAGCTTCGAGGGTTTCCTCGTCATGCTCGTATCCCCAGCTTTCCGTCTGGTGGACCAGCTCAAAACACATAGATGCAGCGAGGTGCAAGAGGTTCTCACTACGCTCTGGATAATAGGCGGAAGTTGGAAGATCTATAATCATTGTAAAAGCTGGTTTGGTTCTGTGTTTCTGGCAGTAGGCCTTGATATTGCCAACTGCTCTATCATTTAGCGATTCTTGAACCTACTCCTTCATTAGCTACCACGGCAGTTCTACACAAAGTTGTAGATTGCGCCCCCTAACGGCTACGCGGCGAACGTGTAAAATGCTATTGCCTTGCTCCCTTTCCCCCCTGCGTACTCATGGGCTTGCAGTGATCCACCTCAGCAGAGGAGGCCTAGAGCCTTCACTAAATTCCTTCGGCGTTCCCATATGGGCGCTTGAAGATTCGGTCATCAAGCAAGCGGCTCGCTTTGCGAGGAATCTCCCCATAGTCACTTAGGAATGTGAAGTGGGTGTCACGCGCATAGACCTGCCACTCTGCATTAGAAATAATGGCGCTATTTACCGAGGCAATGCTCTCGGCGGACAGAACAAGCTCTCTCCCCTCCTGAAACTCAAAGGCTCCAGCTATTGCTAGTTTGGGCGAAAGCGGGAATAGAACTTCCGTACCGAGAAGACCATGCCCTGGAGGATGGCGACCAGACCTTGGCCTTGACCACGCAAGACGCAAAGGGTGGTCGGAAGTGACAAAGCCACCCGAATCTGGGGCCGCCCTTAGGATAATCCATTTTCGAGCGAAGAAGGTCTCTAGCACCTTGTCGAAAGCGCCAAATTCGATATCGACGTGATGCTCAGTTGGAACCTCGACGCTGTAATTCCCCTCGTCGATGAACTCCTTCATAGCCTCGTATGTGACATCAGTTCGGCTAACGTATCCCGCCTCCCGCGCTTTCCGCATTTGGCTGGCATACCGCTCTGGGGTTGCCAGAACGATACCCATAATCGCCTTGGAAATCCGTTCTCGAAAGTCGCGGTAAGTCTCCCTGTGGCGCGGGTTGCGGATGGCTATCAAACACATAAAGTTCAGAATGATAGCCCGATCCTCAATGTTCTTGAGGTTCCCTGCTTCAAGAACTCGCACCAGCGCTGGCCCGAGCATTCCCTCAAACCCAGCCAGTGCTTTCTCTAAGGCATCCGGCTCATGCCCCTCAACATCGATGCGATTGAAGTCTAATTCTACCGCAACATTCTTGATGTTCGTGGGATAGGTCTTACGCCCCCGTGCATCAAACACGATGGTTTGAAATGTTTTCTTTCGAGGGACGGCAAACGCCTTGAGGTAGCATTGCGGTACATAATGGTGGCGTCGGGTTATGCTCATCGGCTGTCACAGCCCTCGTTCGGTAATTTACAGTCCCCGGGCTCCGCCACGCCTATCCCATAAGTGGCCCCGCCGAGTACCGTCCCTTTGCGATTATGGCCTACGCCTGTCGCGGTGATGGAGGCCAGTTAGTCTGGTCACAAGAGCTTTCGCATTTCGGAGCTAGTTTGCCCCCTCACCGGCCTTAATCTGCTTAATGCTCTTCCGATCTAACGACACCTCATTGCCGTTGAGGTTCATCTTGAGATTGGAAGCGGAGCCTAGAATGCTTGATGCCAATGCCTCAAGCGGTGAATACTCGGGGGTCTCCCCATGTGGATGGTCGAAGAGGTGCTTAGTGATACCCGTGAGAAGCGCATCCGGCATTTGTTCGCCTTGGATGTTCTTCCACTCTAAAGCGGCTTCAACTGCCCACGTTGCTCTATTGATGTCGATTTCGAATTGCTTCGTGTGGAACTGGGCATCGGCGTGTTTATCAAACCACCGATTCATCCAAGAGATGTAAAGACCCGCACTGGTAAGGAAGCCAAACGTAAAGACCGCCGTTTTGACTGCACTGGTAACCGTCATGGCTCCCCACGCATCGGTGGGGTTGGTGCCCCAGACATAAAGGGACCACACGGCACCGGCCAAACTGCCCAGAAGCAGCACGATGAATACCACGTGAATTGGCCACCGAAGGCTGCGGGTCTCTGGCGATATGGTGAAAGACCTCTGGCGACCTTGAATGGTCTGGATCAGTTCGCCGCGTATCGCTCGTCTTGCGTGAGTATTGCTGCGATCATCCAAGTCCTTCTTGAGAGTCTCAAGCGCCTCTCTCTCAGACTTGAGTGCTTCCTCCTTGGCTGCAAATTGCCTTTCGAGCGTTGAGGCTTGATTGCGATATGTTTCTTCAAGTTCGCGGTTCTTGGTGTCGAGCTTGTCAGTCAGGTCGATAAAGAACTGATTCACCCTAGCAATCTGATCGGAAGCGGAGGCTTGGATTGCGGACAGCAGCGCAACATTATGGGATAAGTCACCTTCGCCACGAGCACCGTTTGTAATATGTCTAATGGGAAGCAGACCATTTCCAACCAAGAACCTATTAACTACGATCTGAATATCAGCAATAAAACCATCATTTGGACGACCGTTATCCTGCACGTCTAACTGGACTACGCTGTAAAATGAGTGCCCCTCCATCGAGGAAATACTGGTCGAACGGCGATTTGCCCAGTACGAGACACCTATCCCGCCGCCATTGATCGTTGCGTAATTTATAGCAGAGGCATTTGTATCTATAATTCTCTCAAGAATTTCGTTCTCGCGGCCAACCGTGCCCGAAAAGCCATTAAGTTGGATTTGCGCTGCCCCTGAGAGGAGTGGTGCCAGTTCATCAAAAAGCTGAAGAAGCACTCGATCCGAGGGCGGAACGATTGTGGTGTGGTATTGAGCCATGGTTCTCTTGCGCCAACTGACCTAGGCTTTTTATTCAATGGCGCTGCAAGTTCCTAATAAACTTTGGCATAGATACCTGCCTGATCCGATATGGTATTACATCAATTGATGAACGTAGACGCTGATTAACATCAATGTCTCGCTATAGCTCATCTCAGAACCCGCAACCGCCTCAGGCACCTGAAGCTTCTCCACGGCCTCCGCCAGTGCCCTCAACCGAAAGCCCCCGCCGTAGCTCCTGCCGACCCCTCCGCCCGTATGCCCAGTGAGAGCGTCGTGCATCTCCTCCGATAGTCCCGCATCCCTCGCCATGCGCTTGAAGGTCTTGGGCGGGTGACGGCTATACGCTAATAGCGGAACCGAAACCGAGAGGGCAGAACCAGTGCAGGGCCGTAGCGTACGTTTGTATCTCGTGGATGGATCGCCTACAGGGATCCTCACGGCTGAGATTATGAATTGGACAGGGCACGTTCTTGTGGCTCCTCGGTCCCGTCTTGTGGAGGCTCTTCAAAGAGATGAAGCGAGCCGAACCGGAGTCTATTTCCTCGTAGGGGACGACCCGGACCAGCCAACTAAGTCGAGGGTCTACGTGGGAGAAGGAGATAGCGTCGTAGATCGCATCAAGTCCCACGCTAAGGATAGCTCTAAGGACTTCTGGACTAGGGCTTGTCTCGTCACTTCAAAGGATATGAACCTCACGAAGGCACACGTCCGCTACCTTGAGAGCCGGTTCGTGGAGCTTACAAAGGGTGCAGATCGAGCCAACGTTGCCAATGGTAATGAGCCTGCCCGAAAGTCGCTGCCAGAGAGCGACATAGCCGACATGGAGTTCTTCATATCTCAGGTGCAAGTGATCCTGCCAGTCGTGGGGTTTGACTTCTTGCGCCCTAAAGCGAAGCCCGTTCCGTCCATAAAATCCGCTGAGACCCTCGCATCAGAAACCTCCCAATTGGAGCTTGTGCTTTCGAGCGGGAAGTACGGTTATACAGCAAGGGCCGTTGAGGTGGACGGCGAGGTGACAGTCCTTGCGGGCTCTCAGGCCACCGCGAAATCCGACTTTGGTGAGAGCGTTTATAGTTCGCTCCGGCAGCAGTTGATTAAGGATGGCCGAATCGTGCAAACCACCGATCCTAACTTCCTTGAGTTTGCCGAGAATGTAACGTTCCAAAGCCCAAGTGCGGCGGCAGCGGTTATTCGCAACAGAAATACCAACGGCCGAACATCATGGCGGCTTGTATCTACAGGGCAAACCCTCAAGGATTGGCAGGATGCCCAACTCAGCAAACTCGCAGACTCCTTGGCTACTGAAAGTTAGTGGGCAAGCTCACGGCCTCCACGCACCGCCTTGCCTGTTCCATGAGAGGCCCCGCAGAGTACCGACCTAATGTCATCCCCTTGCGCTTGTGCCCGACCACAGCCGCTATGATCGACTCGGGTTGGTCCGCTTGCTCCGCCTTCGTGATGAACCATCGCCGGAACGAGTGGAAATTCACCAGGGACCGGCGCTTGCCGGGAACTATGTGGTCCACTCCAACAGACCTCCTGTAGTCCGTAAAGGCATTGGAAGCCTTGAAGCTCCGCTCACGTTGAGACCCCACTTTCCTAGGTGCAGGCCATTCCGGGAATAAGTCATCCCCCGCCTCCTTACCCTCAGTGCGCCGCTTGATGATTTCCTCCAGGTCCGGGTGGACAGGCACGGCGCGGGGCTTGGTCTCCTTCTTCTGGGGCTTGAAGACGAATATGCCGCCCTCGCAGTCGCCCACCTTGAGGTCCACGATGGCATCCAATCGAGCCCCCGTAAGCGCCCCTATGCGCATGAGGTCTTGCATCCGTTGAGTGGCAGGCCCCTCCAGGAGGTCCTTCACCTCCGCATCCGTGAACGCCCGCTCCTCCTCATCGTGAGGTCTCGGTGGTGCCTGTATCTTGAGCCTCGCCCAAGGGTCTAATTCGGCATGCTCCCGCAAGACCAACCATTGCCAATAGCGCGAGAGACGCCCCAGGTACTTGTTGAGGGTGATAGGACTATGCCCGCCCGCTACCTTATGCAGATCATCCATGAACCGGACAGCGGCCTTGCGAGTAATCGCCTGGATCATCGGGCGCACCCGGTTCTGCTCACACCATTGCTTGAGGTAGGCGATGGCGCGGCGGTCGTCCGCTTGAGTGCGGGCCTTGGTCTTGGATTGCGTTACGAACGTCTCATGGTGAAGATCAATCGGTGTCGCTTGGCCATGCGCAATTTCGGCATACTGCCGTGCCGCGTCAGGGTCTTTGCCTGCGATGATTTCCGCACGGCTCTCAATCTCAAGGTTCAAATCGTTAAGCCTTGCGTACTCTTCACCTGTCTCCGCTCTTGAGCGAATGGCGGCTATCTCCAATGCTTCTCGAATGAGGGGGTCCCTACCGCCACCATTCTTCTTGCGGGTCTGCTCTATGACCGCCTTTAGCTCACCCACGACTTGCCACTTGAGGACGTTGGCAACCGCAAGGCTATCCGTATGAAGGGGCTTCTTGAGGCGCGTTCCAAGCTCGCCGTGGAGGTCTCGCGGCACGGCTACAGTCACCCGCCACTTGCCGCTTTTCAGTTCAAGGAAACGCTTATCCGTGGCCGTCGATCTTGCCATATGCAGCCTGTGAGTACCCCTCTGCGTACCCCAAGTGCGTACCCCAGACCGCTTTCTAAGTCTATGATTTCTTTGTTTCCTTGGGTTCGATGCGCCCCAAATGGAGCCTCCCCTCAGCTCCACCAAGTCTAAGTCTCTGACATCGATGACGGTTACCGAGCAGTTCATCCTTTCCTGACCGCCGCGCGAGCCAGCCCGCCATCGCAGGGTGGAAGTGTGCCGGTCATGGGACTTTCCTCCCCAAGTTCCGCACGTCGAGACCGCCTCCTGGCCGAAATCCCTCAGTTACCGGCGAGCCTAGATGCGAAGCCTCAGGGAGCGATCATCGCGGCGGCCACGATGGTGGCCGCATAGGCCGACAGGGTAACGAAAGGGACGAGCACTGTCGCAACCAAAGCGAGGCCCAGGGACGTCTTGAGGGTTTGCATGGAGGCTCCTTGAAGGTTCAGCTTCAAGACTGCCCTCAGAAGGCTAACCTGCGGTTAACCTTGAGACGAAAACAGGCAACGGCGTCGGTGGGACAGCAACATCGCTCCTGCGCTGAACGCTTCCATGGCTATCGTGAGAATTCCGAATCGAGGTTGCACTGCGGTGCTTACCCTTCCCGGAAACGAGCCGATGATCGCTGGCTATGGCCAGAACAGGATCGAGACGCCGGCAACAGGCAGGACGCGTGAAACCGGCCAAGGCGCCTTCGGGGGCGACCAATGGAACAGCAAGGCTACCAGCGAGGTTGATGATTTCGCCGCCCCTCGCGGCCTCGGGATTGCCGAGTTGTTTTGAGGAATCGCTCCATGCCCACCGTCATCGCCATCGAAGCCAAGCCGGTCGAACTTGAAAACGTCAACAGCAACTTTCTCCACCTTTACCTCGTCAAGACCGAGACGGACGACCAGGGTAATGTCCTGTCCGAGAAGGTGATCCGAGGCTCCGTCAAGAACACTGACGACCTTCGAACGATTGCCGGCGCGGACCTCGCATCCTCCCCGGACAGGCGTGGATCGGATACTCCCGAGGAGCGGCATCGCAAGATCCTCGACCTCGGCGGACGGGATGCCAACGATGTCTGGCAGGTCATGGTCCAGCATGCGGCCGACATCGACAAGGCCGGCCTGCGCTACAGCTACGATATTACCAAGAGCCTTCCCGGATATGATGTCAACAGCAACTCAGTCGTCGCATCCGTCCTTCACTCGGTCGGACTGGATCTGAGCACCAGTCTCCCGAGCGATGTCAGCCGATCGGAAGTCCCGCTCTACGGTCAGCTTCAGTACATGAATGTGAACGACGCCCTCTTTGGAACGGCGGGCAACGACTGGATCCTGGGAGGCGTCGGAAACGACCGGCTTTACGGTCGGGGTGGCGATGACCGCCTCTATGGAGAGGCTGGCAACGACCGTCTTCACGGCAGCGACGGCAACGATCTTCTGAGCGGCGGCAGCGGCAACGACAATCTGGACGGCAGGGTCGGCAACGATAGCCTTGATGGCGGGAGCGGCAACGATCGTCTCTATGGCAGCTTCGGGGACGATGTCCTGAACGGCGGAGCCGGCGACGACCGTCTCTACGGGGAGTCGGGTGCCGACATTCTTCGCGGCGGCTCGGGCAAGGACGCCTTCGTCTACAACACGGTTCCGAAAAGCCCTGCGGACGTGGACACCATCCGGGACTTCTCGGTCGCCCATGATACGTTCTGGCTGAACAACAAGGCGTTTACGGGCCTGGGAAGCGATGGACACTTGAAGTCCTCGGCCTTCTGGACGGGAACCGCGGCCCATGACGCGACCGACCGGATCATCTACGACCGTGCCAACGGCGTCCTCTATTACGATCAGGACGGCAACGGCGCGGCAGAGCAGGTCGTGGTGGCAAAGCTTTCCGCAGGCCTGAAAATGACCCACCTGGACATTCTGGTCATCTAGTCCTGCCCGAATCCGAAAGGGGCCATCCAGATGCCTCAGCCGGTTTGATCCCCGGCTGAGGCTGCTTTTCTTTTGACGGGACGGAGGCCATCGCCCCATGACACGACAGCGCCCCAGTGGGCGCCTCTCATTGAGCGTCAGCGCGTCTGCCGCATTCGGCGTGACGTCCGGAGGACCTCAGACGTCCGTGCGTGCCGCCATCTCACGCCCCACGGCTCTCGAGATAAATCCTCGCGGCCTTGATGGCGGCGTCGCATTGGGCCGATGTGCCGCCGAGAACCTCCTCGGGGGCCGTACGGCCGGTCCAGACATCGAGCGTGGCCTTAACGACCCAGAGCGGGTCGGCGAGCGCCCGGTCGGCCAGCTTCGGCAGGGAAGCCTCCGCGCAGGTGCGCATGTCGGCGATCACTGTTTGAGGAGCGCGGATTTGGGCCAGCCTTTCGCTCATCTCCGCCTGGAGCGGATCGACGATCAGCGCGCTGACGATGGCAGCCAGGATTTCTTGAAGCATTTTCACCTCTGCGCCGGCGGTCGGACCGGAAGAGATCCGACATCACGCGAGGGCCGGCATGGCTCGCGTCAGAGGGGCCCGGATCGGGGACGTTCCAGGATCTAAGCATGACACGGCCTGGTTCAAGGCCACGCCGTCCGGATCGGCTGCCCACGGCACCTTGGCAATTCTGGCCGCGAGACAATATTCCCCTGCGACCAAAGGTACTTACCCGGCCCTAAACCCGAGCCTCAAAGTTGCCTGGATTGACCTTGTATGAACTGAACAACGTCTCAAACGATTTGCGGATCGGATCATCACCCTCATGAGCAGCCCGCCTCAGCGCCGAAGTGAGTTCACCTTTCCCTGGTCCGTCGATCACCAGCCGCAAGACGGTCTCTTCGAAAAACTCGAGCAGTTCTACAGGCTGAGCCTTCTGCGCTGGCGTTTCTTCGAGATATGCAGGCAGGCGGCACGTCCCAGGCTTGTCCAGGCCGGCGCGATGCTCGACCAGACCCTGCTCGCCACGGCCCTGATCGTGGTGCCCAAGGTGATGGCCGGTTGGGACGCCCTGCGACCGGTGCTGGTCTCGCACTCGCGGGCGCTTCTGCCGTTCCTCCCGATCCCCAGCGAAGAGGACGAGGCGGTGGCAGCCGATCCGGCCTGGGCGCTTCTCGGCGAATTCCAGGCGCTCTCCCCCGACCAGCAGGACAAGGCGGCCAGGAACCTCGCTCTCCTGTGGGATCATTTCGAGCATATGTTCGGCGGCCTGAGCGGCTTTCTGGCAGAGCCGGCCATGGAGCAATCCATCTATCTCGACAAGCTCACGACGGCTTCGCGGCGGATGAGGCTGGCCCGCGGGTCGGAGGTCGCTTTCCACTATGTCACGGTCGAGCTGATGCGGCTCTACGTCTCTTACCTGCAGCTCGGACGGTCGGATCGGGCCGCACTGGCGCTCGCCGCCAACGTGGTGGCCCTGATCAGCCGTGGACGCATGGTGACGCCGGCGATCACATCCGAGGTGGAATCCGACAGGACACCTCGTGCTGTTGCGGCTTAGAGCTGCTCCCCCTCGCGTGGTATCACCGTCTCTTCTTCACCGAGCCGCATTGTTTGACGGCGAGCCGGGTCCACTTCGCCGAAAAATGCTCCACCGCAGATGGATGTCATGAGAAAGGTCCGGGAGGCTGGACTCCTCCCGGACCTTCAGGGAAGCAGTCTTGAAAATTAACGGCAGCGGCGAATGCGGCGGGTGACGGTGTCGCCGTCGTCGTTCTCCTCGCGGATCACCACGGTCCGGCAACGGTCGATGCTGCCGGTCGACAGGTCGTCGCGATCATAGACGCGTCGGCGCTCGATATAGCGGCGCTCGTAGCGGTCACGATCCGGTCCGACGCGGACGCTCGGGCCATCGGGGCCGACGCCGAACTGTACTTGAGCGGACGCAGGCGCCGAGACGACGACACTCGAACCGATCAAGGCGGCCGCCAAAAGCCAAACTGACTTCTTCATCATTCCATCTCCACGTATTGTCGCTGGGGGACAAACGCGTTACTTCGCTTTACGTTTCATGGAATGAATTCAGCCCCCGAATTCATGACGGAACATGGCATAAGGGTGGCATACTGGAAAACAACTACCATCAACGATACGCATTGCGAACGAATACCGGGCCCTAACCTGGTGCCGCTTCGATCTCGCCTTGCTCGACGACGCGTTCGATCATGTCCGCAGGGCTCTTGATGCAGTAGAGCGGCACGCCGCCGGCCGTCGACGGAAGAAGGCGGAGCACCTGGAAGAGATCGTTCGGCAGATTGCGGCAGGTCGGTCGGGGCCGCACGACCTGGCCGACCTTGAACGCATGCTGGACCATCATGGCACCCCTCCGGAAACCAGACCATTCTTCAGCGAAGCGGATTCCGTTCGCCGTCGACGTGAGGCACTTCGAAGAACAGGCACGAGGGCATCGTACCAGCCTCGCGTCTTTCCCGTGAGGCTTGGCCGGCGGTCAGATCGGCCCTCTCGGGATGTCGTGCCAGTAATCCCGCAGTTCCTGTTCCCGCTTGCGGTCTGGCCAGACCTGATCGTCGCCGTAGAAGGCGGGCGCGCCCTGGACCTGGGCTGCGGTCACGTCCGTGCGGTAGCCTTCGAGATCCTTGTCGTAGGCCAGCTTGTCCCAGGGAATCGTATGATGGTGCACCCCGATTCCCAAGAAGCCGCCGAACGTCATGTCGACATAGAGAACCTTTCCGCTCACCTTCTCGATCAGCAGGCGCTTGATGGTGCCGATCTGCGTGCCCCGCGGGTCGTAGACGGCGGTGCCTTCCACGCGGTCGCTCTCGATCACCGGGTGCCAGGCCGTCGTCCGGTTGATCGGTCCCCACAGATAGAAGCCGTTCTCGATGATTCCCGCTGCCACCACCGCCCGGCTCACATCGAGCGTCCATTCGTCGTCGGGATCGATCCGGCGGTCGAGCTCCCAGGGGCCCTGATCCGCCGGCAGGGTCTCGCCCGCCTCATCGTCGGCGAAGCCGCGCAGCTCCGGAGTCGTCGTGGACCGGAACACGTAATACGTTCTCATGCGCGCCTCCCCTTGGACAGGATTCGCTACGCACCCCTTCCCTCACGGCGGCGAGCGCCAATGAGGCGATTACAGGTTCAACCTCAAGGTCTTGAGCCCGGTTCCTCGCACCTGCGAAAAACCCGGCGGATGCACCCTTTTGCCGCGTGCGTTACGGCGTTGGAGCGCGGGTCTTTCGGTGGTAGGCTTCTCCTTCAAGCAAGACGCGCTTCGGAGTTCAGGGAAAGAACCGGCAGTGGCAGACTTGGCAATATCCTTGCTCGTCGTTCTGGCTGGCGCCATCGGGATGCTCCTGCTGCTGCTCACATGGTTCGGCGGCAGAACCATCACGCCGGAGATCGATGACGATCTCGATCCGATTCTGGGCGCGCGCGACCCGATGGCGATCTACGAATCCCATGGCCCGTTCATCCCCATGCCCGCCCATTTGAAAACCAGCGATCAGATGGTGGACTGGATGACCAAGGAGCTTCCCAAGCTCACGGCGGAAATCGCGAATCCGCGCGCGTGATCCCTGGCAGACATCGGCATCCGAGCATCGGGATGGTCGTCAGTCGCAGCGGCGGACCCGCCGCGTGACGATGCGGCCCCAATCGTCCTCTTCGCGAATGATGATGTTGCGGCAGCGGCGCTCGTATTCGTTGTAGCGGCGCTCGTCACGCAGCGCGTCCCGGCGTCCCTCCTCATAGGCGCGTGCGCGTTCCTGCTCTCGACGCTCGCGCCAGCGGTCGCGGCGTTCGTAACTCTCCTGCTCGGGATCACGCACGCCGACCTGCGGTCGACCGTCAGGCCCAATGCCGAATTGGAGCTGAGGCTGGGCCGAGGAGGGTAAAGCACCAAAGAGGCTCGGGCCCATTGCGGCAAGGGCCAACACGACAATTCTGCGCATCGGACAAAATCCTGTTCGACAATCGCATTCCAACGCCCGCTCCTAGACGCGGTTCCAAACGGGAAACTGTATGTCTGACGGCAATTGCATGATGAAAACGGGAGAAGCGACAGAGTTTCAGGGGAACATCAAAGCTGAAACCAAGATGCTGACAGCATAGGCCATCGCGATCAGAAGCGGTGCAAGCATCGCGGCGGAAGCGAGCAGGAAAACTGACAGGCTGAGGCTGCGCATGATCTGGCTCCTTCAATCGTACAGCTTGCAGCCTAACCGGAACCTGGGCCGCAACATGGCACAACCTTGACCAAACATGACAAGCGTTGCACAAACATCGCTCTTATATAGCCTTGCATCCCACGGCGTTTCTGTCGAATACGACGTGGAACTCTATCGGTCGGACGATTCCGTGAACAGGACATCCGCACCGTCCCGCGGAGCCGGTCGTGTCGCGATGTAGAGCGCGACGCTGCCCATGATGGCCGCGAGTACGACGGGAAGGACGCGGCTTTCCGTCAGCCAAAGGATCAGCGCATAGGACAAGGCGAGTGTCGTCAGCGCATAGATCTTGGCGTGACGCGGGATGGCCCTTTGATCGCGCCACGTGGTGAGGAGCGGGCCGAAGCGAGGATGGCTGTACAGCCTCTCGGCCAGAGCAGGATTCGAGCGCGCGAAGCACCAGACCGCCAGGAGCACGAACGGCGTCGTCGGCAGAACCGGCAGGAAAATGCCGATGATACCGAGCGCGAGGCTCGCATAGCCGAGGCTGAGGAAGAAGAGCCGCATCGTCGTGTCTCTCGCCGGACGGATCGGAACGGGCAGAACGCGCCGTTCTCCGGTTTCGTGCCGCTCACACCCCTTGAGCCAACATGGTCTCGACGCTTGCGGCAATGTCGAGGAGCCGCTGGTCATGGCCGTGGCGCGCCACCAGCATGAGACCGACCGGCCGCTCGGTACCGGGGATCGGCAGGGAGATGCCGGTGAGGTCGAACTGGTTGCCGAACGTGGTGTTGCGCAGGATCAGGTCGTCGGTCTTGTTATAGAGCTTGATGTCGGCCTCGAGCGGAGCGATCAGAGGGGCGGAGATAGCGGTGGTGGGCAACGCCAGCACGTCGAGAGGCGCCAATCGCTCGTCCATCGCGGCGACGAGGGTGCGTCTGCGGCGCAGCATGCGGATATAGATCGGCGCCGGCACCTTGCCGCTGCGCGCGATCCACCAATGCACGCGCGGGTCGATCTCGGCGACCTTCGCCTCGAGCCAATCCGCGTGAACCTCGGAGGCTTCGATGGACGCGATCGAGGATGTGACGGTGGTATCCGCCATGGCTTCGAGCAGATCGTCGATGCCATGATCGACGATCCGCGCGCCGGCTCCCGACAGATGCTTCAACGCAGCCTCGAAGGCCTTCTCCACCATGGGCTCCGTCTGGGCGAACAGGCGTCCGCGCGGCACGCCGATCCGCAGACCCACCAGGGGATGCGCATTCAACAGGCGTGGCTCCTCGCCCGCCATGATCGCATCCGCGAACGCGCAATCCTGCACATCGCGCGCGAGGGGCCCGATGGAATCGAGGCTCGGCGCGAGCGGAAACGCGCCGTCGAGCGGAACGCGATGGGCGGTCGGCTTGAACCCGACGACGCCGTTGAGAGCCGCCGGAATGCGCACGGAGCCGCCGGTATCGCTGCCGATGGAAATCTCGCTCGTCCCTTCCGCCACCGTCACGCCCGCTCCCGAGGACGAGCCGCCCGGAATGCGCGAGGGATCCGCCGCATTGCCGGGCGTGCCGTAATGAGGATTGAGCCCGATGCCGGAGAACGCGAACTCCACCATGTTGGTCTTGCCCAGGATGACGGCGCCCGCCTGACGCAGGCGGCGAACGATGGTCGCGTCCTTGTCGGCGGGCGGCGCGTCGCGCAGGGCGATCGAGCCTGCGAGCGTCGTCTCGCCCGCCACGTCGAACAAATCCTTGATCGACACGATGACACCGTCGAGTGGGCCGAGCGTGAGACCCGCGCGCTGCCGTGCATCGGCGGCATCGGCGGCGATGCGCGCCGCGTCCTCGTAGATGCGCAGAAAGACCCGCTCCTCGTCCTTGCGCCCGGCAAGGCGCGCCAGAATGGTTTCAAGCTTGTCTCGGGTCGTGGTCATGAAGGCACCGGATGAGGGGACGATGGTTCGAGGGTTGGACAGGAAGGGCACGGGCCTTGTGCCGGTAATCTCGATTGGAAAGGCGGTGCGTCTTCCGCGTCACGACGCATAGCGCTCCTGGGTCTCGGCCACGCCGGTCTGGTCCGCCGTCATGGTCGAGATCGGAAAGGTGATGACGCAGCGAATGCCCGCGGGGGCGAAATCGAGCTTGATCTCGCCGCCCAGCTGCTGCGCGAGGCCGCGCTGGATCAGCTTGGAGCCGAAGCCCTGGCGTTCGGGCTTCTTCACCAGCGGGCCACCGCTTTCGACCCATTCCACGAGAAGCGCGGATTGACCACTCCCCGGCGTGAGGGCCCACATCACATGGACCTTGCCTTCCGGGACCGAGAGCGATCCGTATTTGACCGCGTTCGTCGCCAGCTCGTGGACGGCAAGTCCCAAGGCGAGAACGGCGCTCGGCTGCAGGTTGATGCGGGGGCCGCGCAGGCGGATGCGCTGCCCCATGCCGTCCTGGTAGGGCTCCAGCTCGTTCTTCAGCACGTCTTCCAGGAGCGCGCCCTGCCAGTGGGTGGCCGTGAGAAGATCGTGTGTCTTGGCCATCCCGTGCAGCCGGTCCATGAAGGCGCTCCAAGCAGCGGGATCGCTGTTGTCGGCGGAGCGCCGGGTCAGGGAGGCAATCGACTGAACGGTCGCCAGCGTATTCTTGACCCGGTGGTTGAGCTCGTGCAGCAGAAGCGCCTGCCGCTCTTCGGCAAGCCGACGCTCGGTGATGTCCTGTGACACCCCGACCATGGAAGGCTGTCCGTCAGGACCGCTTCTCATGCGGCCGCTCACCCGGATCCAATGCTCGCTGCCGTCGGGCCAGATCACGCGGTATTCCGCGTGAAGATCGGCACGGGCTGCAATTGCCCGCGCGACCGCCTCAGCCTGCATGGCGCGGTCGTCGGGATGGATCTGAGCGACGAGATCCGCATAGGAGAGCGGCTCGTCCATGCCGCGCCCGAAATGCGCGCGGCATGTGGGCGACGTCGTCAGTCCTCCCGTCGAGGGCGTGTATTCCCAGGAGCCGAGATTCCCCGCGTTGAGAGCCAGGCGCAGGCGTGCCTCGCTCTCGGCCATATGGGCGAGAACCTCTTCGCGCTCCCGCTCATGGTTGCGGATGCCGGTGGCCGCTTCCACGAGGGCCTTCTTGATCATGTCGAATTCGAGCACCCGCGTGGTGGCCCGATCGGTGACTTCGTTCCCGCGGCCGAGGGCTTGGGCCGCCGTCACCAGCCGGTCGACCGGCTTCGAGATGGAGCGAGAGAGCAGAACGGCCAGGAGGATGCCGCAGAGGATGACCGCTCCGAGAACCGTGAGCCAGAAGAGCGAGCGCTGGGCCGATTTCGCAAGCTCCGTCTCCGGGATGCTGATGACGAAGGACCAGCCATAGGTTGGCGACTGGCTGAAATAGGTGCGCACCGGAATGCCGTCGAGCGTCACGCTCCGGAGGAGTCCTTCCGGCTGTGCCGCGAGGGCTTCCTGGATATTGGCGCTGGCGGGCTGTCCGACGAAGCGCTCCGGCGACCGGGAGCGCGCCACAAGCCTCCGGCTCCGGTCGAGAACCGCGGCGTTCCAGTTGTCGGCGACCCTCTGATCGCGGATGATGTTCTGGAAGACGTCCGGCGTGATCGCGAGCGACAGGATGTAGGCGACCCGCTCGTCGATGATCACCGGGACGTTGACGGTGATGAGCCGTTGCCCCGTCAGCGACCCCGCATAGAGATCCGATACATACGGCTTCCGGGTTTCCTCGACGCGCCGCAATACATCCTGGCGTTTGCTGTTCTCCAGAATAACGCCGTAGGGCACGCGGGTATTGAGAAGAATGCGCCCGCCGGGTTCGAACAGAGCGATCCAGGAGGGGGACGCGAGTTCGGTGCTTTCCGCTAGGCGATAGAAGGCCTCGTAGTCTCCTCGGGCGAGGCTGGGCGCCCGCGACAGAACCCGCAGCGCCACCACGAATTTCTCGATTTCGCGATCGAGCGACAGACTCAGCGCGCGCGCCGTTTCCTGCATGCGCAGGTCGGTGGCCTCCCGCTCGGATTGATGGGCGGAATAGAGCCCCGCGGCCGCCACCAGGATGGTCGGCAGGGCGAGAACCAGCACCAGGCCCCACAGCACCTGCCGCAGGGAGGTCCGGGCGCCCTGGGACAGGTCCCCGGTCGATGGCACGGAGTATGATCTTCGGCCGATCATCTAACTGCCATCCTGAACCGGCATGGCGACACGCACCAGGATGGCGGGATCGTCGAGCGGCCATTCGACGGCCGCGTCGAGCTGGCGTGCGAGGGCTTTCAGGATCCTCCCGGAGGCGCTGTCCTTCGCGTGCTGCTTCTCCTGCGGGCTGAAGGCATCGTCGGCGATCTGGAAGACCAGCGTGCCATGCTCGATCCGCAGCAGGAGCTTCAGTTTCCCCTGCCGCTCCTTGTAGGCATGGGTGAGCGCATTGACGACGATCTCATTGAACAGGAGCGCCATGGGGGCCGCCTTGGCGGCTTCGACTTCCACGGTGTCGGTCTCGAATTCCGGCGTGATCCTTACGCCCGGAACCGAGGAGGTCAGTTCCTCGCACAATCCTCTGGCGAAACGCGACGCGTCGAAACGGGTCGAGCCCTGCCCGTCGTAGAGGTCGCGGTGAGCGGCGGCGAGCGCCTGCATGCGCTCCTTCATGCGTCCGAGCACCTGGCGCGCGGGTCCGTCCTCGGCCTGGCGGTACTCGATGCCGATCAGCGAGAGCAGGAGCTGGAGATTGTTCTTCACCCGGTGGTCGAGTTCGTGCAGGAGCGCCGTGCGCTCGTCGAGCATCTGACGCAGGGCATCCTGCGCCCGCTCCTTCTCGCCGCGCTCGCGAGCCTCGGCCAGAGCGCGCAGCACGGTGGGAGGCAGCCGGTCGAGCTTGTCCTTGAGCACGTAATCCGTCGCACCGCGCTTCAGGGCCTCGACGGCGACCTCTTCGCCGAGGGCACCGGAGACGAAGACGAACGGCGTGGCGCGGGACATCTCCCGGGCGATCTCGAGCGCATGCAGGCCGTTGAAGGCGGGCAGAAGGTAATCGGCAAGGATAAGATCCCAGGTCTCGTCGCGGACGGCCCTGGTGAACTCGTCCGCCGAGACCACGCGCTCGACCGAGACGGACAGCCCGGAAGCGACGAGGGTTTCCGTCACCAACTCGGCGTCGAGCGCGCTGTCCTCCAGAAGGAGGATGCGCAGCACCCGGTCGGATGAGATGACGGAAGCCCGGTCCATCGGCAGCCTTAAATGCCGTTGCGCCGCGGCGGCGGCTCGTTGAGGATCGCCCAGAACACGCCGAGGTCCTGGATCGCGTCGAAGAACTCGCGGAAGCCCACGGGCTTGACCACGAAGGCGTTCACCCCGAGCTCGTAGCTGCGCACGAGATCGCTTTCCTCCCGCGAGGAGGTGAGCATGACGACCGGCGTCTGCCGAAGGTGCGGATCCGCCTTGACCTTCTCCAGCACCTCGAGCCCGTCGACCTTCGGCAGCTTGAGGTCGAGCAGGACCACGGCCGGGTCGCTGGTGTTGCGGCTTTCATGGGCGCCGCGGCGGTAGAGGAAGTCGAGCGCCTCCTCGCCGTCGCGCACCACGACGACCTCGTTGGCGAGCTGGCTCTGCTCCAGGGCGGCCAGCGTCAGTTCGAGATCCTTCGGGTTGTCCTCAACCAGAAGAATCGGTTTCAGCTCCGCCATTCACGCGGCTCCTTCGTTCTGATCCGGCAGGGCGATGGAGAAGGTCGCTCCCTTGTCGAGCGCCCCTTCGGCCCAGGCCCGGCCTCCATGTCTTTCGACGATCCGGCGGACATTGGCCAGTCCGATCCCCGTCCCCTCGAATTCTTCCATCCGGTGCAGGCGCTGGAACACGCCGAACAGCTTGTCGATGTACTTCATATCGAACCCGACGCCGTTGTCGCGCACGAAATAGACCGTCTCCCCATCCTTGCGGCTGGAGCCGATCTCGATGCGCGCTTTCTCCCGGGTGCGGGTGTACTTGACCGCATTGTCGAGCAGGTTCTCGAAGACCAGCCGGATCAGCACCGGATCGGCGTTCACCGGAACGAGATCCCCGACGACCCACTGGATCCGGCGGTCGCCCTGTTCCGCCGAGAGCTTCTGCCTGATCTCGTCGACCAGCTTCGCGACGTCCACCTGTCGCGGCTTCAAGGCCGTGCGGCCCATGTGAGAGAAACGCAGCAGGTTGTCGACCAGGGTCCCGGCCGTGTAGGCGGCCTCGATGATCGTGTCGACGTAGCGCTTGCCCTTCTCGGACATGTCGCCCGCTTCCTGCTTCTTCAACAGCTCGGAATAGCCGACGATGTGGCGGAACGGGGCCCGCAGGTCGTGGGAGACCGAATAGGAGAAGGCCTCCAGCTCCTTGTTGCTGCGGCGCAGTTCCTCCGTGAGCGACGCCATCTCCTCGGCCCGGCGCAGCACGATGCCCACGATGGCGTTGCGCAGCTCCTTCACGGCCTCGACCTCGCTCCGGTCCCAGGCCAGGGAGCGGTCCCGCACCGTCTCCTTCCAGATCTCGAAGGAGCGCCGGGGGTGGAGCCTCAAGGATCCCGCCTCCTCCTGGACCGGCTTCTGCGGATTGCCGCCCCATTTCACGGTCTGAACCACCTCGGGGCGGAACCAGAGCACGTAGCTCGAATGCACCTTCGACACGGAGATGGACAGAAGGCCGCTCGCCCGGTCGGCAAAGGCCTTCGCCGCCGGATAGACCTCCGACAGGTTGTCGGTGGCGAAGACGTCCTCCTGATGATGTTCGGAGAGCCAGTCGAAGAGCGCCCTCACCTGCTCCTTGGCCGGAGCCTGGCCGAGGCACCAGCAATGGTCCTGGGTCAGGACGGCGGCGCCCTGCGCGCCGGCGAGCATCATCAGGTCGTCCGGATGGTTCACGAGGCCCGCGATGAAATGCTCCTCGGCCGCCATATGGGCGAGGAGCCGCGTCTGCACGGCACCGAGACGCACGCGGTTCTCGGCCAGCATCGTGTTCTCCCGCGCCTCCAGCTGCAGCGAGAAGATCTGCGTGAGGAAATCGCAGGCGTTGCGCACCTGGAGCGAGACCCGCTTCGGGTCCTTGTTGTGGCAGGAGATCAGGCCCCACAGCTGGCCCTCGCGCAGGATGGAGATCGACATGGAGGCGAGCGTCCCCATGTTGCGCATGTATTCGAGATGCACGGGCGAGACGCTGCGCAGCACCGAGTCGCTCAGGTCCAGCGGCGCCGGATCGTGCGACTGAATGGGAACGGGCGTGTAGCCGGCATCGGGAATGATGCGCAGCCGGTTGCGCCGATAGAGCTCCCGCGCCTGGGCCGGGATGTCGGATGCCGGAAACCGCAGGTCGAGATAGGACGGCAACACCTCGTTGCGGCTCTCGGCCACGACGGTGCCGTTCCACTGGTCGTCGAAGCGATAGACCAGCACCCGGTCGAAGCCGGTCATGCGGCGGACGTCCTGCGCGGCCAGATCGCACAGGACGTCGATGGACGACGCGTTCTGGAGCTGCTCAACGAACCGGCGCAGAGTGGGATAGAGCGCATCGATGCTGGAGACCGAACCGACGGGGGGCTCCTCCAGTTCGAGAAGCGCGCAATCGCCCGAACGGGAGATCGCCGTCTCGAACATCCGTTCCTCCTGGACCGTCCTTATCCGGATGGTCCGAACGAAGCGGGTATTTCCCACCGTCGGCGGATCGTCCAGCTGCGTCTCGAACTCCGCGCTCAGGGCCGGCAGAACCTGGGCGAAGGGCCGGCCGAGCGCATCGGCCGCCTGGAAGCCGAAGACCTCGGCGACGTTGGCGCTGGCATAGGCGATCGTCCTGTCGGACAGCCTGACCGCGAGGAGGATGCCGTGCGGCTGGATGTTGCCCGGAATGTGGATCGGCTCGCGCTCGCAGGCGGTCAGGTCGATATCTTGCGTTTGCAGGGTCATGGGGTCTCGCACAGCCAGTCATGCATCACGGTGAAGGTATCCTGTGCGGCCCCGACGATCAGATCGTCGGCCTCCGGCGACGAGGCTTCCAGGAGCACTGCGCCGAACGACTTCCACATGGCTGCAACATTTCGTCCATAGCTGCGGAAATAGGCACACCCCGTTTCCGCCGTCAGTCCAAGCCGGTTCTCCACCTCGCGTGCGATGATCGCGCCGCCGAGCGTGGAGCCCTCGACCACATACATGCTTCCCAGCACCGCCTCCGGGGCTGGCAGGGGCATCAGAGGACGGCATTGTGGCAAACCCATGATGTCGTCAGATTTTAGTCCTAGGACCTCGAGATCCTTCGCAAGAAGCCGGGTCTTGCAGCGGCTCTGAAAGAAGGCCCGGTCGGGCGCCCGCTCGGCGGCCTCGCTTTCCCACGCCGCGTGAAAACCATGGAAGCGGATCAGCAGATCCCTGTAAGCCTCGCGCGACGAGATGCGGCGGTCGAGATCCATGGCGGTCTCGATCCGGTCGTGGGCGTCACGGGTTTCGATCTTCAATCGTTCGAGAAGCGTCATGACACCTCGTCTGCACGGCGACCCAGTTTCACGGCGACGAGCCGTTCGACCATTCCCAACCCGTCGTGGATCAGAACGGCGAGCAGCGCAACCACCAATCCGCCCTGCAATACGAAAGCAACGTTGTTGGACTGAAGGCCCGCGATGATGACCTCGCCCAGCCCCTTGGCCGCCACCGTCGAGCCGATGGTGGCCGTCCCTAAGCTGATGATCACCGAGAGGCGGATTCCCGCCAGGATCACCGGAAGCGCGAGGGGCAGCTCCACCTGGAACAGGCGCTGGCGCGGGTTCATGCCCATGCCCTTGGCGGCTTCGAGCGTCTGCGGCGACACTTCCATCAGGCCGGTGAGCGTGTTCTCGAAGATGGGCAGGAGCCCGTAGAGAAACAGCGCGATGAAGGTCGGCTTCTCGCCGAAGCCGACGAGCGGCACGGCGATCGCCAGAACCGCGACGGGCGGGAAGGTCTGGCCGATATTCACCAGACTGCGCGACAGCGGCAGGAACTCGCGGCCCGACGGCCGCGTGACGAAGATGCCGAGCCCGAGCGCCAGAACGGTGCTCGCCAGCGTCGCCAGGAACACGATCCGCAGATGCGAGAGGGTCAGGGAGAGCAGGCTGCCCTGGTTGTAGATCGCTGGCGCGCCGTTCGTGGTCATCGGCCTGAAGGCAAAGGCGAAGAGCTGCGGCGCGGTGATGAAGAGCACCAGCAGGAGCAGCGCCGCCGCGCGCCAGAGCAGCGAACGGGCGCTCATGGTACGGACCGCCCATGCGCCACGATGCCCCTCACGCTGACGCGACCGACGAGAGCGCCCGATGCATCCGCGACGGGCAATGCCTCCCGTCCGGCCCAGATCAGCCGCGAGAGAGCATCCCGCAGGGAATCGGTGACGAGCACGGGCTCGCCCTCGGCATGTCCTGGTTCGAGGGCCTCCCGCACCTTCAGCAGGGAGAGGAGCCGGAATGGCCTTTCCGCCGTTCCCACGAGCTGCTCGACGAAGGCCTCCGCCGGCCGCGTCAGCAGCTCCGCGGGCGTTGCGTATTGCAGGAGCCGCGCCTGATCCATCACGGCGATCCTGTCGCCGAGCTGGAACGCCTCGTTCATGTCGTGCGTGACGAGAACCACCGTCGTGCCGAGACGGCGCTGGATCGCGACGAGATCGTCCTGCGCCTTGCTGCGAATGACCGGATCGAGCGCGCCGAACGGCTCGTCCATCAGCAGGACCGCGGGCTTCGCCGCCAAGGCGCGCGCGACGCCGACGCGCTGCTGCTGTCCGCCGGAGAGTTCATGCGGAAACTTCTTCGCGAATTCCGCCGGGTCGAGCTGGAAAAGGTCCAGCAGCTCCTCGACGCGGGCTGCGATCTTTCGTTTGTCCCAGCCGAGAAGACGCGGCACGGTGGCGATGTTCTCGGCGACATCGCGGTGAGGAAACAGCCCGTAGCCCTGGATGACGTAGCCGATTCGGTGCCGCAGCTGGTCCTCGGGGATCGCCATGGTATCTTGGCCGTCGATGAGCACACGGCCCTCGCTCGGTTCCACCAGCCGGTTGATCATGCGCAGCAGGGTCGACTTGCCCGCGCCCGACGTGCCGACCACGACGGTGATCGTTCCCTCGTCGACCCGGAGGGACACGTCGTCGACGACGATCGTGGCGCCGTAGCGCTTGGTGAGATGCTCGATCTCGATCATGGAGAGCCCCGTCTGGTCAGATCGATCAAGGCATCGAGGATGATGGCGGCGGCGAACGACAGGGCGACCGTGGGAATGGCGCCCAGAAGCACGAGGTCGATCGCCGTCTGGCCGATGCCCTGGAACACGAAGGTGCCGAAGCCCCCTCCCCCGATCAGCGCCGCCACGGTGGCCAATCCGAGGTTCTGCACCAGCACGATGCGGATGCCCGCGAGAATGACCGGCAGCGCGAGCGGAAGCTCCACCTGCCACAGGCGTTGGCGCGCGGACAAGCCCATGCCGCGCGCAGCGTCGGTCACGGCCGCCGGTACCTGCTTCAACCCGGTGACGGTGTTGGCGACGACCGGCAGCAGCGAGTAGAGAAAAAGCGCGATGAAGGCGGGCGCGGCCCCGATGCCGCGAATGCCCAGGGCCGCCGCCAAAGACACGTGGGCGGCGAGATACCCGAGCGGCGCGATCAGGATGCCGAAGAGCGCGATGCTCGGAATCGTCTGGACGATGTTGAGCACCTGCAGGATCGCATTTCGCAAGCGCGGGACGCGATGGCCGAGAATGCCCAGCGGCAGACCGAGCAGGCAGGCGGCGATCATCGAGCCGAAAGCGAGCCACAGGTGCTCGCGCGCCTCGCGCCAGAAGGTATCCGCCCGGCTCGCATATTCCTTGAGCAGCGAAAGGTTGTCCCAGGCCCCCGAAACGAGCAGCAGCGCCGTCGCGCCCGCCGCCACGGCCAGGGCGGCGAGCCTCGCCCAGGGCCCGAGGCGCATCCGCGTCAACGCATCGGCCGCAAGCAGCGCGAAGGCCAAGGCCAGGAGCCAGAAGCCCAGGGCGGGCGAGACGCGGGCGAAGGTGTTGCCGGGCGGCGTGACGAAACCTGCCGAGTATCCGACCGCGGGGAAGATTGCGCACAGGCCGATGGACGCGGCCGCGAGGCGGATCAGCGGCGCACGGACCAGGGCCGCGCACAACGCCACGGCGAGCGCCACGACCATCATGCCGACGGCACCGGGCGTCGGCAGCGCATCGGTCAGCATCCGCCCCACGCCGGCCACGATGCGGTTCGCCCGGTAGATGACGAAGGGCGAGGCGAAGAGCGCGACGCCGATCAGGACGGCGATCACGCTCCCGAGCCGGTCCGGGGACAGGGAGGAACGCAAGGAGGACATGCCGGGCGCGGTCGTTCGGGAAGAGATCGTCGTCACAAAGTTTCCGGCCCTTATCGCACCGTATGAATTCCGAAAGTATGGCTCATCGAGCCCTCCATCATCCTGCCTCGTCATCACCGGCCTTATTGTCGGTGATCCCGATGGGAAAGGCGCGGCGCTTCACACAATCGGGATGGCCGGCACAAGGCCGGCCATGACGGGAAGGTCTCACTTTCGAGCCGGACGCCGGGGAGCAGCCTAGCCGCGTCTCGCAGGAGGATCCAGCGCTCCCAGGAACGCCCTCGTCGGTCGAAACCAGAACCTCAGATCATTTCAAGAAACCCTTGGACTTCAGGTAATCCGTCGCCACCGCCTTCGCGGGCTCGCCGCCGACCTGGACCCGGGCATTCAGCCCCTGGAGCGTGGTGAGGTCGAGGGATGCGAAGACGGGCTTCAGGATCTCGGCGATCTTCGGGTTCTCCTTCAGGACGGATTCGCGGATGATCGGCGCCGGAGCATAGACCGGCTGCACGTTCTTGTCGTCGTCCAGCACCGTGAGGCCCGATGGGGCGATGCCGCCGTCGGTGCCGTAGACCATGGCCGCGTTGGCGCCGTTGGTCTGCTCGGCCGCCGCCTTGATGGTCGCCGCCGTGTCGCCGCCGGAGAGCACGATGAGCTGCTCCGGCTTCATCTTGAAGTTATAGGTCTTCTGGAAGGCCGGCAGGGCCGCGTCCGAATTCACGAACTCGGCGGAGGCCGCCAGCACCACCTTGCCGCCCTTCGTCACCCACTGGCCGAACTCGGACAGGGTCTTGAGCTTGTTGGAATCGGCCACGTCCTTGCGCAGCGCTATGGCCCAGGTGTTGTTGGCCGGCGAGGGATCGAGCCAGACGATCTTGTTGGCGTCGTAATCGAGCTTCTTGGCCGTCTCGAAGCCCTTGGCCGCATCCTTCCAGACCGGGTCGTCCGCCTTGTTGAAGAAGAAGCCCGCATTGCCGGTATATTCGGGATAGATGTCGATCTCGCCCGCCGTGATCGCCTTGCGCACCACCGGGGTGGCGCCGAGCTGGATCCGGTCCTGGGTCTTGATGCCGTTGGCGTCGAGGGTCAGCAGGATGATGTTGCCCAGGACCGAGCCTTCGGTGTCGATCTTGGACGAGACGACCACGTCGGCCTTGGCGGCGCCCGCCCCGGCGAACGCCAGCGCGGCGGCAAAGGTGAGCGATGTGAGGACGGTCTTCATGCGAAACCCCTTGAGAATCCTTGCCCTGCTGGTTCTAGGACAGTCGGGCGGTTTCGGCAGGGGGGTGGCTCCGGAAGAATGAAACCGGAGGTTAAAAACTTCATGTGGCGGCAAAGGATCCCGCCGGAGGAACGCTCGTCCTCCGGCGGGGCTGGCCGTGAGCGTCCGTGATGGCCTCTTCAGGCGCTCAGGGTCGACGGGGGCTCCTGGGCGATGGTGAAGCGGACCTGGGCCTGGGGACGATGATCCTCGGACAGGCTGCGCCAGGTGCGCTCGGCCTCGGTCCGGCTGTCGAAGGGACCGACCACCCGCTCGGTGCCCTGGACGATGGTTTCGCAGTCGCAGGAGGTGTACTCGCCGCCGACCACCCAGAAACGTGACTTCATCATGACGGTCTCCATTGGTGCAAAGGGTTTGAGGGATTGAATCATTCGGCCGCCTGGAGCTTGGCCGAGGTCTGGAACTGCGCGGTCTCGGTAGATTCCGCCATCGCCGTGGTGGAGGACTTGCCGCCGGTGATGACCACCGAGACTTGGTCGAAATAGCCGGTCCCGACTTCGCGCTGGTGGCGGGTGGCCGTATAGCCGTCGGTCTCGGCGGCGAATTCGCGGACTTGGAGCTCGGAATAGGCACCCATGCCGCGGTCGCGGTAGCCGCTCGCCAGATCGAACATGCCGAAATTGAGCTGGTGGAAGCCAGCGAGCGTCACGAACTGGAATTTGTAGCCCATGGCGCCGAGCTCGCGCTGGAACTTGGCGATGGTGGCGTCGTCCAGCTTCTTCTTCCAATTGAAGGAAGGCGAGCAATTGTAGGCCAGGAGCTTGCCCGGATAGCGCTGGTGGATCGCTTCGGCGAATTTGCGCGCATCGTCGAGATCGGGATGCGAGGTTTCCCACCACAGAAGATCGGCGAGCTCCGCATAGGCGAGGCCGCGGGCGATGCAATGGTCGAGGCCGGTGCCTTCCTTCAGGCGATAGAAACCTTCCGGGGTGCGGCTGTCGGGCTCGATGAAGGGCCGGTCGCGCTCGTCCACGTCGGAGGTGATGAGCTTGGCCGATTCTGCATCCGTGCGGGCCATGATCAGGGTCGAGGTGCCCATCACGTCGGCGGCGAGCCGTGCGGCGATCAGGTTGCGCTCATGGGCGGAGGTCGGGATGAGCACCTTTCCACCGAGATGGCCGCACTTCTTCTCCGAGGCGAGCTGGTCCTCGAAATGCACGCCTGCGGCGCCGGCCTCGATATAGGCCTTCATGATCTCGAAGGTGTTGAGCGGCCCGCCGAAGCCGGCCTCCGCGTCCGCCACGATGGGCAGGAACCAGTCGCGCTTGGCGCCGCCCTCCGCATGCTCGATCTGGTCGGCCCGCTGGAAGGTGCGGTTGATGCGCCGGCACAGTTCGGGGCCGGAATTGGCCGGATAGAGCGATTGGTCGGGATACATGGCGCCGGCCACGTTCGAATCCGCCGCCACCTGCCAGCCGGAGAGATAGATCGCCTCGAGCCCGGCGCGGGCCATCTGCATGGCCTGATTGCCGGTCATGGCGCCCAGCGAATGGACGTAGGGACGCTCGTGCAGGAGCTGCCAGAGACGCTGGGCCCCGCGCTCGGCCAGCGTGTGGGCGATAGGGAAGGACCCACGCAGCCGGGCCACGTCCTCGGCCGAATAGGGCCTGCGGACACCATCGAAACGCCCCGTGGGAGCGGCGGGGATCAGGTCCTGCAGGGAACCCGGGTTCGGCTGGCTGGTCATGGCGGTCCTTTCTTTTACATTTCTTGACAAAACTCTTCTGCTGGCCAGAATTGTTGCAGAGCAGCAGGACGTCTTGAGGGTATAATCCGCGAAGAAACGTTTGTTTCAACGCCGGATTTCAAAAGAAAAGTCGCCTTGTAAAGCTTTGACTCGACTGATCGTGTAAAATTGTAAAAAGATTTACAACATGGATGAGAGCAGAAAGCTTTTCGTTGGCCCCCGGCTCAAGCGGCTGCGGCGGGAACTCAACATGAGCCAGTCCCGCATGGCCGAGGAGCTCGGCCTCTCACCGAGCTATCTGAACCTGATGGAGCGCAACCAGCGCCCGATCACCGCCCAGGTGCTGATCCGCCTTGCCCATGCCTATCAGCTCGACCCGCGCGAATTCGCCAACGACGATCGCGAGCGCACCGTCTCGGAACTGGAGGAGGTTTTCGCCGACCCGCTGTTCCGCTCGACCCCGGTCGCCCGGCTCGAATTGCGCGAGACCGTGGAGAGCGCCCCCTCCCTGGTCGATGCCATCAACCGGCTCTACCGGGCCTATCAGGCCATGCGCGGCGCCCGCGAGGCCGTGCCCACGAGCCTCAGCGACCGGGACCGGGCGGAGGATGCGCCCCAGGTCAACCCGGTCGACCGGGTCAGGGAGCTGATCCACGAGGCCAAGAACCATTTCGCCGAGCTGGACGAGGCCGCCGAGACCCTGGCGTCGGACCTCGCCCTGACGGGCCACGAGCCCTTCTTCGCCATCGCCGAGCGCCTGCACGCCCGGCACGGGATCCGCGTGCGCGTCATGCCCATCGACGTGATGCCGGATTCCTTACGCCGCTACGACCACCACCGGCGACAGCTCCTGATATCCGAGCTTGTCGATCCATCTGGCAGGACCTTCCAGGCCGCCTACCAGCTGGCTTTCACCGAGATGCGCGAAACCATCGACGCCCTCGCGGCCCGTCTCGAGCCGGTGGACGGGCCCGCCCGGCGGCTGCTGCGCGTCTCCTTCGGCAATTACTTTGCCGGCGCCCTCATGATGCCCTATGGCAAATTCCATGCGGCTGCGGAAGCGCTCGGCTACGACGTGGAGGTGCTGGGCGCCCGTTTCGGCGCGAGCTTCGAGCAGGTGGCGCACCGGCTCACGACGCTGGCCCGCCCCGGTGCCCGGGGCATTCCGTTCTTCCTGGTGCGGGTGGATTCGGCCGGCAACGTCTCGAAGCGGTTCTCCTCCGGCCGTTTCCCGTTCTCGCAATTCGGCGGCACCTGCCCGCTCTGGAACCTTCATTCCACCTTCCGGACCCCGGGACAGGTGGCCACGCAGGTGATCGAGCTGCCGGACACCTCGCGCTGGTTCTCCATCGCCCGCACGGTGAAGCGCGCCTTCAACCCTTGGGGAGCGCCCGATCCGCAATTCGTCGTGGGCCTCGGCTGCGAGCTGAAATACGCCCATCGCCTCGTCTACGCGCGGGGGCTCGACCTGTCCTCGGCGGATGCGACCCCCATCGGCATCAATTGCCGCCTGTGCGAACGCGTCGCCTGCCCGCAACGCGCCGCCCCGCCCCTCATGCACGCCCTGATCGTCGACGAGATGAAGCGCGGCGTCTCGCCCTTCGAGTTCGACGCGACGTGACCGTCAGGTCCGCAGGCGCTTCGGCATGGGGTCATCAAGCCAATGGTCGAGGAACCGGTCGAGCCAGCGGGAGACGTGCGGATCGTGCTGGAAGCGCCCGGCGAGCTGGCGCACCCGGTCCTGCGCACCCGGCATCTTCAGCCGCTCCTCCGCATGAACCGTCCAGCGGCACATCATGGCGTGGGTGACCTCGGGGTGGAACTGGAGGCCGAAGGCCTTCTCGCCGGCCCGGATCGCCTGGGTCGGAAAATCGTCTCCCGTGGCCAGGGTCTCGGCACCCGTGGGGCAATCGAAGCCTTCCCGGTGCCAGTGATAGACATGGCTCGGCCAGGGCACGCCCCAATCTTCGCTCAATGCCTCGCCGGCGGCCGTAGGCAGCAGGGGATAATAACCAATCTCAGCCCGGCCTTCGGGGTGGGACCAGACGCGACCGCCGAGCTGCTTCGCCATCATCTGTGCACCCAGGCAGAGGCCGAGATAGGGCTTGTTCTCCTTGAGCGGCACCTCGATCCAGTCGATCTCAGCCTTGATGAAATCGTCCGGATCGTTGGCGCTCATCGGGCCGCCGAAGATCACGGCTCCCGTGTGCTCGGCGAGCGTCTCGGGCAAAGAATCCCCGAAGCGCGGGCGGCGGATGTCGAGGTGGTAGCCGCGCTCCAGGAGCAGGCGCCCGACCCGGCCGGGCGTCGAGTGTTCCTGATGCAGGACGATGAGAATGGGTGCTTTGGGACGCCGCCTAGGCATGGTTTCGACCCGATGCGGAGGCGTTCATGACGAAAGGTAGGAGATCACGCGAGACCATAACCCGATTATTCGGGATAAGATGCCTTCTCCGCAAGGGGCATCGGCAGCCCGCGGAGTCGCAATTCCCAGGCCGGAGACGGACCGGGAGACCAGGCGCATGACGGAACTCAGATCAAGACCGGAAACGGAATGGACGCGTGGGTTCGATCCTCTGGGCGAAGCTTGCCGCCGACCCAGGATCGGTCCATAACGATATTATGTACGATTGCGAGCGTGCCCGGTTTTTGCACGGATCCTCAAAAGTGATAGAAGCACCTGATTCCAGCCTTGAAGTCCGGAAGATCCGGCGCATCTTGTTCCGTGTTTTGCTGGCTGATCAGCCAGCATCCGAGCGTGAAAGAAAGTGAACCCGTGACCGACAGCGTAACGAGCGATGGAGATCTCAATGGCCTGCGTATCCTCGTCGTCGAGGATGAAGCCGCGATCTCCCTGCTCCTGGAAGACATGCTTCTCGATTTCGGCTGCGAGGTGATCGGTCCGGCAGCCCGCCTGTCCGCGGCCCTGGACGCCGTGGCGCGCGAACAGGTCGATCTGGCCATCCTCGACGTGAACGTCGCCG
Source organism: Microvirga lotononidis (assembly GCF_034627025.1). Lineage (NCBI taxonomy): Bacteria > Pseudomonadati > Pseudomonadota > Alphaproteobacteria > Hyphomicrobiales > Methylobacteriaceae > Microvirga > Microvirga lotononidis. Next base: position 1,981,197 of record NZ_CP141048.1, on the reverse strand, counting down.
GCGAGCCCATCTATCCGGTCGCCGAAGCCCTGGCGCAGCGTTCGATCCCCTTCGTCTTCTCGACCGGCTACGGCAGCGCAGGCATTCGTGACGCCTTCCGTGATCGTCCGGTCCTGCAGAAGCCCTTTGCCCAGCACGATCTGAAGCAGAAGCTCCTGATTGCCTGCGGCAGGACGGCCTGACCCCAGAATTTGATCGTCGCTCGGGAGGCTGAGTCTGTGGCCCTAATGCCGCAGTCGTTCACCTTGTGCTGCAAAACACATCATTCATGATGTGAATCGGCTTTGTTCCCAGGGACATCCTGCTAAGTTCTCGTAACGTTAGAGCAGGTAACCCTTCGTTCGAGCCGGTCTCCCATGTCGTTCCGATCCGTCACGCTTCTGGCCGCCACAAGCGTCCTGGCGCTCTCCTGTGCCGCCGCGCGGGCCCAAGTTCCCGTGCCGCGCCAGGCACCCGCCGCAGGCGCCATCGTGGCGGCCAAGGGCGGCGAGGAAATGCGCTTCGTGCGCGAGGATCTCTGGCGCGCCGCCCAGCTGCAGCAGAGCCTCGTCGGCGGCGATACCCTGCGCACCAACGCCGTCGGCAACCTGGCGATCCTGTTCAACGACCAGACCCAGATCCGCGTCGGGCGCAACTCGACCCTGAGCGTCAACGAGGTGGCGAGCGGACCGACCGACGCGACCCAGCTCAGCCTTCAGGGCGGCAACATCTGGGCCCGTGCCGCCCGCGGCGGCTCGGGGGTCGACGTCAAGACGCCGGCGGCGGTTGCGGCGATCCGCGGCACGGACTGGTCGCTGGCGGTGGATGGCACCGGCAAGACCTCGCTCGTTGTGCTCGAAGGCATCGTCGAGCTCAAGAATCCGCAAGGCGCGGTGACGGTTCGTCAAGGCGAGGGAGCCGTGGCGGCCGTCGGCCAGGCGCCGACGAAATTCGTTCTCGTCAGCCCGAACGACCGCGAGCAGATGCTCTTCTACATGTCGATGCGGGAGGTGTTCATCAACCTGCCGACGACAACCCTGAGCAATACACAATTCGAGGCTGAAAAAACCCGGATCGAGGCCCTGCCGTCCGCGAGCCGCACGACGGAAGACTGGCTCACCCTTGCCGAAAGCCTCATGAATGCGGGTAACAGGCGCGCGGCGGCAATCCCTCTCGCGGAAGCCAGGAACCGCCCGATGACCAAGGCACAGCGGGCTCGCGCCGATTATCTCGAAGCTCTCATGGCCGGTGCGGATCGCCGCTGGCAGGATGCGATGAGGCTGTTCGAGCGTGCGAAGCCGGGCCTCGATCCCCGGCGGCGCGGCTGGGCCGAATACGGCCGCTATGCCGCGGCCTCCCTGGCGGATCCGAAGCGGGTGCAGCCCGCCCCGAAGGTTCCGGTCCGGGATCCGAGGACGGCGGAAATCAACGCCTATCTCACCGGTTTCCGCCAAGATCTCAAAGCCGCCGCCGCCGAGGCCGCGGCATCCGAGAAGCTGTTTCCGAAAGATGCCGGGCTTGCCCTGCTCTCGGCCTCCCTCGCCCAGGACCTCGACCATCGCGAGGACATGTACGCAGCCTATGAACGCGCCAAGGCGATCGACGCCGCGGATCCGGACGTGGTGGCCTTCGGGGCGACGATCAAGGCGGATTATGCCCGCGACATCGACGGAGCGCTGGCCGATCTCTACAGGGTTGTGAAGTCCGATCCGAGTTTCTCGCTCTTCAACCAGATCGGCCTTCTCGAACAGGGCCGGGGCGCCTTGATCGAGGCCGAGGCCGCCTTCCGGCGGGCCATCGAGATGGAGCCGCAGAACCCGATTCCCTACGTCAACTTGGCCATCCTTCTCCTCGATCAGAGCCGGGTGGAAGAGGCAGGCATTCTCATCGACAAGGCGCTGGCCCTCGACCCACCCACGGCCTACTCGGCCCGCGGGCGCTATCTTCTGCAGAAGGGCAAGATGGCTCAGGCCATCGAGTCCTTGCTGGCCGGATCCGCCGTCAATCCGGCCCGTTCGAACGATCAGCTCATCCTGGCCGATGCCTATTTCCAGAACGGCGATTACGAACTCGCCTGGCAGACCCTCGACAATGCCGACCGGCTCGATCCCAGGGCCCCCATCGTGCCCATCCTGCGCACGGCTTTCGCCCTCGATCTCTACATGGCCGACGAGGCGATCCTCGCCGCGCGCGAGGCCCTGCGGCGCTACCGGGATCGCGGCGGGGACTATGCGGGCCTGTCAGTCACCAAGCAGACCGGCTCATACCCGGTGGAGGCCTACCGCTTCATCAACCTGCATGACTGGGCGCGCTTCTATGCCGACCGGACCTTCGATCCCTTCGAGGCGCAAGGCTATTTCGACCAGGCGATCGCCAGCAGGCCGGGCCTGTTCCCGACGGAGCCTACCCTCGATGCGGCAGAAGGCACGGACCTCAACAGCGCGGCCCTGAATCTCTCGATTCAGGGGTTGCTCCTCGACCCCCTGGCCGTTTCCGGCCGCATCGGGCGCTTCGACCCCATCCGCAGACCGTTTCTCGATACCGAGATCGGAGGCGGTCCCGTGGTGCGCGGCGGCAAGGTCGGCTGGGACGCGGGCGTGCTGGTCAACGGCTTCTCCAACGAGCCGGTGCCGACGAGCTTCAGCCTGTCCGCGAGCGCCGGCGAGGCCAAAGGCAACCTGACGGCCGACAACGAGAGAGCAAAAGGCATCACGCTCAGCATCGGTTCGGCACCGAGCGCAGCCGACCGGTTCATGTTCATGGGCTGGGCGACCGAGGGCAGGCCGGGCCTGACGGATGTCAACCGTCTCGATCTCACCGAACATATCGATCGGGACGAGACGACCCTCTTCGGCGTGGCCGGCTGGAGCCACACGTTCGGCTACCGCAATGTCCTCTCGGCTGCCGTGTTCGCGACGCGGAATGAGACGCTCGACCGTGGGAATCGATGGGACTATTCCGCACCGGCGGAGTTCGGATTTCCTGATGTCATTCACACGTTGTGGACCGAGAAGCAGCGCGTCGACGGCGTCGTCGGGGCGGTGAGCCACGCCATCGGGATCGGCGACTTCAATCTGCGCTACGGCCTGGAAGCTCAGGCTGGCCAGCTGCGATACAGCGGCCTCAGCAACAGTCACCTATCTTGGTTCTCCGGATCAGAGGACGATCTGCAGGACGCGACGGCCTTCGACAGTCCCTTCCGGGGCGGCCGTGCCTACGCCGATCTGTCGTGGCGGCCGAACGATCGGTTCGAGGCTCAGGCCGGCATCCATCGCACCTTCCTCGACGTGAAGAACGCCGATCCCGATGTCTGGGTGTCGCCGCGCTTCGGTATCGGCGTGTCGCCGCTGGAAGGGCAATGGCTGCGCGCGGCCTATATCGAGAATGCCGATACCTATCTGAGCTACTCTCTCGCACCTGCGACCACGGTCGGGCTGATCCCGAACGACACGCCCGCGAGCGGACCGACGAAGAGCATTGTTCTGCGTTGGGATGCGGAATGGACGCCGCACGTCTTCACGGCCCTGGAATATCAGCGGCAGACGCTGAATGACCTCAACGTCCCGAGAATCAACACGCTGACCAGCTTCGACGATATCGAGAAGGCGCGCGCCGAGTGGCTCGCCGCCACGATCAATGTCTGGCTCGGTCACGGCATCGGCGTGTTCGGCTCCGTCGGCGGAGCCACTTCGAAAATTCTGGCGACCGCGGCGTTCCGAGACGGTCAGGGCGTGGGTGAGCCGATCCCCTATGTTCCGGAACGCTTCGCACGGTTCGGGATGACGTTCGTGCATCCGAGCCGCCTGCGGTTCACGCTGACCCAGAACTACATCGGCGAACGGTCCGGCTCCTACGACAACGACCGGCTGGCAGCCTATTGGACGACGGACGCGGCGATCACCTGGGAGACGCCCGACCGGCGCTTCCAGTTCGGCGTGACGGCGCTCAACCTGTTCGACCAACGCTACGATTTCGGCTTCGACATTCCGGCTCCCGGCCGCACGGTCGCGGCCTCCGTCAAGGCTCGGTTCTAGAGTGAGCGGCGAAAGGCCGGCAGCGGTCGATCACGGGCGCGAGCCTCTCTGGCGCCATTTCGTCATGGCGGGGCTCATCGCGGCGCTGCTGATGCCGGTCCTCTATTTCCCACCCTTCCATCTCATCGAAGCGCGGCTCTACGACATTCTCTCGGTCGTCTCGCCGCCCCTGCCGACGCGGCCTGGCGCCGTGATCGTGGCCATCGACGAACCGTCCATCGGGGAGATCGGCCAGCGCTGGCCCTGGTCGCGGGAGCTTCACGCCAGACTGGTCGAGAGTCTGCGTGCCGCGGGCGCGAAGGCGATCGCTTTCGACGTCATCTTCGCCGATCCCACTACGGAGGAAGCCGATGCGGCTTTCGCGAAGGTGCTCGGTCCCGACGTGGTGCTGGCCGCCGACGACGTGACGACGCTCCTGTCTCAAGGCGTTCAGGTGACCCGCGTCAGTCCGCTCGATCCCTTCCTCGATGCCGGTGCGGCCACCGGCGTGGCCTCCGTAGATCTCGACGGGGATGCCTATCTGCGCCGCATGCCGCAGATGCAGGACAGCTTCGCCGCCGAAGCGCTGCGCCTGAAGGGCGAACCGCAGGCCGTAGCTCCCTCGGGCGCGCTGATCCAGTTCTTCGGGCCGGCCCGCTCCTACCCGACCGTCTCCTATTATCAGGCTCTCGATCCGACGCATTTTCTGCCGCCCGGCTTCTTCAAGGATCAGGTCGTCCTGGTGGGCCTGAGCCTCAAGCAGGCGACCACCGCCGATATCGGCGCGCCCGATACCTTCCCGACGCCCTATACGCTGACCGAAGGAACTCTTACGGCCGGCGTGGAAGCACAGGCCACGATCCTCGATAATCTTCGCCATAATCTCTACGTTCTGCCCGTGCCGCGGCTCGTCATGGCGCTTCTGGTGATTGCTGGAGCCCTGCTCGCCGCTGCCTTCTCGGCCCATGGTGTCTCCTGGCGGACCGGGCTCGCGGCAGCCTTCCTGCTCGCCTTCTTCATCGCGGGATCCTGGGTCGTGCTCCGCTTCGGCCGAGTCTGGATGCCGCCCGCCATGCCGGCGGCAGCAGCGCTGGCGGTGTTCGGCGCGCGGTTCGGTCTCGACTACGCTCGCGAGCGCCAGCTGCGTCGCACGGTGTCGGAGGCCTTCTCGCGCTATCTCTCGCCGGACCTCGTGGCGCAGCTCGCGCGCGACCCGGCCGCCTTGAAGCTCGGAGGCGAGCGCCGCAATCTCTCGATCCTGTTCTGCGACGTGCGCGGCTTCACGACCCTGTCGGAGAAGCTGAAGGACGAGCCGGAGCGGCTGACGACATTGATCAACCGCCTGCTCGATCCGTTGTCCGCCGCCGTGCTCACGGAAGGCGGCACCATCGACAAGTATATCGGCGACTGCGTCATGGCGTTCTGGAATGCGCCGCTGCCGAGCCCCGACCATCCTCTGCGCGCCGCCCGCGCGGCCATGGGCATGCTGGATGCGGTCAAGATCCTGAATGCCGAACTGCGGCGCGAACAGGGCGAGGATGCCCCCTCCTTCGCCATCGGCGTCGGTATCAATACCGGCGATTGCGTGGTCGGCAATGTCGGCTCGCGCTGGCGCTACGATTACTCCGTCCTCGGCGATACGGTGAACCTCGCTTCACGCCTGGAAAGCCTGTCGAAGGAATACGGCGTCTCCATCGTGCTCGGTCCCGCAACGGCAAAAGCGCTGCAGGACCATTTCGTGCTGATCGAGCTCGATCGCATCGCCGTGAAGGGGCGTGCCGAGAAGACGGCGATCTTCACCATCGTTGCGCCCGCCTCGCAGCGCCAAGATCCGGCCCTGGTGGAGCTGATGGATCTGCATCGCACGCTGCTCGACAGCATCCGCGCCGGCCGGCGCGTGGAAGCGCTCGAACTCGCCCGCCGCTGCCAGACGCTCGTCCCCTCCCTGTCGGCGTATTACGGGAAGCTTCTGCTCAAGGCGACCGCCCTCCCGGAATGATCGGTCCGCCGCGGCCATGATCCTCACTGTCTCTGCTTGGCCGATCTCAGGCCCGACCTGCACAGGAAACACTTTTCCCTGACATGATTTTGCAAACGAATTGCAAGTAAAAACAAGATCTTGCGCCTCGCAGAACACGGTCTATAAGAGCGCCTCGTTTCCCGCCGCACTCTCAGTTACGTATCGCGCCATGGACAAGATTCAGAAACTTGCCCTCGGCAGCATATTCATCGGCGCCGTTGTTTTCGGCCTGAAATATGCCGCCTATTACATCACGGGCAGCATTGCGCTCTATTCGGATGCGCTGGAGAGCGTCATCAACGTGGTGACGGCGGTTGCGGCCTTTCTGGCCGTGCGCGTGAGCGCTGCACCGGCGGATGCGAACCATCCTTACGGACATCACAAGGTAGAATATTTTTCCGCCGTTCTCGAAGGCGTGCTGATCATCGTGGCGGCGCTGGCCATCCTGCGGGAATCCTATTACGGATTCCTCTCGCCGAAGATGATCGATGCTCCCATGGAGGGCCTTGCGATCAATGCGATCGCCGGCGTCATCAATGCATTCTGGTCCTGGGTGCTGATCAACCGCGGACGGCGGATGCGCTCGCCCGCCCTCGTGGCCGACGGACGCCACCTCTTCACGGATGTGATGACCTCGGCGGGCGTCCTGATCGGTCTTCTGCTCGTTCCCTTCACCGGATGGCACTGGCTCGATTCCGCCCTCGCGGCCCTGGTTGCCGTCAACATTCTCTGGTCCGGCTGGGGCCTGATGAAGGAAAGCATCGGCGGCCTCATGGACGAGGCTCTTCCCGAGACCACGTTGAGCCGCGTCCGCGAGATCATCGCCGTCAATGCGCAAGGCGCCATCGAGGCCCACGACCTGCGCACGCGTCATGCCGGCCGGATGACCTTCATCGACTTTCATCTCGTCGTGCCGGGCCAGATGAGCGTGACCGACGCCCACGACATCTGCGACCGCCTTGAGCGCGCCCTCAAGGAGGACGTGAAGGACGCGCTCATCACAATCCACGTGGAGCCCGACAACAAGGCCAAGCACGCCGGCATCGTGGTGCTCTGAGCCGTCAGGGCTCTTGCGGGAGTGCCGCGCCCGTGGCATTCCTTCGCCCATGATAGACCGTGCGACCACGACCGCAATTCTTTGGTGGCGCTCCTGACAGGAGCGGCACGTCGTCATGTCTATCACAACGAACGTAGCCGCCGTGTACGGCAGGCATCGTTCGTCATTTTCCGATCCAGTCCTACGTCACGGCGGCTCTCATCTGGAGAAGCCCCATGTCCGTCGACATCGACCAACGCCCCGTCATTCTGACCGGAGACCGGACCACCGGCCCGCTTCATCTCGGCCATTATGTCGGATCCCTGAAGAACCGCGTCGCCCTGCAGCATAGCCACAGGCAGTATCTGCTTCTGGCCGATACGCAGGCCCTCACCGACAATGCGTCCGACCCCGCCAAGGTGCGCCGGAACGTGCTCGAGGTCGCGCTCGATTATCTGGCCGTCGGCATCGATCCGGACCAGACGACGATCTGCGTGCAATCGGGCCTGCCGGCGCTTGCCGAACTGACCCTGCTCTATCTCAACTTCGTCACCGTCGCGCGCCTCGAGCGCAACCCGACGATCAAGGACGAGATTCAGGCTCGCGGCTTCGGGCGCGATATTCCCGCAGGCTTCCTCTGCTACCCGGCCGCGCAGGCGGCCGACATCACCGGATTCAAGGCGAATGTCGTTCCCGTGGGCGAAGATCAGGCTCCGCTGATCGAGCAGACCAACGAGATCGTCCGTCGTCTCAACCGGCAGGTCGGCCGCGATGTTCTTCCCGAAGCGCGGGCCCTGATCCCTGCCGTCGGGCGCCTGCCCGGCGTCGACGGCAAGGCGAAGATGAGCAAGTCCCAGGGCAATGCCATTTCCCTGTCCGCCACGCCCGATGAGATCCGCGACGCCGTGCGGCGCATGTACACGGACCCCAACCACCTGCGTGCTTCCGACCCGGGCACGGTGGAAGGCAACGTCGTCTTCACCTATCTCGACGCCTTCGACGACGACCGTGCAGCGGTCGAAGATCTGAAGGCGCGGTATCGCCACGGAGGCCTCGGGGATGCTGCGGTCAAGCGCCGTCTGGAGGATATCCTCCAGAGCCTTCTCGCGCCGATTCGGGAGCGCCGCTCGGCCCTGGAGCGCGACGCCGGCTATGTTCTGGATCTGCTGCGGACCGGCACTTCGGCGGCACGGACCCGGACCCAGGCGACCTTGGACGAGATCCGCGCGGGCCTCGGGTTGTTCACCTTCGCGGAGGCGAGGCTCGGGACGCATCGTCAAAGACAGAGTATAGCCGCGTCTTAAAGCTCCAATACCTGCCTGATCTCGGCACCGCATCCAGTCTGGGTCGAGATTATTCAAGCAGGATGTATCTGTTCTCTCCTCAAGGAGAGAACAGGCCGGCAGAGACTGCGTCTTTAACCTGCGGCATCATTTAGATATGAAAATATGATTAACGACCATCAGAAAATTCAAGATATTTTACTACAAAAAACCCATCATCTAAGTAATTTCCCGTAATGCGACACGTAACAGACAACGCTATTAAGTAAAAAGGCCTGCTGTAAGCGCGTCGTGGGGGCGCGCGCCTTCCGCGGGGTTGCGGGCAGGCTGTCGAGGGACCATGCGTTTTCTGAACAACTTGAAATTGATCGTCAAACTGGCGATTCCGACAACGATCTTTGTCGCTATCACCATCGGCTTGATCGCGGTTGCGAAAAACGGATTGGACACCCTCAGTGCCGACGCCAAGAAAGTGACGGATGTCGAAACGGCCCGTCTGGTCGCCATCCTGAGCATCAACGCCGAAGTGAACGAGGCCAGCATCCAGGAAAAGAACCTGATCCTGTTCTCCTCGACCGAGCAGGACCGGCTCAAGAGCGCGGAAGCCGTCTATCAGCAATACAAGAAGCTCGCCATGCAACGTGCCGACGAGCTGATTGCCCTTTCCGAGAATGCGGAGCGCCGTGCCGTCAACGAGGACATCAAGGCGACTCTCGGCAAATACTTCGCGCTCATGGACAAGAGCGTCGCTCATGGCATGCAGGACGACGATTTCTCCGCCCTTCAGATCTCCAACGGCGAAGGACGCGATCTCCGCATGAAGGTTCGCGACCTTCTGAACGAGCGCATCGCCGTCAATCAGAAGGCGCTCGACCAGGCGTCGGAGGACGCGGAAGCGCTGGCATCCAGCACCTCCACCACGCTCATCGTGTCGTCAGTCATCGGCCTGAGCATCGCCATCGCTTTGCTCGGCTCCATCGTCGTGATGGCCATTACGCGTCCGCTGAACCGGGTTACCGGCTCCATGGGACAGTTGGCGAACGGCGACCTGTCGGTGAGCGTGAGCGGCACGGAGCGCAAGGACGAGGTCGGGGCGCTCGCCCGCTCGCTGCAGGTGTTCAAGGACAACGCCGTCGAGGCGCGCCAGCTCGCCGCCGCGCAGGAGGCCGAGAACCAGGCCAAGATGCGCCGCGCCGAACTCCTCGATCAGCTCACCAAGCGCTTCGAGCTCAACGTCTCGGCCCTGACGCAAGGGCTGTCCTCGGCGGCCACCGAGATGGAGGCCACCGCCCAGTCCATGACCGCGATCGCCGGACAGACCACGCAGCAATCCGTCACTGTCTCGTCCGCTGCCCAGCAGACTTCGGCCAACGTGCAGACGGTGGCGGCGGCTACCGAGGAGCTGTCGATCTCGATCCGCGAGATCGCCGGCCAGGTGGCGCAGTCGTCGCAGATCGCCGACAGGGCCGTCCAGGGAGCGCGCCGCACCGATGCGGCGGTGCAGGATCTGGCCTCGACCGCGGCCAAGATCGGCGACGTGGTGCAACTCATCAACACCATCGCCGGGCAGACGAACCTGCTGGCGCTCAACGCCACCATCGAGGCGGCCCGCGCGGGCGAAGCCGGCAAGGGCTTTGCCGTGGTGGCGACCGAGGTCAAGGAGCTGGCGAGCCAGACGGCCAAGGCGACCGACGAAATCTCGAGCCAGATCGCCTCGGTGCAGCAGGCGACGCAGCAGACGGTCGCGGCCATCCAGGAGATCGCCCGCACCATCACCGAGATGAGCCAGATCTCGACGTCGATTGCGGCCGCCATGGAGGAGCAGGGCGCGGCGACCGCCGAGATCGCCCGCAACGTGCAGGAGGCGGCACGTGGCACCGAGGCGGTCACGGGCAGCATCGAAGACGTGCAGCATGGCGCCGGAGAGACCGGGGCAGCGGCCAGCCAAGTGCTCGGCGCCGCTCAGGAACTGTCGCGCCATTCCCATGATCTGGGCCGCGAGGTCGAGACCTTCCTCCAGGGTGTCAAAGCCGCCTGAGGCGCCGGATACATCCTCGCAGAATCAGAGGGCCGCTGCGAACAGCGGCCCTTTCGTTTCATGGCGAGCCCTTACCCGCCCTCCGGCGACAGCTCCATAAAAAGCTCAGCTTGGCACAAGCTCCAGGAGCTAATTCCTGACAGGCTGAAATTTCTGCGCGTCGCAGGACGCATGCACCGTCCGCGGGAACGTGGACAGGATAGCGAGAAGACAATGAGAGCTCTCAACAATTTTAAGCTGATTACGAAACTGACCATTCCGGTGGCATTGTTCATCGCCGTGACGATCGGCTTGATCGTCTTTGCCAAATCCAGCCTCGACACGCTCGCCAGCGCGACCCAGCAGATCGTCGACGTGCAGGCTGCCCGCCGCAGCACGGCGCTCAGCGCCAAGGCGAATGTCAACGAGGCGGCGATTCAGGAAAAGAACCTGATCATCGAGACGCGGATCGAGCAGATCCTCATCTATGACCAGCACTTCAAGAATGCCAAGGAAGCGACGCTCAGGGACTTCGACACTCTCATCGCTTTGTCCGATACGCCCGAGATCCGCAGCTCCAACGAGGCGCTGAAGAAGACCGTCGAGGAATACTTCGACGTCATGGGGCGGAGCATTGCCCACACGCAGCTCAACGAAAGCGACGAAGCTTTCAAGCTGTCGACGGGCGAGGGACAAGCCTTGCACGACAAGGCGATGCAGATGCTCGACCAGAGGATCGAGGCCAACGTCCAGGCTCTCAACCAGGGGAAAATCCACGCAGCCGATCTCGCGTCGTTCACCTCGACGCAGCTGATCGTCGCTTCCGTCATCGGCCTGACGCTCGCCACCTCGCTGCTGGCGGCCATCATGGTCTATGGCGTTGCCCGTCCATTGAACGGCGTTGCCGGTTCCATGAACCGGCTGGCGAACGGCGACCTGTCGGTGAGCGTGAGCGGCACCGAGCGCAAGGACGAGGTCGGGGCGCTCGCCCGCTCGTTGCAGGTGTTCAAGGACAATGCCGTCGAGGCGCGCCGGCTCGCCGCCGCGCAGGAGGCCGAGAACCAGGCCAAGATGCGCCGCGCCGAACTCCTCGACCAGCTCACCAAGCGCTTCGAGCTCAACGTCTCGGCCCTGACGCAGGGGCTGTCCTCGGCGGCCACCGAGATGGAGGCCACGGCCCAGTCCATGACGGCCATCGCCGGGCAGACGACCAACCAGTCCGTTGCCGTGGCCTCGGTCGCGCAGCAGACTTCGGCCAACGTGCAGACGGTGGCAGCGGCTACCGAGGAGCTGTCGATCTCGATCCGCGAGATCGCCGGCCAGGTCGCGCAGTCCTCGCAGATCGCCGAGCGGGCCGTCGAAGGGGCTCAGCGCACCAACGGGACCGTCCAGGAACTCGCCTCCATGGCGGACAAGATCGGCGACGTGGTACAGCTCATCAACACCATCGCCGGGCAGACCAACCTGCTGGCGCTCAACGCCACCATCGAGGCGGCCCGCGCGGGAGAAGCCGGCAAGGGCTTTGCCGTGGTGGCCTCGGAGGTGAAAGACCTGGCCAACCAGACCGCCCGGGCGACTGAGGAGATCTCGGGCCAGATCGCCTCGGTGCAGCAGGCGACGCAGCAGACGGTCGCGGCCATCCAGGAAATCGCCCGCACCATCACCGAGATGTCGCAGATTTCCGTCTCCATAGCGGCCGCCATGGAGGAGCAGGGCGCGGCGACGGCCGAGATCGCCCGCAATGTCCAGGAGGCGGCTCGCGGTACGGAAACGGTTACCGGCAACATCGTCGATGTGCAGCATGGCGCCGGGGAAACCGGTTCGGCCGCCTCCCAGGTGCTCGGCGCCGCTCAGGAGTTGTCGCGCCACTCCCACGACCTCGGCCGCGAGGTGGCGACCTTCCTCCAGGACGTCAAGGCGGCCTAGGATCTAGAGCATCGAACGCAAAAGTGGGAACCGGTTTTGCGCGGAAAGATGCAAAAATCAAAACCTTAGAGCATCGGACGTGAGTTCGATTTCACGTCCGAAGCACGAGACGAAACCCATTCCCTCCCTTCGAAACTTACCTCCGAAGCCCGGCCATCGCGTGCCGGGCTTTTTTTCTTTTCCGCTACGCTGAAACAAGCAGGGTGCGAGCGTTTTTTACTTCCCGACGGGACGTGATCTCGCTCCTGGAGAAAGCCCCGTCGCAGAGAGCGGAACGGCATGCTTGTTCGAGCGGGTTCCTCACCGAAGCCTGTTCCGCGATATCGATGAACCGGGCACCCGCCCCGGCTTGAACGGATGGAGGCTCGCATCGCGATATCGCCTGGGCTGAAGACCCCCTCCGCTCCGAGATGCTGAGCTTTGGAGGCACCCTTCGGCTCGACATTCTGTATTCCTTGACCGGCTGAGCCGGATGAACGTCAATGACGTGTGACTTCGAGTCACCGCGGGCCCGCTCCACCTACGGAATGGGCCCGTTTCGTTGCGCCGGGCCAAAACGCGAAAGGCGCCCCGAAGGCGCCTTGTCGATTAATCTTCGCAATGGAAGGAATTGGAGCGGGCGAAGGGATTCGAACCCTCGACCCCAACCTTGGCAAGGTTGTGCTCTACCCCTGAGCTACACCCGCACGCTCCGATACCTCGTCAGATTTGGTGGAGCCAGGCGGGATCGAACCGCCGACCTCTTGCATGCCATGCAAGCGCTCTCCCAGCTGAGCTATGGCCCCTGATCTGACAGGACAGCACGCTCATCGTCGTGCGTCCCTGGTCCTCCCGAAGACATAACTGCAACCTGCCACAAGGGCAACCCACTTCTAAGTCCTTGTCGATCAAGGAAGAAGATGGTGCCGCAAGAGGGATTCGAACCCCCGACCCCCTCATTACGAATGAGGTGCTCTACCAGCTGAGCTATTGCGGCATCGCGGCTCTGCGATCCGAGAGGCGCCCTCTTACCCGCTCCCCCGCCGCTTGGCAAGGGAGGGAAGGGCCGGAATGGCCTACCAGACCGAAAAAACGCTGCGACGCGCGGACGCCTGTTCCTTGGGCTTCGGCACGTCGGGCGGCGTGGTCGGGAAAACCACGGGCTCAGGCTGAGGAGCGGGGATCTCCTCCTTCACCTCTTCCTTGACGGGCCCGGCGACGACGGCCTCGGTCCTGATCCCGGCCGGCAGAGGCTCGGAAGCCGGCACCGGACCAGACTCGCTCACCGGAGCCGGAGCGGGCTCTTCCGCAGCCGCGATGGGCAGCACCCTGACCTCGTCGTCGAGATCCGCCGTCACGTCGTCGTGCAGGGTCAGTTCGGGCGCGATCAGCACATCCGGGGGCGCCTGCCAGACGAAGGCGTCGAGACGGCCGGTGACCGGCGAGACCGGGGCCCAGTGGTCCGAGACGACCCCGTCGGCGATCCAGGCCGGGTCGCGCGGCGCGCGAGTGGCGCGGGCGAGCCATTCGCGTCCCTTGCCGGTCGAGCCGTGCTCCGCCTGTTCCAGGTCGGACATGAGCAGGCACACCCGCATGGTCGGCCTGTCCTGCAACAGCGGTTCCAGGGCGTCGCGGGCCCGGTCGAACTCGCGGGCTTCGAGGGCGGAACGCGCCACGGCGAGCCGGCCCTCCGGCGCCCCATTGGAGAGGCGGGAGAGCGTCTCGGCGCGCTTGAGGCGGTCGAGGCCCGAATCACCCGGACGCAAGTTCAGGTAGACCTCGGCCAGATCCGGATGCGGCAGGCTGCGCCAGGCGGTTTCCACCACCTTGGCGGCCTTGCGCAGATCCCCCTTGCGCGAGAGCAGACGGCCGGCGAGCGCCGCGGCGGGCACGAGGTCGGGCGCGAGCCTCACCGCGTCCTGGGCGCTTCTCAGGGCGCCGTCGGGATCGCGATCCGCCCGTTCCAGGGCGTCCGCCGTGAGGAGGACGGCCCGGTGGCGCCTAGCGGTTTTCTTGTCGAGAAGGCCGAGCGACGTCCGCCGCTCCACGGTTTCGAGAGCGCCGCGCCAATCCCCTTCGGCGCAACGGGCCTCGAGGACCGCATCGCTTGCCCAGGCGGCCGCCGGCGCCAGACGCACGGCCTCGGTGGCATATTGATGGGCCGAGGCCGCATCGCCCCGGCGGCGGGCCTCGACGAAGAGGCCGCGCAGGCCCAGAACCCGGGTCTCGTCCTCGTCCATCATCTGCAGGAACGCGGCCTCGGCCACCTCCCGGTTGCCGGACACCTGGGCGGCCTGCGCCTTGAGGAGGAGCGTCAGCGGCTCCTTGCCGAGAAGGCGTTCCGCCTCGTTGGCATAGCGGCGGGCCGCGATGGTGTCGCCGGCGCCGACCGCCACCATGCCCCGGGAAACGGCCTGGTAGCCCCGGGAGCGGCGGCGCGCCCGTGAGGCGAAGGTCAGGCGGGAGGGAAGCTGGATGAGGCCGGTCACCAGGGACCAGAGCAGGGCCAAGGCCAGGGCAAGGCCTGCCAGCGCGATGGCCGCCACCGCCACCGACATCTGGATTTCGTAACCGCCGAAGGTGATCAGGACCGTGCCCGGCCGGTCGGCCAGCCAGACCGCGCCGAAGGCCGCGACGCAGAGAAGACCGATGAAAACGAGTGCGCGCCACATGCGGGGCAGATCCTTTTATTGCGTCGTACGGTTGAGGGTGGCGAGGGCGTCCGAGCTGATCGCCTGCGCGGCGCGATGCGCCTCGGCGACCGCCTTGACCTGCCGGCCCCATTCCTCGGAGAGCCGCCGCGACGGCTCGGGCAGGGCATCCCAGGCGGTCGCGGCCTCCACCACGTCGCCGCGCTCCAGGGCCTGCCGGATGCGGACGACAAGAGCCGAAACGCCCGTGGTCCCCTGTTCGTTCACCGGCTTGACCGTCACCACCCGGTCGGCCATGCGCAGGAGCCGGTCGGACCAGCTGTTCGTCGGACCGCGGCTTTCCCTCAGGATCGCCGTTTCCACCGGATCGAAGCTTCGGGCGAGCGCCGCCGCCGTGGGGGCGCCCTTTTCGGCAAAGGGCTCCAGGGGCGCGACGCGGCTCGGATCGGCCCCGGCCTTCTTCACGCCGTCGAGCACCTCGGCATAGGGGGTGCCGCTGTTCAGCGCGTCGTTCAGGCGGCCGGCGAGAACGACCTTGGTGCCGGTCTGGCTCGCCGCCTCGGCGTTCCGGGTGTTCTCCGCCGCCTGCTGCGAGAGGGTCGCAAGGCGCTGTTCCTGCTCGGAAATCCGGCGGTCGGTGTCCGTGAAGCGGCGCTCCGTTTCGGAGAAGCGCCTTTCCGCCTCGCCGAACCGGCGGTCCTGGTCGGCGAGACGCCGGTCGAGATCCGCGATCCGGCCGTCGAGCTGCTGGGCCGCATTCGCAGCTTTCTCCGCGCCCTGGGCGTTCGCCTGGGCCTGTTCTTCCAGGCCCGACAAGCGGCCGGATAGGCCATTGGACAGCTCGGTCAGCCGGTTGGACAGGTCGGTCAGCGCCGCCTCGTTCTGGGCCGGCGGCGGCTGGGGCGCCTCAGGCATGGGACGGTTCAGGGCTTCCTGGGCCTGACTCGCCGCCTGGCGGGCCGTGTCCTGGATAGCCTGGAGGCGCTGGTCCAGCTCGCCCCGAGCCGACTCGAGCGTCTGGAGGCGCTCCGTCAGAGCCTGGACATTCCCCTGCGGCTGACCGGAGGGGGAGGGGGCCGGTTGCCGGAGAGCGCCGACGCGCTGTTCAAGCTGAGCCAGGCGCAGTTCCACCGGCTGGTTCTGGCCCGGATTCTCCTGCCAGGTCTGCAATCCGTAGAGCAATCCTGCGCCGATGACGCCGCCGAGCAGGCCGGATCCGATCAGCGCGCCGGCGGAGCCGCGACGCTCGGGAACCGGGCGCGGAGGGACGGCCTCGTCGCGCGCGTTCGACGCGGTAGACTCCTGGTAGGAGCTGTCAGATAGACCGGCATCCGGCCTGCCAGCCTCCCCGATAGCAGCGCTGGACGGGAGCGTATCGGTCCCGGCCCCTGAATCGAGCGTGGCCTCCGGCGAGGCGACCAGGTCCTCGGCCGGGGGCTCGTGGCCGGCCGCGATGGTCTCGTCGGGCTTCACCTCAGGGACCGCACCTCCGGTGATCGTCTCCGGGGCGGGAGCCCCGGCCGCGAGAGTGTCCGGCCCAAGGGTGTCCGGCCCAAGGGTGTCCTTACCCAACGTGTCCTTGCCCAACGTGTCCTTGCCCGACATGTCCTGCCCCAAGGTCTCCTGCCCCAGCGTGTCCTGAGTCCCGGCGCCCGGACTGGCGACCGGGGCGGAACCCTCGTCGATCACGGTCGCTTTCAGGTCGATGGTCGCCGGCTCACGCGAGGGCTTCTTGCGGGACGATTTCGGGCGTCGGGGATCAGATGAATCGGTCACGGGTCACTCTTGCACGGGTCGCGTCAGGCGCGGGATCTTCAAAAGGTCAGTGTGAAATGCAATTGAGGCAAGCTTGGGCGCAGCGTTTCGTTCCCTTCCTGCGGTACGTTCCAAAAACGAATGGTCCATCGGACCACGATTGTCCTCGTATGGCAAAGCTCCGTCGGCGGGCTCCAGGCCGGACCGTCGACGACCCGGCACCGGATTTCAGGGGAGCGAATCGAGAAGCCGGAGAAGCGCATCCTCGGAAGGCCCCTCCGCCACCCGGACCGCGGCGCCGACCGCCATCAGGGGCGCCGCCACATCGGCCGAGAGGCAGAGATGCGGAAAGGCCTGGAGGTTGGACGCCAACCCCGCCTCCCTGACCAGCCGGACGACGAGATCCGCGCTCCGCCGTGAATAATGGAGCGCGGCGCCGATTTGGCCAGTGCGCAGGGCCTCGACGGCGGCCTCGGGCAAGGTCTCGACGGCTTGCGCCTCGTAGGCCTCCCATTGCAGCACCGTGAACCCGGCCTGGCGCAGGGACAGGGCGGGCTCCTCCTTGTGGTGCCGGGCCGTCACGTGGAGCAGGACAAGGCCTGGCGGCAGCTGCTCGCGAATCAGCCGCGACAGGGACACCGCGTCGCCGTCCGCCACGATGACCCGGGTGTATCCTTGTGGGCGGATCACCTCGGCCGTGTGCTCGCCCACGGCGAAGACGAGCTTCAGCCGATCCAGGCCCGCGAGAGCATCCGCCGCATGGGCGCTGGTCACGATGAGAGCATCGTAAGGTGCATCAGGAGCGGGATCGCCTGTCGGGACGATCCGGGTGACGGGTGCCTGGCACGCATCGAACCCAAGCGCCTTCAGCCTCTCGGCGGTGCGCGCCGCATCCTCGGGCGAGCGGGTGACGAGGATCCGGGTCATGATGTCAGGAAGTCCGGGGGCATGCGGGAGCGCAGCTCCGATCCGGCTTCGCGCCCGAGCGCCGCCGCATCGTCCGGCGAGCCGCGGCGGATGGCCTCCAGGCATTCGGATCCGTCGGGGCGCAGCACCAGGCCGCGGATTTCGAGTTCGCCGCCGACGAGCCGCGCATGGCCGGCGATCGGCGTGCGGCAGGAGCCGTCGAGGATGGTGAGGAAGGCCCGCTCGGCCGCGAGCGCGTGGGCGGTGGCCATGTCGAGGATGGGCGCGAGCGCCGCCCGCACCCGCTCGTCCTCGGCGCGAATCGCAATCGCGATGGCGCCCTGCCCCACGGCCGGGAGGAAATCGTCCGTTTCGAGCACGGTGGTCACATGGTCGGTGAGACCGAGGCGCCTCAAGCCCGCCATGGCGAGCAGCGTCGCGTCGACCTCGCCGCGCTCGAGCTTGGCGAGCCGCGTCTGCACGTTGCCGCGCAGGAGCGTGACCTGGAGGTCCGGCCGCAGGCGGCGAACTTGAGCCTGCCGCCGCAGGGAAGCGGAGCCGACCACGGCGCCCTGCGGCAGGTCGCTCAGGCTCCTGTAGCGGTGGCTGATGAAGGCGTCGCGCACGTCCTCGCGCGGCAGGAAGCCCGCGATGACGATCCCCTCCGGCAGGGCCGTCGGCAGGTCCTTGGCGGAATGGACCGCGAGATCGATGGAGCCGTCGAGGAGCGCGATGTCGAGTTCCTTGGTGAAGAGCCCCTTGCCGCCGGCCTCCGACAGGGGCCGGTCCTGGATGGCATCGCCCGTGGTCTTGATGATCGAAAGGGGCAGGTGCTCCACGGTCCAGCCATGGGCGGCGACCAGCCTGTCTTGCGTCTCGTGGGCCTGGGCGAGGGCCAGCGGGCTTCCTCGCGTACCGATGACCAGGGTGGGTGATGCGGCCATTCTGCCTGAGTGCTCCTGTCTTGAACGATCTGGTTTGATCTTGTGCGGCGCGGCGGACTATAGGGGGAGGAGCGCCGGGCCGGAAGCCCGGACAACACCTTAATCGAGCGGCCCCCGATCATGCGCATTCTAGGCATCGAGACCACCTGCGACGAGACCGCGGCCGCCGTGGTCGGCGTCGGCTTCGACGGACGCGGCGAGATCCTCTCCAACGAGGTCTTGAGCCAGATCGCCGAGCATGCCCGCTATGGCGGCGTCGTGCCCGAGATCGCCGCCCGCGCCCATGTGGAGGTGATCGACCGGCTCGTGGCCCGGGCGATGAAGAGCGCCCAATGCTCCATGAAGGACATCGACGGCATCGCCGTGGCGGCGGGCCCCGGCCTCATCGGCGGCGTGCTGGTGGGGCTGACCACCGCCAAGGCCATCGCGCTCGTGACCCGTAAGCCCCTGATGGCGGTGAACCACCTCGAGGCCCACGCGCTCACCGCGCGGCTGACCGACGGCATCGGATTTCCCTACCTGCTGCTGCTCGCCTCCGGCGGCCATACCCAGCTCGTCGCGGTGCGCGGCGTCGGTGATTACGTGCGCCTCGGCACCACCATCGACGACGCGATCGGCGAGGCCTTCGACAAGGTCGCCAAGATGCTCGGCCTGCCCTATCCCGGCGGGCCGCACGTGGAGCAGGAGGCCGCCAAGGGCAATCCGGAGCGCTTCGCCTTCCCGCGCCCGCTGCAGGGCCGTGCGGAGCCGAATTTCTCGCTCTCCGGCCTCAAGACCGCCGTGCGGATCGAGGCGGAGAAGATCGCGCCGTTGACGGCGAGCGACATCGCCGATCTCTGCGCCAGCTTCCAGGCCGCCATCGTGGACGTGGTGGTGGACCGCACCCGGGTCGGGCTTCGCGCCTTCCGCGAGATCGCCGGCCACCCGACCGCCCTCGTGGTGGCGGGCGGCGTCGCGGCGAACCAGGGCATGCGCCAGGGGCTGCAGCGCCTCGCCGTCGAGGCCGGCCTCAAGCTCGTCGCCCCGCCGCTGGCCCTGTGCGGCGACAACGGCGCCATGATCGCCTGGGCGGGCCTCGAGCGGATGCGCCTCGGCCTCATCGACGACATCACCGCCCCCGCCCGCGCCCGCTGGCCCCTCGACACCAGCCGGGACGAGGCCGGAGCGAAGGCGTGACAAGGACGTCGTCAGAAGCTGGCACATCAACACGGCCGATTCACTGCAAGGCATGGCGATCGTCTCCCTCCCCCTTGGGGGGAGGAGGGCTGGTCCCGCTCTAAGGCTCAATCTCTCGGGATGATATCCATGGAGGCAGCGCTCTGACATGACCTCACCCGCCCAAACCATCGGCATCGCCGGAGCGGGCGCCTGGGGAACGGCGCTCGCCAACGCGGCCGCCATCGCGGGCAACGACGTGGTGCTCTGGATGCGGTCGCCCGAGCACGCGGCGGCTCTGGCGGCGGCGCGCACCAACGAGCGCTTCCTGCCCGGCGTGAAGCTCCATGACCGCATCCGGCCGACCGCCGCCCTGGCCGATCTGGCGGCCGCCCGCGCGGTGCTGCTCGTCACGCCCGCCCAGACCACCCGGGAGATGGGCGCGGCCCTCGCCGACGTGCTGCCGCCCGGAACGCCCCTGGTGCTCTGCGCCAAGGGCATCGAGCGGGAGAGCCGGGCCTTCCTCTGCGACGTGGTGGAAGCCGTGCGCCCCGGCTCGCCCGTCGGAGTGCTCTCGGGACCCAGCTTCGCCGACGACGTGGCCCGGGGCCTGCCCACCGCCGTGACGCTCGCCTGCCGGGACGCGGCGCTGGCCGAGGCGCTGGCCACCGCCCTCTCCGGCCCGACGCTGCGGGTCTATCACCGCACCGATCTGCGCGGCGTCGAGATCGGCGGGGCAGCCAAGAACGTGCTCGCCATCGCGTGCGGGGCCGTGGCCGGCAAGGGCCTGGGCGAGAGCGCCAAGGCGGCCCTGATCGCCCGTGGCTTCGCGGAGCTCCTGCGCTTCGCCCGCGCCTATGGCGGCGAGGCGGAGACCCTGATGGGGCTCTCGGGGCTTGGAGACCTGGTGCTCACCTGTTCCTCGGCTCATTCCCGCAACTTCGCGTTCGGCCAGCGCCTCGGGCAAGGCCTGAGCGTCGCGGAAGCCGCCGGCGGCAAGCTGGTGGAGGGCGCCGCGACGGCGAGCGCCCTCGTGGCCTTGGCGAAGGCGAAGAACATCGACATGCCGATCGCGGAAGCGGTCGAGCAGGTCCTGTCCGGCGCATGGTCCCTCGATCAGGCGGTCGATGCGCTGATGAACCGTCCCGTCAAATCCGAGCAATAAGCAACAACGAAAGGGCGAGAGCAGAAGACCATGGCCCATTGGCTCTACAAATCCGAACCCTCCGTCTGGTCCTGGGACCGGCAGGTCGCCGAAGGCGGCAAGGGTACGCACTGGAACGGCGTCCGCAACCACGTGGCCAAGCAGAACCTGATGGCCATGAAACTAGGCGAGCAGGGCTTCTTCTATCATTCCAACGAAGGCAAGGCGGTGGTGGGCATCGTCGAGGTCATCAAGGAATACTACCCCGACCACACGGACGAGACGGGCAGGTTCGGCATGGTGGACATCAAGGCCGTCAAGCCCTTCAAGCGCCCGGTGACCCTCGACGAGATCAAGAAGGAGCCGGGTCTCGAAAAGATGATCCTGGTGAACAATTCCCGTCTCTCGGTGCAGCCGGTGACGGACGAGGAATGGGCCATCGTGTGCCGGATGGGCGGACTCTGAGATCAGAGTCCATCCCTTGACCGCCGTTTTTTGCCATTTCACGCTGTCGTCGCCGCTCTCGTTGGCGTACCCTATTCCAATGGATTCATCTCAAGGACGAGATCCGTCCGGGCTCCGAAGCCAAGGGGCCAGAGAGGGCATTCCACGATCGGCAATGGGAGAATGTCGCATGGCCAGCGTCGACGATGGGGCAAGGACGATCCTCCGCAACAAGCTCCTCGGCCGGTGGGCCGCCGAAAAACTGGGAATGACGGGCCGGGACGCCGAAGCTTATGCGGATTCCCTCGCCAGGAAGGCGCTCGATCCCGCGCACAGCGACGTGTTCAGCAAGATCCGCAAGGACTTCGACGCCGCAGGCATTCAGGAATCGGACGCGTGGATCCTGCATGTCATGACCGAACTCACGCTCAAGGCCGGAAACCTCATGCCGACGGCAACGGGAGGTTCCACCGATGCCGCGGCGGTGACGCTCGCACGCAATCTCATGTCGCGGTGAGGCCGGCAGTCAATCGTCCGTACCGCGCGGCCTTATCGCCTTCGCTGTTCCCGAGCGATAGTTGTGGACGTGCAATGACTGAAGGCGCACAGTCGACGTGCGGGCCGGGGCATTCGTCTGTGTCATTCGCAGGAGACGCTTAACGGAGGACTGAGCCATGCACGCCGTGATCAGAACCTATTCCGGTGAAGGAGCCAAGGATCTCTTTGATGTGCTGGAGCAGCGCAAGCGGGATGTCGAAAGCCTGATGCGAACGGTCAAGGGATTTGTCGGCTATTCCCTGATCCGCACTGGCGATGGAGGCATCTCCGTTACGATCTGTCAGGACAAGGTTGGCGCGGATGAGAGCGTTCAGAAAGCCAAGGATTGGATCGGGCAGAATGCGTCTAATATTGGCGCGAGCGCACCGAAAGTGTCGGAAGGTCCGGTCATTCTTCAAATGAAAGCGTAAAGGCGACCGCGCGATACCGTGACTTCGTGTAAGCACGATGCGGCAACGGGACGGTACCCGGGCACTCTCCTGTTGACTGCCTGAAAGCCCAGGGGAGTGGGAACACCTCTCCCCCACTCTGCCCCCCAAACAAGCCGCGACCAAAGTGCGATCGCGATCCCGCTTGCCCCGCCCCACTCTCTTTCCGTAAACCTAGCTCTAAATCCATCATGGGAGCATCTGGGAGAAGCGCCATGGACGAGAAGATCTACGACGTGCCGGCGGAATGGCGGCATCGGGCCTATCTGGACGATGCGGGCTATCGCGCGAAGTACGAGGCCTCGGTCAAGGACCCGGAGGCCTTCTGGGCGGAAGAGGCCAAGCGCATCGACTGGTTCAAGGCCCCGACCCGGATCAAGAACACCAATTTCGGCCCCGACAACGTGGCGATCCGCTGGTTCGAGGACGGCGTCACCAACGTGGCCCATAACTGCATCGACCGGCATCTCCACACCCGGGGCGATCAGGTCGCCATCATCTGGGAAGGCGACGACCCGTCGGAATCCAAAAAGATCACGTACCGGGAGCTGCACGACGAAGTCTGCCGCATGGCCAACATCATGCGCAACCGCGGCGTCGCCAAGGGCGACCGCGTGACGATCTACATGCCGATGATCCCGGAAGCCGCCTATGCCATGCTAGCCTGCGCGCGGCTGGGCGCCATCCACTCGGTGGTGTTCGGCGGCTTCTCGCCGGATTCGCTGGCGAGCCGCATCC
The DNA here is from genome assembly GCF_034627025.1 of Microvirga lotononidis. NCBI lineage: Bacteria > Pseudomonadati > Pseudomonadota > Alphaproteobacteria > Hyphomicrobiales > Methylobacteriaceae > Microvirga > Microvirga lotononidis. The sequence goes on along the minus strand of NZ_CP141048.1, from coordinate 1,958,221 downwards.
AGGACGCGAAATCCGCCTTCATCGTCACGGCCGACGAGGGCCTGCGCGGCGGCCGCAAGGTGCCCCTGAAGGTGAACGTGGATGCGGCCCTCGAGCGCGTCGGCGCGGGCGTGGTCGACCACGTGCTGGTCGTGCGCCGCACGGGCTCTCCCGTCAACATGGTGCCGGGCCGGGACGTCTATTACCACGAGGCCGCCGAGCTCGTGTCCGACGAATGCCCCTGCGAGGAGATGAACGCTGAGGACCCGCTCTTCATCCTCTACACCTCGGGGAGCACCGGCACGCCGAAGGGCGTGCTGCACACCACGGGCGGCTATCTCGTCTATGCGTCCATGACGCACCAATACGTGTTCGACTACCACGACGGCGACGTCTATTGGTGCACCGCGGACGTGGGCTGGGTCACGGGCCATTCCTACATCCTCTACGGCCCCCTGGCGAACGGCGCCACGACCCTGATGTTCGAGGGCGTGCCCACCTATCCGACGATCTCCCGCTTCTGGGACGTGATCGACAAGCACCAGGTCAACATCTTCTACACCGCCCCGACGGCCATCCGCTCGCTCATGCAGGCGGGCGAGGAGCCGGTGAAGAAGACCTCGCGCAAGTCGCTGCGCCTGCTGGGCTCGGTCGGCGAGCCGATCAACCCGGAAGCCTGGGAATGGTACCATCGCGTGGTCGGCGACGGCCGCTGCCCGATCGTCGACACCTGGTGGCAGACCGAGACCGGCGGCATCCTGATCACGCCTTTGCCCGGCGCCACGAAGCTCAAGCCCGGCTCCGCCACCCGGCCGTTCTTCGGCGTGAAGCCGCAGATCGTGGACGCGGACGGCAAGGTCCTGGAGGGTGCGACCGAGGGCAATCTCGTGATCGCCGATTCCTGGCCGGGCCAGATGCGCACGGTCTACGGCGACCACGAGCGCTTCGTGCAGACCTACTTCTCCACCTATCCGGGAAAATACTTCACCGGCGACGGCTGCCGGCGCGACCAGGACGGCTATTACTGGATCACCGGCCGCGTGGACGACGTGATCAACGTGTCCGGCCACCGCATGGGCACGGCGGAGGTCGAATCGGCCCTGGTGGCGCATCCGAAGGTCTCGGAGGCCGCCGTGGTCGGCTACCCGCACGACATCAAGGGCCAGGGCATCTACGCCTACGTGACCCTGATGGCCGGCGAAGAGCCGTCCGAGGAGCTGCGCAAGGAGCTGGTCGCCTGGGTGCGCAAGGAGATCGGCCCGATCGCCTCGCCGGACCTGATCCAGTTCGCCCCCGGCCTGCCCAAGACCCGCTCCGGCAAGATCATGCGCCGCATCCTGCGCAAGATCGCCGAGGACGAGTTCGGCTCCCTCGGCGACACCTCGACGCTCGCCGATCCCGGCGTCGTCGACGACCTGATCACCAACCGGCAGAACAAGCGCACGCAGGCGGCGTGAGCCGGTCGCTTATCCTCCACGTCATGGCCGGCCCTGTGCCGGCCATAACGAGAAGGGTGTCATCCCCGGCGGCCGAAGGCCGGGAAGGGGATCCATGGCGTTGCGCCTGATCGTGGATTCCCTTCCCCTCCGCTGTGCTCCGGCCGGGAATGACACCAATGACATGAAAGGCTCGCCGGAACCGTAGCCTTATCTTTCGCGTCTCACCCTCGTGCATCGTTCGCAGGAGGGTTCGGGACATGGGCGCGCGCGCCGCATTCGCCATCGTGGCCGTCATCGGCATCGCTTTCACCGCGACAGCCGCATCGGCCCGCGAGATCGTGCCCTTCGAGGGGCGCGTGTCGCCGGGGACCATCGTGATCAAGACAGGGGAGCGGCGGCTCTATTACGTGCGCGGCGACGGCACCGCCCTGCGCTACCGGGTGGCGGTCGGCAAGCCGGGCAAGCAATGGTTCGGCGAGGCGCGGATCGACGGCAAATACGTCCGCCCCGCCTGGGCCCCGCCCGCGGAGGTCAAGCGCGACAACCCGCGCCTGCCCGACGTGATCCCCGGCGGTGCGCCGAACAATCCCATGGGCGCCCGGGCGCTGACCCTCGATCTCGACGAATACGCCATCCACGGCACGAACCGCCCGAGCTCCATCGGCACTTACGCGTCCTATGGCTGCATCCGCATGCTCAACGAGGACATCGTCGACCTCTACGAGCAGGTGAGCGTGGGAACCAGGGTGGTGGTGGAGCGGTAGGCCGACCGCAACGAAACGGAACGGCAAGGCCTCCTGTCGCAGAGTGTTTCGGTGCTAGAAGGGCACCGACCCTCAGCCTGGAAACCGACGCCTTGAAAACCATCGACCCCCTCTCGCCTTCGCAGAATGCCTCGCGGCCGGCGATCCTCGGCTGGCTGCTGTTCGACTGGGCCTGCCAGCCCTTCTTCACCCTGATCACCACCTTCGTGTTCGCCCCCTATTTCGCCTCCGCGCTCGCGCCCGATCCGGTGAGCGGGCAGAGCCTGTGGGGCTATGCCACGGCGGCGGCCGGGCTCGTGCTGGCCTTCCTCTCGCCGGTCCTCGGCTCCATCGCCGACGCGACGGGGCCGAAGAAGCCCTGGATCGCATCCTGCGGCCTGGTGCTGTTCATCGCGTCCTTCGCCCTGTGGTACGCGGCGCCGGGGCAGCCCCATGCCATCGCGGTGGCCCTCGTCGGCTTCGCCTTCGGGACCATCGCCGTGGAGGTCGCGGCGGTGTTCAACAATGCCATGATCCCGCATCTCGTGCCGCCGGAGCGCTACGGCCGCCTCTCGGGCACCGGCTGGGCGATGGGCTATCTGGGCGGTCTCGTGTCGCTCGTGATCGTGCTCGGTTTTCTCGCCGCCGATCCCGTGACGATGAAGACGGTCTTCGGCCTCAATCCCCTGTTCGGCCTCGATCCGGCGGCGCGCGAGGGCGACCGGATCACGGGACCGTTCTCGGCATTGTGGTTCCTCGTCTTCGTGCTGCCGCTCTTCCTCGTCACGCCCGACATCCCCCGTTCGGGCATGAGCCTCGGGCAAGCGGCCCGGCAGGGGATCGATCAGGTGCGGAGCACCATCGCGGATGCGCGGCGGCACGAGAGCGTCGGCCGCTTCCTGATCGCCAACATGGTCTACCAGGACGCCCTGGTGGCGCTCTTCGCCTTCGGGGGCATCTACGGGGCCGGCGTGTTCGGCTGGCAGGCCATCGAGCTCGGCATCTTCGGCATCCTGCTCACCGTCACGGGCACCCTCGGGGCACTGATCGGCGGGCGCCTCGACGACCGCATCGGCGCAAAGCCCGTGATCCTGGGCGCGATCCTGATCCTCGCCCTCGTCTGCCTGGGCGTGCTGTCGCTCGGGCGCGAGCATATCCTGTTCGTGGTGCCGACCGCGCCGCCCGGGCCCGATGACGGCCTCTACGGCTCCACGCCCGAGAAGCTGTTCGTCCTGCTCGGCCTCGTCATCGGGGCCGTGGCGGGCCCGCTTCAGGCCTCCTCGCGCAGCCTGCTGGCCCGGCTCGTCCCGGCCCGGGAGGCGGGCCGCTATTTCGGCCTGCTGGCCCTGTCGGGCAAGGTCACGTCCTTCATGGCGCCGCTCGCGGTCGCCGTCGCGACGGCCTTGTTCCAGACGCAGGCCGCCGGGCCGGCGGTGCTGATCCTGTTCCTGCTCGTGGGGTTCTGGCTGTTGAGCGGCGTGAAGCGCGTGTGAGCGCTTCTTATTCCAGCGTCACCGCCGTGCCGCTGACCGAGACCATCATCATGCCCTCGTTCTTGCCGAGGGCGCCGTAATCGAGGTGCACGCCCACGATGGCATGGGCGCCGAGGCGCTGCGCCTCCTCGATCATCTCCTGCAGGGCCGTGTCGCGCCCGTCGCGCAGCACGCGCTCGTAGGAGCCGGCCCGTCCTCCGACCACGTCGCGGATGGACGCGAAGAAATCGCGGAACACGTTGGCGCCGAGGATCGCCTCGCCCGAAACGATGCCACGATAGGAGGCGATGCGGCGGCCTTCGATGCTCGGCGTGGTGGTGATGATCATGAGCGTCTCCTTCTGCTCCGCTTCATATGGGACGGGGCAGGAGGAACGTCATCAGGGAAGCAACCCGCCACGGCATGGCCGGTCTTGTGCCGGCCATCCCGATTGTGTGAAGCGCGGCGCTCCAAGGCATCTAGATCACCGGCACGAGGCCGGTGACGACGTGAGACTTCGACCTTACGGGCACGGATTGCAGTGTTCGACGTGGATCGCGTTGATGCGCTCTTCCAGTTCCGGCGTGATCGTCACGTCGATGGACGCGATGTCCGTCTTCAGCTGCTCCATCGAGGTCGCGCCGATGATGTTCGACGTGAGGAAGGGGCGGGAATTGACGAAGGCGAGCGCCATCTGGGCCGGATCGAGGCCGAATTCCTTCGCCAGCGCGATGTACTTGCGGATCGCGGCCTCGGCGGTGGGGTTCTCGTAGCGCTGGCCCCGGTTGAACAGGGTCGTGCGCGTTCCCGCGGGCCGGGCGCCGTCGAGGTACTTGCCGGTGAGATACCCTTGAGCCAGCGGCGAATAGGCGAGCAGGCTCACATTCTCGCGCAGGGAGACCTCCGCCAGCGCCACCTCGTAGGTGCGGTTGAGGAGGTTGTAGGCGTTCTGCACCGATTGCACCCGAGCCTGCCCCTTGGCGTCCGCGTGCTTGAGGAAGGTCATGGTGCCCCAGGCACTCTCGTTGGAGAGGCCGAAATGGCGGATCTTCCCGGCCTTCACCAGGTCGGTCATGATCTCGACCGTCTCGTCGATGGGATGGGAAGGGCCCTCCTGGTGGCGGTAGATGGTCGGGTTCGAGCCCCAGGGCATGGGGCGGTCGGGCCAGTGGATCTGGTAGAGGTCGATGTAGTCGGTCTGGAGCCGCTTCAGGCTCTTGTTCACCGCCTCCTCGACCTGGGCCCGCGAGAGCTCGCCCTTCGAGCCGTCGTCCCGGAACCAGGTGTTGTCGGAACGGCCGATCACCTTGGTGGCGAGGATCACCTTGTCGCGGCTGCCCCGGGCCTTGAACCAGGAGCCGATGAACCGCTCCGTGGAGCCCTGCGTCTCGGGACGGGGCGGGATCGAGTAGAGCTCGGCCGTGTCGAAGAAGTTGATGCCCTGATCGAGAGCGTAGTCCATCTGCGCATGGCCTTCGGCCTCGGTGTTCTGCTGGCCCCAGGTCATGGTGCCGAGGCAGATGAGGCTGACATTGAGATCCGTGCGGCCGAGGCGGCGGTATTCCATGGGGTAAGCTCCTCGCAGCGAAGTGATCCGCCGCGTTCAGGCAAGAATGAGGCGCTGAAGGGGTTCAGCGTTGGGAAATGCGGGCGAGAAAGCTCTCGACGCTGGGCAGGATGCGCTCGACGATGACCTCGACCCCCTTGGCCGTCGGGTGCATCCCGTCGGACAGGTTGAGAGACTTCTCGCCGGCGACTCCGTCCAGGAAGAAGGGATAGAGCACAAGGTCGTACTTCTTCGCAATGTCCGGATAGATGCTGTCGAATTTCTGCACATAATCCGGCCCGAGATTGCGCGAGGCGTACATGCCCGCGAGCATCACGGGGATGTTGCGGCTTTTCAGGCGCTCGACGATGGTCTCCAGGTTCTTGCGGGTCCCGGCGGGGTCGAGGCCGCGCAGCATGTCGTTGGCGCCGAGTTCCAGGATCACCCCGTCGGTGCCGTCGGGCACGGACCAGTCGAGCCGGTCGAGGCCGCCCGAGGAGGTGTCGCCGGAGACGCCCGCGTTGGCGACCTCCACGTTGTGACCCTTGGCCTTCAGGGCCTTCTCCAGCACGACCGGGAAGGCCGCCTCCTGCGGCAGGTTGTAGCCGGCGCTCAGGCTGTCGCCCAGGGCCACGAGGCGGATCGGCTTGGTTTGGGTAGGGGGCTGAGAGGGAGTCTGGGCCCGGGTCGGGAGGGGGGCGGCCAGAGCGGCAAGGGCCGCCGCACACGCAAAAATGATCGTCATGAATGGGCCGGATTGGCGCTTCATCGATAGGCTTCCCATCTAGGCAGAACTACACGGACGTCTCTGACAGTTTCCAACAGATCGGGTGAATGGGTATGCAGGACAAGGCCATCGCGCTGCACGATGTGGATTTGAGCCTCGGGCGCGGGGCTGCGCGGGTGCATATCCTCAAGGGGATTTCCCTTGGCGTCGACCGGGGCGAGGCCGTCGGGCTGATCGGCCCCTCGGGCTCGGGCAAGTCGACCCTGCTCATGACCATGGCCGGCCTCGAGCGCCCGGATTCGGGCAAGGTGATCGTGGACGGCACCGACCTGTCGGGCCTGGACGAGGATGCGCTCGCCCGTTTCCGCGGCCGGCGGATCGGCATCGTGTTCCAGTCCTTCCACCTCGTCCCCACCATGACGGCCCTGGAGAACGTGGCCCTGCCCCTGGAACTCGCCGGCGAGGGCGAAGCCTTCGAGCGGGCCGAGGCCGAGCTGCAATCCGTGGGTCTGGGCCATCGCCTGCACCATTACCCGGCGCAGCTCTCGGGCGGCGAGCAGCAGCGCGTCGCCATCGCCCGCGCGATCGTGCCCAATCCGGCGATCCTCGTGGCCGACGAACCCACCGGCAACCTGGACGAGACCACCGGCCAGTCCATCGTCGACCTGCTCTTCGCCCTGAAGCGCGACCGGGGCGCGACTCTCGTTCTCGTGACCCACGATCTTGCCCTCGCCCGCCTCTGCGACCGCATGGTGCGCCTGCGCTCCGGGCAGGTCGAGACCGGCGCGGCCTCGGCCGTGGCCTGAGGGAATTTCAGCCATGCACGGTTCCCTTCCCGCCACGCCCCAGCGTCACCCCGCCTCCCCGTCGCGCCTGCCGCTCCTGCTGCGCCTCGCCTTCCGCGAGCTGCGCGGCGGCCTGAAAGGGTTCGGCATTTTTCTCGCCTGCATCGCGCTCGGCGTCGCGGCCATCGCCAGCGTCTCGACCCTGTCCCGCTCGCTCACGGAGGGCATCTCCCGCGAGGGCCGCCGGATCCTCGGCGGCGACATGGCCTTCTCCCTGCTCCAGCGGGACGCGACGGCGCCCGAGCGGACGTTCCTGGAATCCAAGGGCCGGGTCAACGTGATCGCCACCTTACGGGCCATGGCGGTGGCCGGCGAGAAGGGCTCGGGGCTCGTGGAGATGAAGGCCGTCGACGGGGGCTACCCGACCGTCGGTGCCCTCGAGACCGATCCGCCCCTGTCCCCCGCCGACCTCTTCGCCGAGAAGAACGGCGCCTTCGGGGCCGCGGTCGATCCGGCCCTCCTCGCGCGCCTCGACCTGAAGGTGGGCGACCGGGTGACGGTCGGCGCGGCCAACATGGAGTTGCGGGCGAGCCTCGTGTCCGAGCCCGACAAGATCGCCGACGGCATCGGGTTCGGCCCACGCCTCCTGCTCTCGCAGGAGGCGTTGAAGGCCACCGGCCTCGTCCAGCCCGGCAGCCTCGTGCGCTGGACCTACCGGCTGACCCTGCCGCCGGAGCTTTCGACCGAATCGGGCCTGACGCAGATCGAGGCGGAGGCGAACCGCGTCCTGCCGGAGGCCGGCTGGAACATCCGCACGCGCCTCAACGCCGATCCGCGCTTTGCCCGCAACATCGAGCGCTTCACCCAGTTCCTCACCCTGGTCGGCCTCACGGCGCTCCTGGTCGGCGGCGTCGGCGTCGCCAATGCGGTGCGGGGCTTCGTCGACCGCAAGCGCGCCTCGATCGCCACGCTCAAGAGCCTCGGCGCGCCGGGCGGGCAGGTGGTGCTGCTCTACCTCACGCAGGTGATGCTGATCGCCCTGGTCGGCATCGCCTTGGGGCTGGCCTTCGGGACCATGCTGCCCTTCGTGGTCACCGGGCTCTTCGGCCATCTCCTGCCGATCCCGATCCAGCCGACCCTCGCCTGGAGCGAGCTCGGCATCGCGCTGCTCTACGGGGTCCTCACGGCCCTGGTCTTCGCGCTCGCCCCCTTGGGGCGTGCCCACGACGTGCCGGTGTCGGGACTGTTCCGCGACCAGATCGACCCGGAGCGGCGCTGGCCGCGCAAGCGCTACGTGACGGCGCTCGTCCTGTCCGTGACGGCCCTCGTGGGCCTGTCCCTGCTCGCGGCTTACGACCGGCGCATCGCCCTCATGTTCGTGGGCGCGGCCACCGGGTCCTTCGTGCTCCTGCGGCTGGTGGCGATGGGGATCATGGCGCTCGCCCGCCGCCTGCCGCGCCCCCGCCGCACCGCCCCTCGGCTCGCGCTCGCCAACATCCACCGGCCCGGCGCGCTCACCCCGTCGCTGGTGCTGTCGCTGGGGTTGGGCATCACGCTCCTCGTGACGCTCTCGGTCATCGACACCAACCTGACGCGCCAGCTCACCCAGAGCCTGCCGGAACGGGCGCCGAGCTTCTTCTTCCTGGACATCCCGAACCAGCAGGCGGATGCCTTCGAAGGCTTCCTGAAGCAACAGGCGCCCGAGGCCCATATCGAGCGCGTGCCGATGATGCGCGGGCGTCTCGTGACCCTCGGCGGACGGCCGGTGGCCGAGGTCAAGGCCCCCGAGGACATCTCCTGGGTGCTGGAGGGCGACCGGGGCATCACCTACGCCAACAAGCCGCCGGAGGGCTCGAACGTGGTGCAGGGCGAGTGGTGGCCCGAAGGCTATCGGGGCAAGCCGCTCGTCTCCTTCGACCGCAAGATCGCCGAGGGCCTCGGCCTCAAGATCGGCGACGAGATCACCGTGAACGTGCTCGGGCGCAACATCAGCGCCACCATCGCCAACCTGCGCGAGATCGAATGGCGCTCCATGGGCATCAACTTCGTCATGGTGTTCTCGCCCAACGCCTTCGCGGGCGCCCCGCACACGCATCTCGCCACCGTCACCTTCCCGCACGGCTCGGACGCGGCCCTCGATGCCCGCATCCTGCGCAGCTCCGCCCAGGCTTACCCCATGGTTACGAGCGTGCGGGTGAAGGATGCCCTGGAGGCGGTGAACGACGTGGTCTCGCAGCTCGTCATGGCGATCCGGGGCGCGAGCTCCATCGCGCTGATCGCGAGCCTCCTGGTCCTGGCCGGGGCGCTGGCGGCCGGCCACCGGGCGCGGCTCTACGATGCGGTCGTTCTGAAGACCCTGGGCGCGACCCGCGCGCGGCTGGTCTCGGCCTACGCGCTCGAATACGGCCTCCTCGGTCTCGCCACGGCGGTATTCGGGATCTTGGCGGGAACGCTTGCGGCCTATTTCATCATCACCCGCGTGATGTCCTTAAGCTTTACCTTAGACTTGTCGGGAGCCGTCCTGGCCTCAGCGCTCGCGGTTCTGGTGAGCGTGGGTCTAGGCCTCATGGGCACATGGCGGATCCTAAGTCAAAAACCGGCGCTCTACTTGAGAAATCTTTAAGGCTCCGCTCGCGCGGCGGCGTTCCGAATGAGCGCGGAAAATGGAACGAGGGGCAGCATCAACTCTGCTCCTCATTTTTCTTCCATCACGAAGACTTGAAGCTTGGCGTTGCCCCTTGCGCAACGCAGGCCCGCCCCTCATATTTTGCATGTCGCCGGATTCAGCGGCGGCCGAAGGCTGGCTTTTCGGCTTTTCGAGGAAACACACGGGACACCGCGAGAAAGGACTCCGATGCAACCGTATGAGCAAAACCAAAACGCCTATGGCACCGGCTTTGCCCGGACGGCGGCACAGGTCGACCAGGGCCTGCGCGCCTTCATGCTCGGCGTCTACAACAACATGGTCCTGGGCCTTGCCATCTCGGCCCTGGTCGCGCTTGGCGTCAACATGCTCGCCACGACGAGCGATCCGTCTCAGGCGGTCGCCCGCATCGGTGGCGTCGGCCTGACCCAGTTCGGCGTGACGCTCTACACGTCGCCGCTGATGTGGATCGTGGCGCTGGCGCCCCTGGCGTTCATCTTCTTCTTCTCGTTCCGCATGGACCGGATGACGGCGGCCTCGGCCCGCGGCACCTTCTTCGCCTTCGCGGCGGTGATGGGCGCTTCGCTCTCGACGCTTCTCATCCGCTACACGGGCGCGAGCGTCGTGCAGGTGTTCTTCATCACGGCGGCGGCCTTCGGCTCGCTGTCGCTCTGGGGCTACACCACGAACCGCAGCCTGTCGGGCATGGGCTCGTTCCTGATCATGGGTCTGGTCGGCCTGATCCTGGCCTCGATCGTGAACATCTTCGTCGCGTCGAGCGCCCTGCAGTTCGGCATCTCCGTGATCGGCGTGCTGATCTTCGCGGGCCTGACCGCCTACGACACGCAGAAGCTGAAGGAGATGTATCTCTACGGCAACTTCGATAGCGAAGCCGCCGGCAAGGCCTCCGTGTTCGGCGCCCTGACGCTCTACCTGGACTTCATCAACATGTTCCAGTTCCTCCTCGCTCTCGTGGGCAACCGCAACGAGTAAGGACGAACGGATCGGACGATCCCGAGCCCCGGCCGAAAGGCCGGGGCTTTTGTTTTGGTCACCCCTGTGCCGAGCGGTAGCCGAACCAGGCGCTCGCCATGGCCGCGGCGGCGCAGATCAGGGCCACGAGCCCGAAGCCGCCGATCATGGCCGTGGCATAGACGTCCCCCGACGGGCCGGGCGGCAGCCCCGCCATCGGGGGCCTCGCGCCGAAGCTCGCCTGCGCGAAGAGATCCGCCAAGTCGGGCCTCGCCCAGGCGGCGGCCTGCCGGAAGCCCAGTGTGGCGACGATGCCGAGGCCCGCGACGGCGACGAGGCCGGCGACGCGCGAGATCGCGTTGTTGACGCCGGACGCCACGCCGATGCGCTCGTCGGGCACGGCGTTCATCACCGTGGTCGAGAGCGGCGCGACCGTGATGCCCATGCCCAGCCCCATGACGGTCATGGCAGGCACGACCGCGACCCAATACCCGCCATGCAGGATGGCCGGGGCCAGAAGCGCGAAGCTCAGGCCCGTGACCAGCGGCCCCACGGTCAGGAGAAGGCGGGTCCCGAACCGGTCGGCCATCACGCCGCCGAGCCGGGACAGCACGGCCATCACCAGGGTGAAGGGCAGGAACACGGAGCCCGCTTTCGCGGCCGAATAGCCATGGGCCTCGATCAGCGCGGTCGGCAGGAAGAACAGGGCCCCACCGAGGGCGAAATAGAGCAGGAGGGTCAGGACGTTGACATTGGCGAAGGCGGAGACTCGGAACAGGTCGAGCGGCATCATGGGGGCGACGCAGCGTTTCTCGTGGCGCAGGAACAGGCCGAGGAGCGCGAGGCCGGCGAGGGTCAGCAGGACGGCGACGATCCGGTGGCTGCCCCGGTCGCCGAGCGCCGTCAGCCCATAGGCGACGAGGCCGAGCGCCGCGACGGCCAGGACGGCGCCGAGCCAATCCATGGCGGCCTGCCCCGACACGGGACTTTCCGGCACCTGCCGCCAGCACAGCCAGAACGCCAGCACGGCGACGGGCACGTTGATCCAGAAGATCGCCTGCCAGGGACCGACATCGATGAGCCAGCCGCCCAGGATCGGCCCGAGCGCGGCCGCGATGGCGGAGGCGGCCGCCCAGGTGCCGATGGCCTTGCCCCGTGCCTCCTTGGGGAAATGGGCGCTGATCAGGGCGAGCGATCCCGGCACCAGCAGGGCGCCGCCGATCCCCTGGAAGGTCCGGGCCGCGATCAGCATTCCGGCCGAACCGGACAGCCCGCACCACAGGGAGGTCAGGCCGAAGCACGCGATGCCGATCATGAAGACCCGCCTGAGCCCATAGGCATCCCCGGCCGCGCCGCCCAAGAGCAGGAAGGCGGAGAGCGTCAGCGCGTAGGCGTTGGTGATCCACTGCATTTCCGGCAGGGACGCCTGCAGGCTCTCACGCATCTGCGGGATCGCCACGGTCACGATGGCGCCGTCGGCAAAGACCATGCTGGAGGCCAGGATCGCGGTCCAGACCACGATGGTTTGCGTCCTGCCCGGGCTGACCTCGCTCATGCTCCAGCCTTTCTCGTGATGCATCATGGTCGAGCAGGAGAGAGATGGAAAGACAGTCTTCCCAGGCCGGAATGCTATTCCCTCCTTCGCCTGAGTTGATCTAGAAAAATCCCATGAGCATTCTCGTCCGCCCTTCGTCCGAATCCGATCTCGAGGCCGTCACCGCCATCTATGGCCATGCGGTGAGGCATGGCACGGCCTCCTTCGAGCTCGATCCGCCCGACCGGGCCGAGATGGCGCGCCGCCGGGCCACGATCCTCGAGGGCGGCTATCCCTACCTGGTGGCGGAACAGGACGGCGCGATCCTCGGATACGCCTATGCGGGCGCCTACCGGACGCGCCCGGCCTATCGCTCGACGGTGGAGGATTCGATCTATGTCGCCCCGTCCGCCCAGGGACAGGGCATCGGACGCCTGCTGCTCGCGGCGCTGATCGAGGAATGCGAGGCGCGGGACTTCCGCCTCATGGTGGCGGTCATCGGCGACGAGGAATCGAAGGGTTCCATCGGGCTGCACCGCAGCCTGGGCTTCGAACCCGTCGGCATCCTCAAGGGCATCGGCTACAAGCACGGCCGCTGGCTCTCCACCGTACTGATGCAGCGTCCCCTCGGACGCGGCACCAGGGAGGCGCCGACGCGGCCTATCGCCTGAGATGATCGATGAAAGCGACGGTCATTCGTCTGCCGGAGACGGGTCTCTGGCAGAATCCCGACTTCCTGCGGCTGTGGGGGGCACAGACCCTTTCGGCCATCGGCTCACGCTTCACGCGCGAGGGGTTGCCGATCATCGCAGCCCTGACGCTCGACGCTTCCGCAAAGGATCTCGGCCTGCTTGTGGCCTTTAGCCTTCTGCCGGGGGTTCTGCTCAGCCCGTTCATCGGGGCTTGGATCGACCGGACGCGGCGCCGGCGCGTGCTCATCGTGGCCGATCTCCTGAGAGCCGCAGCGCTCGCGACGCTTCCGGCCATGGCCTGGTTCGGCTCCATCACGATCGGACAGGTCATGGGCGTATCGGCCGCCGTGGCTTTTCTGTCCATGTTCTTCCAGACTGCGGACAACGCCTATCTGCCGACGTTGGTGAACCGCGATCAGCTTCTGGAAGGCAACGCTAAACTCGCCACGACGGACTCGCTGGCGGAAATCGCCGGCCCCGCTCTGGCGGGAACCGCGATCCAGCTGGTCACCGCGCCTGTTGCGATCCTGTTCGATGTCTTGTCCTATGTCTGGTCGGCCCTGCTCCTGGCCTCCATCAAGCGGCGGGAGCCGCCTCTCGTCACCGGAGAGCATGCGCCCGATCTGTGGCGGGAAACGGGGGAAGGCCTTCGCTTCGTGTTCGGGCACCCGGTCCTCAGGCCGCTGACGCTGTGCTCCGCCAGCCTCGCATTCTTCATGAGCTTCTTTGCGCCGCTCTATGTGCTGTTCGCGGTGCGCGACCTGAGCATTCAGCCAGGGATTCTCGGCCTCGTCGTGGCGCTGGGCGGGATCAGCGCCTTGATCGGGGCGCAGTTCGCGGCCTGGGCCGGACGGCGCTTTCGGTTACGCACTCTCCTGATCGGGACTCTGCTGATCTACGGCCTCATGATCTGCTTTATTCCGCTGGCTCAGGGGCCCCTGTGGATGGCCGTCGCATCCTTATGCATCGCACAGCTCCTGAGCGACGGGCTCTATGTCGTCTTCGCCACGAACGCGACCGTATTGCGCCAGAAGGTGACGCCGGACTCCTTGCGCGGACGGGAAGCGGGAACATTGCACCTGCTCACCGGCGGCCTCGGCTTGGTGGCTGCCTTGGGCGCGGGCTTCGCGGCCGATTGGATCGGAATCCGAGCGGTCCTGTGGGCCGGAGCGCTCGGAGTGGTCGCTTCGACCCTCTGGCTTCTGGCCCTGCCTCAGGATCTCGAACCCTGAAGCATCGAACGCAAAAGTGGGAACCAGTTTTGCGCGTCAAGAGGCAGGAAAACCGGATCCGCTTTTCACTGACGTGACCCTGCGGGTCCGCACGATGCCCTAGGCCGACACGACCTTCGGCTTGTCGAGCACCCGCAGCACGCGGGCGAGCTCGTGCCCGCGCTTGAGGATCAGGCCCGTCGAGACGATGACCGAATAGGCGCCCTGCTTCTTGGCAAGCTTCGGGTCCTTCTCGATCCGGTAGAGGGGCATTTCGGACGTGCGCCGGAAGATGGAGAAGACGGCTTTTTCAGGCAGGAAATCGATAGCGTAATCGCGCCACTCGCCAGCAGCGACCATGCGGCCGTAGAGATTGAGAATGGCCTGCAACTCGGAACGGTCGAAGGACACCTGTCTCGGCGCGGCGGGGAAAGGAACGATGTGGGCCGAACCCTGCACCGAGCCGCCGCGCAACGGCTCCGCGATGTCACCTTCGCTCATGAAGCCTCCCATGTCTCGTTTCCATGGCCTGATGATGGGCTTCGACGGCTAAGGGATCAACCCATAACGACATAATGAATCACGGGATCTTGAGGGCATCGCGCGGAAAAGTGGATTTGGTCTTCCGCTAAGATCCTATGCCAACTCGGAGATGCGCATCGAGAGGGTTTCGAAAGTGCATTCCACTTTCGAATTCCACGCTCGCGAATCCCAGGCTCGTGCAAATCTTATTCCTGCCTCAATCGCGCCGTGATGGAGCCTCACTGAATGCCGTTAATGCTTAAGTTGCCTCGACGGCCCGGCTCATCGAACGGCTTGGACACGTCAGCCCCCCAGCCCTCCGAGTCGTACGGAGGGCCGGGCCACCCTCGAGACACAGGGCTGCCCTTCAAGGCAGCCTTTTCTCTGTTCTAAAGGGCTTTGCGATGGTCCAGATCGCAAAGCCCTCTTTTTTTGGTTAACGCGAGATCACCGGGACAAGCCCGGTGACGACGTGTGAGAGTTGGAACGCACTCAAAATCCCGACAGGACGAGCTTGCCCCGCGTGCGGTTGCTCTCGACGAGGGAATGCGCGCGCTTGAGATTGGCGGCGTCGATCGGCCCGACGACCTCGGCCAGCGTGGTCCTGATCGTGCCCGCATCCACGAGGCGGGATGCTTCGTTCAGGATCTCGTGCTGCCGCTCCATGTCGGCGGTCTGGAAGGTCGAGCGGGTGAACATGGATTCCCAGTGAATCGACACGCTCTTGCCCTTCATGAGGCTGATGTCGAGGAGCGTCTTCGGATCGTCGATGAGGGCGAAACGGCCCTGCGGCGCAAGGGCTTTCGCGATCTCGGCGAAATGGTTCTCCGTGTGGGTGATCGAGAACGCGAAGGCCGGCGCGCCGATGCCCAAGGCCTCCACCTGCGCGGCGAGCGGCTTGCCGTGATCGATCACATGATGAGCGCCGAGCTCCGTGACCCATGCCTGCGTGTCCGGCCGCGACGCGGTGGCGATCACGGTGAGATCCGTGAGCTTGCGCGCGAGCTGGACCGCGATGGAGCCGACGCCGCCTGCGGCGCCCACGATCAGGATGGCGTTGGCGGCGCCCTTCACCGGACGCCGGACCTCCAGCCGGTCGAACAGGGTCTCCCAGGCGGTCAGCGTGGTCAGCGGCAGGGCGGCGGCCTCCTCGAAGCCGATGGATTTCGGCTTCGCGCCGACGAGCCGTTCGTCCACCACGTGGAATTCCGCATTGGTGCCCTGCCGCGTGATGGCGCCGGCGTAGAACACCTCGTCGCCTTCCTTGAACAGGGAAACGTCCCGTCCCGTCCCACGAACGATCCCGGCCGCATCGAAGCCAAGAACCTTCCAGCCGCCCGGCTCGGGTTGCGCCCGCATGCGGACCTTCGTGTCGACCGGGTTCAGGGACACCGCCTTGATCTCGACGAGCAGGTCACGCGGGCCGGGTTCGGGACGGGGCAGGTCGACGTCGACGAGGGAAGCGTCCTGATCGATGGCAAGGGATTGCTGGTAACCGACGGCGCGCATGGCATGTCTCCTGTTGACGGAAGCATAGTTGGGCATAGTGTCGAAAGCCGCAAGAACGCACAAAAACAGCCCATAGTGTCGAAAAGGATACCGTGATGCCGCAGAAGGCGCCAAGAATGCAGGGCTGCTCCGTCGAGAGGACGATGAGCCTGATCGACGGCAAGTGGAAGATCATCGTGCTCTACAAGCTCCTGCGCGGGACCTTGCGCTTCAACGAATTGCGCCGGCTCATCCCGTCCATCACGCAGCGGATGCTCACCCACCAGTTGCGCGAGCTGGAGGCCGACGGCCTCATCGTGCGGACCGTCTATGCCCAGGTGCCGCCCCGAGTCGAGTACACGCTCTCGACGCGCGGACGGTCGCTCGAGCCGGTGCTGATGGCCATGAAGGAATGGGGGGACGCGAATCTGTCGTCGGAGGAGGCGAAAGCAGCGTAAATTGGCTGTGCGATGCAACAACTTTACCCTACTTTGTTCAGAACCTTATGCTCTTGTTGCGCAACCTGCCGCACTGTGGCAACGCTCCCGCAACTAGACATGTGAGAGGATGCGCGCATGAAGCTGGAAACCCCCACCAGCGGAAGCGAGTTGACGGCGGAAGCCGTCGCCGTGCTGGAAAAGGGCCATAAGGCCATTCCACCCACCTTCGTGCGCGACCTGTACGGGCGCGTCCCGTCCGAGGATCTCGCGCCCTATTCGCCGAAGACCCTGGCGGATCTGGCGGCGGAAGCCTTCGAGCATCTCAAGGCCTCCCGCACCGGCGACGGGGCCGATATCCGCCTCTTCGACTTCGAGATCGAACGCGAGGGCCGGCGCCAGGACGTGACGGTGCTGGAAATCGTCAACGACAACATGCCCTTCCTGCTCGATTCGACCCTCTCCGAGGTCGTGGACGAAGGCTACGAGCCGCTGCTCGTCGCCCACCCGATCCTGGCCGTGGAACGGGATGCGGGCGGTGCCCTCGTGCGCCTCGTGGGCGAGGCCACGGCCGCCCTGCGGCTCGGCGTGAAGCGCGAAAGCTTCATCCATATCCACCTGCCGCGCCTCGACGATCCCGAGACCCGCACCCGCCTGATCGAGGCCATGCGCCTCGTTCACCGGGACGTTTCCGTGGCGGTCCACGACTGGCCGGGCATGCGCTCCCGGATTGCCGAGATCGTCCACGATTACCGCCTCAATCCTCCCCCGCTGCCGGAAGACGAGGTGAAGGAAGCCATCGCGTTCCTCGACTGGATCTCGCGGGACAACTTCACGTTCCTGGGCTTGCGCGAATACCGGCTGCCGTCCGGCGACACGGCGGCCAATCCCGTCGAAGGCTCGGGCCTGGGCCTCCTGCGCGACCCTTCCGTGCGCGTGCTGCGCCGGGGCCGCGAACTGGTCGCGATGACGCCGGAAATCCGCGCCTTCCTGGCGCGTCCCAAGGCGCTCATCATCACCAAGGCGAACGTGAAATCGCGCGTCCACCGCCGGGCGCATCTGGATTATATCGGCGTCAAGCTGTTCGACGACAGCGGCCATCTGCGCGGCGAGCTGCGCATCGTGGGCCTGTTCACCGCGAGCGCCTACACCAACACCACCGGCGAGGTGCCCTACCTGCGCCACAAGGTGGAAAAGATCGTCGGCCGCGCGGGCTTCGACCCGGCGAGCTATGCGGGCCGTGCGCTCCTCAACGTGCTCGAAAGCTATCCGCGCGACGAGCTGTTCCAGATCGACGAGGACACGCTCTACCACTTCGCTATCGAGATCATGAACCTGTCGGAGCGTCCGCGGGTCAGGGCCCTCGCCCGCGTGGACGAGTTCGACCGCTTCGTCTCGGTGCTGGTCTTCGTGCCCAAGGACCGCTACGACACCCAGGCGCGCCAGCGCATCGGCCAATTCCTGGCCAGCATCTATGGCGGCCGCGTCTCCGCCTCCTATCCGGACTACCCGGAGGGCCCGCTCGCCCGCACCCATTACATCATCGGGCGCGACGAGGGCGAGACCCCGGACGTGCCGCGCGAGGCTCTGGAAAAGGGCATTTCCGCCATCGTGCGCACCTGGAGCGACGCGCTGCGCGATGCGCTCGACGCCAGCGTCGGCGGCGCCCGCGCCAGGGCCCTGGCGTCGCGCTACGGCGAAGCCTTCAGCGCGGCCTATCGCGAGGCCTTCGGGGCCGAGCAGGCCATTGCCGACATCGCTCTCCTGGAACAGCTCTCGGCGGCCCGGCCCCGCGCCGTCGACCTCTATCGCCGCGAAGCGGACGACGAAACCCGCGTGAACCTGAAGCTGTTCTCGCTCAACATGTCGCTGCCCCTGTCGGAACGCGTGCCGCTTCTGGAAAATCTCGGCTTCCGCGTCGTCAACGAGCGAACCTACCGGGTCGCCTTCAGCGCCACGGACCGGGTGTGGCTCCATGACATGACCCTGGAGCGCGCCTCGGGCGGCACGATCGAGATCGACGAGATCCAGGCCCTCGTCGAAGCGGCGCTGCTCGCGCTCTTCCGAGGGCTCGCGGAATCGGACGGCTACAACCGCCTCGTCCTGGAAGCGGGCCTCGGCTGGCGCGACGTCGCCATGGTGCGGGCCTTCGGCCGGTACCTCCGCCAGATCCAGGTGACCTACGCGCAGGATTACATCGCCGAGACGCTCGCACGCCACGGCACGATCACGGCCGATCTCGTCAAGCTGTTCTACGCCCGCTTCGATCCCCGCAAGGACGACGGACGCGCAGCCGCCGAAGCGGCCATCCGCGAGCGCATCGAGAACCAGCTGAAAGAGGTCACGAGCCTCGACGACGACCGGATTCTGCGCCGTTTCGTCAACCTGATCGAAGCCGCGATCCGCACCAATTTCTTCCAGCTCGAAGAGAACGGCCTGCCGCGCCAGACCATCGCGTTCAAGTTCGAATGCGCCCGGGTGGAAGGCCTGGCCCTGCCGAAGCCGCTCTACGAGATCTTCGTCTATTCGCCGCGGGTCGAGGGCGTGCATCTGCGCTTCGGCAAGGTGGCGCGCGGCGGCCTGCGCTGGTCCGACCGTCCGCAGGACTTCCGCACGGAAGTGCTGGGCCTCGTCAAGGCCCAGCAAGTCAAGAACGCCGTCATCGTGCCGGTGGGCGCCAAGGGCGGCTTCGTGCCCAAGCACCTTCCGCCAATGAGCGACCGGCAGGCCTGGCTGGCGGAAGGCACCGAGAGCTACCGCATCTTCGTGCGGACCCTGCTGCAGCTCACCGACAACATCGTCGGCGACAGCATCGTGCCCCCGGCGGACACGGTGCGGCACGACGGCGACGACCCTTACCTCGTGGTCGCAGCCGACAAGGGCACGGCCACCTTCTCGGACATCGCCAATGCGCTCTCCATCGAGAAGGGCCATTGGCTCGGCGACGCCTTCGCGTCCGGCGGCAGCCAGGGCTACGACCACAAGAAGATGGGCATCACGGCCCGCGGCGCCTGGGAAGCGGTGAAGCGCCACTTCCGCGAGATGGACATCGACATCCAGGCGACGCCGGTGACGGTGGCGGGCGTGGGCGACATGTCGGGCGACGTGTTCGGCAACGGCATGCTGCTGTCGCGGGCGCTCAAGCTCGTGGCGGCCTTCGACCACCGCGACATCTTCATCGATCCGGACCCGGATCCGGAAGCCTCGTATGTGGAGCGCGAGCGGCTGTTCAACCTGCCCCGGTCGAGCTGGCAGGATTACGACAAGGCGCTGATCTCCAAAGGCGGCGGCGTGTTCCCGCGCAATGCGAAGTCGATTCCGCTCTCGGACGAGATCCGCACGCTCCTCGACATCGACAAGCCGCAGGCGACGCCGGCCGAGGTGATGAACGCGATCCTCAAGGCCCGTGTCGACCTGCTCTGGTTCGGCGGCATCGGAACCTATATCCGCTCGTCCATCGAGACGGACGAGCAGGTGGGCGACCGCGCCAACGACGCGATCCGCATCACCGGCCCGGAGGTGCGCGCCAAGGTGATCGGCGAGGGCGCCAATCTCGGCGTCACGCAGCGCGGGCGCATCGAGGCGGCGCAGAGCGGCGTTCGCCTCAACACGGACGCCATCGACAATTCGGCGGGCGTCAACACCTCCGACGTGGAGGTGAACATCAAGATCGCGCTGACGACGCCGGAGCGCGACGGACGCCTGACGCAGGAGCAACGCAACGAGCTCCTGGCGGACATGACCGATGACGTCGCGGCTCTCGTGCTGCGCAACAACTACCTCCAGACCCTGGCGCTCTCGCTCTCCGAGCAGCGCGGCGCCGCCGATCTCGGCTTCGCGCGCCGGCTCATGCACATGCTGGAGGCTCAAGGGCGCCTCAACCGGACGGTCGAGTATCTGCCCGACGACAACAACCTGACGGAGCGTGCCCGCCGGGGCGAGGCCCTCACCCGTCCGGAACTCGCCGTGCTGCTCGCCTATGCCAAGCTGGCGCTGCACGACGAACTGCTGGAAAGCGCCGTGCCCGACGATCCCTATCTCGGCAAGGAGCTCGACCGCTACTTCCCGGCCGAAATGCGCGAGCGCTTCCCGGATGCGATCGCGACCCACCGCCTGCGCCGCGAGATCATCGCGACGCAGCTCGCCAACGCCATCATCAACCGCGGCGGGCCGACCATCGTGGCCCGCCTCGTGGACCAGACCGGCGCGGACGCGCCGACCATCGCGGCGGCCTACGCGGCCACGCGCGATTCCTTCGGCCTCACCGAGATGAACGTCGCCATCGACGCGCTCGACGGGATCGTGCCCGGCAAGATGCAGCTGCATCTCTACGGCGAGCTCCAGGATTTGCTGATGAACCGGATCGTCTGGTTCATCCGCAACGTGGATTTCGTGAACCATTCCCTCGACGAGATCATCGGTACCTACCGGACCGGAATCGCCGAGGTGGAGCGCAGCCTCACCGACACGCTGTCGCCCGAGGCCCAGGAGGCGTGGAATGCGCGCACCAGGGCTCTGGTGGATGCGGGCACGCCGGAGGAGCTGGCACGGCGCATCGCCGCGCTTCCCGACCTCGTCGCCGCGCCCGATATCGTGCAGACCGCGCAGAAGACCGGGAAGCCCGTCAGCGACATCGCCTGCACCCACTTCGCCCTCGAAGCGTCGTTCCGCCTCGGGGCGCTCATCGGGGCGGCGCAGGAGATCACCGTCAGCGATTATTTCGACCGGCTGGCCCTCGACCGCGCCATCGACAGCATCGCCTACGCCCATCGCGGGCTGACGGCGGAGGTCGCGTCGCAAAACCTGTCCGGCGCCGAGGCCGTGCAGGCCTGGAGCGACAAGCGCGGCGCCGACGTCAACCGCATCCGCAATGCGGTCGACGGCATCGTCTCGTCGGGCCTGAGCCTGTCGAAGATCACCGTCGCGGCAAGCCTCCTCGGCGATCTGGCGCGGATGAGCTGAGCCGATAGGAAGGCGAGAGCGGTGAAGCTGGGTTAGCCCTTCCGACGTCATCACCGGCACGAGGCCGGTGATGACGTCGGGGCTTGGTTCCACGCGGAACAAACCTCCTCACCAGTCGTCTCAATCACAGCAGCAGCCCGGGAGGTGTCGCATGCCCCGCCTGTTCACCGGCATCGAGATCCCGGCCGAGATCGGCTTGGCCCTTTCGAGCTTTCGCGGCGGCCTTCCTGGCGCACGCTGGGTCGATCCCGAGAACTATCACCTGACCTTGCGGTTCATCGGCGACATCGACGAGCGCATGGCGGACGACGTCACGTCGATCCTCGGCGAACGGCGCCAGCGCGCTCCGCTCATCATCACCATCGACGGGCTCGACACCTTCGGCGGCGGGAAGCCCCGCGCGGTCTTCGCCCGCGTTGTCGGCAACGGCGACTTGAACGAGCTGCAGGCGGAGCAGGAACGCCTCGTGCGCCAGGTCGGCTTAGCCCCGGAGACGCGCCGGTTCACCCCGCACGTGACCCTGGCGCGGCTTCGCAATGTGTCCCCCGTCGATGTGGCGGACTACATCGCCACCCGGGGCCATTTTCCGAAGCTGACCTTCACGGCCGACCGCTTCGTCCTGTACTCGTCCCGGAACTCCGTCGGCGGCGGCCCCTACATCGTCGAGGCGGCCTATCCCTTAAGCTAGCTCGACGACGGCGGCGGATTTCGTTACGTCTCGCCCATGGCTTCGCTCATCTTCATCACGCACCCCGACGTGGTCATCGACCCCGCCCGACCCATTCCCGAATGGCCCCTGAACGCCACCGGCCGCGCCCGCATGGAGCGTTTCGCGGAAATGCTCGCGGACCGGGACGTGTCCGCCGTCTATTCCAGCACCGAGCGGAAGGCCATGGACGGAGCCGCCATCGTGGCGGAGGCCCTCGGCCTCTCCTATGAAACGGATGAAGACCTGGGCGAGAACGACCGTTCCGCCACGGGCTACATCGCGCCGCCCGAGTTCTGGGACGTGGTGCGCGAGTTCTTCGGCCGCCCGTACGAGAGCATCCGCGGCTGGGAGCGCGCCATCGACGCGCAGACCCGCATCGTGAACGCCATCCGCCGGATCCTGCGCGAGGACGAGACCGCCGACGATATCGTCGTCGTCTCCCACGGGGCCGTCGGGTGCCTGCTGACCGCTTATCTCCAGAAGGTCGAAATCGGCCGGGAAAGCCGCCCGCAGCATCCGGGCGGCGGCTGCTTCATCCTCATCGACCGCGATTCGTTCACGCTCACCCAGGACTGGCGCGCCATCGAGGACGGGTTCGGGGGCTGAGCGTCCGACTGGAAATCGGCGCACCCTTCGGCTCTCGTTGGAACCTCCTGCAAGACTGGCGATGCGCTGCCTGTCCCTCGCACGTCATCACCGGTCTCGTGCCGGTGATCCCGATAGAGTGAGGCGCTGCGCTCCTCCAGTCGAGATGGCCGGGACAAGCCCGGCCATGACATCGGCGGTTTGTGGGCCAGACCTCAAGGCATGGCCGTTCCCTTGTTTCCCGCTTGCATCCTGCCGCCCTTGGGACTAGCCCCTGGGCGAAACTCAGGACTGAAGCGTCTCCATGATCCACCCCCGCATCGCCCAACTCGCGCCCGGCGTCGTTCTGTGCGCGGCCGTCGCGTTTGCGGCCATGGGCCTGCAAGCCATCGAGGAGCATTGGACCGGGCGGCCCTGGCTCGAGGCCCTGGTCATTGCGATCCTCATCGGCACCGTCGTGAGAACCTTCTGGACGCCGGACAAGCGCTGGGCGCCCGGCATCGGCTTTTCCGCCAAGACCCTGCTTGAATTCGCCGTGATGCTTCTCGGCGCATCGATCAGCTTCCAGGCCGTGCTCGATGCGGGTTTCGGACTCATCCTCGGGATCGCCGTCGTGGTGGCACTCGCCATCGGGGCGAGCTACGGGCTCGGGCGCTGGCTCGGGCTCCCGAGACGCATGGCGATCCTGGTCGCCTGCGGCAATTCCATCTGCGGCAACTCGGCGATCGCCGCCGTCGCGCCGGTCATCGGTGCCAAGCCGGAGGATGTGGCCTCTTCCATCGCGTTCACGGCCGTCCTCGGCGTGATCGTCGTGCTCACCCTGCCCCTGCTGGTGCCCGTGCTCGGCCTGTCGGCGACCCAATACGGCGTGCTTGCGGGCCTGACCGTCTATGCAGTGCCTCAGGTGCTGGCCGCGACCGTGCCGCTCGGCCTCGTCAGCACGCAGCTCGGGACCCTGGTGAAGCTCGTGCGCGTGCTGATGCTGGGGCCGGTGGTGATCGCCCTGTCCCTCGTGGCGGGACGCGGCACGGCGGATGCGAAACCGAGCCTCGCTTGGAACCGGCTCGTGCCCTGGTTCATCGTCGGTTTCCTCGGCCTCGCCTTGCTGCGCTCCATCGGCCTCGTGCCCGATGCGATCCTGCGCGCCATCGTGCCGACGGCCACGCTGCTCACCGTCATCTCCATGGCGGCGCTGGGCCTGGGCGTCGACCTCAAGGCGCTCCGGACCGTCGGCGCCCGGGTGACGCTGGCGGTCACGCTCTCGCTCCTGGTGCTGATCGCGATCAGCCTGGGGCTCATCCGGCTGCTCGGGATCCTGTAGCCCTTGAAACCGCGCTGCCGTGCTTCATCAATAAGGCGATCCTTTCCTTACGATGAAGCATGCCCATGCCCCGCCTGACCGACTCGGAACGTTCCGAACTCCTGCCCACCCTTGACGGATGGGCGCTCGTGGAGGGCCGGGACGCGATCACCAAACGTTTCGTCTTCGGCGATTTCAACGCGGCCTTCGGTTGGATGACCCGCGTGGCGCTCGTGGCCGAGGCCATGAACCACCATCCGGAATGGTCGAACACCTACAACCGGGTGGAGGTGACGCTCGCCACTCATGACGCCAAGGGCCTGACGCGCCGTGACATCGAACTGGCGCAGCGCATGGACCAGATGGCCGCCGGCCTGGTGAAGGGATAGACCATGACCGAAATGCGCATCCGCCAGGGAGGCTGCGCCTGCGGCCAGCTGACCTTCACGGCGCGAGGCGAGCCGAAGCGCGTGGGGCTGTGCCATTGCATGACCTGCCGCAAGATCAGCGGCAGCCCCTTCAGCGCCTTTGTGATCTTCGCCGCCGATCAGGTCACGATCTCGGGCGAGTTCCGGGGCTGGTCCGCGACGCCCGCCGTCGAGGACTGCTTCTGCCCCGTCTGCGGCTCTCAGGTCTTCGACCGGGATTGCGACAGCGAAATCGAGATCAGGCTCGGGGCCTTCGACGAACCGAACCTCTTCACGCCGACCTACGAGGCCTGGGCCAAGCGCCGGGAGCATTGGCTGCGCACGCCGGATCTCGAGAGCTTTGCCGAGAACCGGAGCGCCGAATCCTGAACGCCGCTATTTCGGCTGCATGCGCAAGGCGCCGTCGAGGCGGATGCCTTCGCCGTTGAGCATGTCGTTCTCGATGATGGCCTTCACCAGGGTCGCATATTCCTCCGGCCGCCCGAGGCGGGAGGGGAACGGCACGTTGGCCTCGAGCGCCTTGCGGTAATCTTCCGCGATGCCCTCGAAGAGAGGCGTGTGGAACAGGCCCGGCATGATCGTCATCACGCGGATGCCGAAGCCCGACAGGTCGCGGGCGACGGGCAGCGTCAGCCCGAGCACGCCGCCCTTGGATGCCGCGTAGGCGGCCTGCCCGATCTGGCCGTCCTGGGCGGCCACCGACGAGGTGTTGACGATGACGCCGCGCCCGCCGTCGGGAGTGACCGGGTCGAGCCCGGCCATGGCCGTGGCGCATTTGGCGATCATCGCATAGGTGCCGATCAGGTTGATCTCGACCGCGCGGCGGAAGCTCGCCACGTCGTGGGGAATCAGCTCGCCGGTCTCGCGCTTCTTCGTGACCGTGCGCCGCCCGGGCGCGATGCCCGCGCAATTGACCAGAATGCGCTCGATGCCGTTGGCCGCGCGGGCTGCGGCCAGCGCCGCATCGATGGAGGCCTCGTCGGTCACGTCGGCCCTGCAGAACACCGCGCCGATCTCGCGGGCAACCTCCTCGCCGCGCTCGGCGTTCATATCGAGGATGGCGACCTTCGCGCCGCTGGCCGCCAGCATGCGCGCGGTCGCCTCGCCGAGGCCGGAGGCACCTCCGGTCACGACGGCCGCCATCAATTTGTCGAGCTTCATGGCTTTTCTCCCTGTATCCGGAGACGTCTTAAGCTATCCTCGACGCGACGGGAACGCACACGATTGTAAGGAGCACAGGTTATGAGCGCACCCTTCATGAAGCCTTTCACCAAGGCCGAGATGGAGGCCATACGCCAGGAGACCCGGGACGAGGAAGGCCTGAAGCGCCGATTCTGGGCCAAGCTGAAGCGGGTTGCCGGCAAGATCCCCTTCGCCGAGGACCTCGTGGCGGCGTTCTTCTGCGCCACCGACCCGTCGACCCCGCGCCGCGTGAAGCTGATTCTCTTCGGAGCCATCGCCTATTTCGTCTTCCCGGCCGACGCGATCTCCGACTTCCTTCCGCTGCTGGGTTTCGCCGATGACGCAGCTGTTCTGGCCGCGGCGATCACCCAAGTGGCTGGTTCCATTACGGAAGAGCACAGGGAAAAGGCGCGGGAGGCCCTCGCGGGTACTCCGGACCAAGCTTAGCTTACGCTTCATAGGACCATATTCCAAAGAAAGAATATTGACTTATTGCAATGTTATTATAATTACCTTACAAAGATCCCGTTGCGTTGAAGTCATTTTCCATCTCCTGGCAATTGAAAGACGAACAAGCCTTATTCGTCCAACTCAGGGTCGCTCCGGCGACCCTTTTTATTGGGTCGCAGGTCGGGCGGGGCGCCATTCTTGTCCCACCGCCACGTTTCGACGCATCGCCAATCCCCTGGCCGAGCCTTAACGGAGATGGTGAAAAGTTCTTAACCATCCGCCTGTATGGTCCAGCCCATGATTACTGCATCTTTCCAGCGCGGCATCGCCGCGGGCATCCTTTCCGCCTTGTTCGTCATCGGAACAGGGCCTGCCGCACTGGCACAACCCCAGCGTGGGCAGCAATCGACACGTCCGGCTCCCGCGAAGCCGGCCGCCAAGCCTGCCCCCGCGGCCAAGACCAGCCCGGCGAAGCCCGCTGCGGCCGCGGCCGCCGGAGCCGCAGCAGGTGCGGGCGCCGCGAAGGCCACGCAGGCCGCCACGGGCCCGGGCGGCGCCTCGCTCCTCACGTCCTATGGCGATTGGGGCGTCTATACGGCCCAGACCGGGCGCTCCAAGATCTGCTATGCCCTCAGCCAGCCCAAGGACCGGCTGCCGAAGAACGTGAACCGCGACCCGGCCTATCTCTTCGTGTCCTTCCGCCCGGCGGAGAACGTGAAGAACGAGGTCGCCCTGGTGCTCGGCTTCGCGGCCAAGGAGAACGGCTCGGCGGAGGCCGCCGTGGGCAATGCCTCCTATGCCCTGATCACCAAGGCGTCCAATGCCTGGCTCAAGAACCCCGCCGAGGAAGGTCAGGCCATCGCCACCATGGCACGGAGCGGAACCGTGACCGTGAAGATGCAATCGGCCCGCGGCTCGAGCCTGACCGACCGCTATTCCCTGAACGGCTTCAGCAAGGCCCTCGAGCACGCCCGCAAGGAATGCGCGTCCTAAAAGCCCCTGACCGTTGAAAAGAGACAGCTGAATGACCATGTTCCGGGCCTCGCGCCCGGAATTTGCTTTTGAGGCTCACGGTTTCGGCGCAATCGTGCTATAAGGCACGCCGACTCCCAACAACGAGGCACGAGATTTCCATGGCGACGGTGCTCGACATCGCCAAGCGCAACCCCAATGCGGCCCCCGTGGCCGTGAGCGATGCCGCGCGCGCGGCCGGGTTCATCGAAAAGACCGCGGAGCTGAGCGTGGCGGCCGGAGCCGCCCCCGGGGGCGCGTCGCTCGTCGGCTTGACGCGCGACCAGCTCAAGGATTCGCTCAGCGCCATCGGCGTGCCCGAGCGCGAGCTCAAGATGCGCGTCGCCCAGCTCTGGCACTGGATCTATTTTCGGGGCGCCCGGGATTTCGCCGAGATGACCAATGTGGGCAAGGAGCTGCGCGCCAAGCTGGCGGCCGCCTATACGCTCGCCCGCCCGCAGGTGGTCTCCGAGCAGGTCTCGAAGGACGGCACCCGCAAGTGGCTGATCCGCATGCCCTCGACGGGCCCGCTCGACAAGGGCGCCGAGATCGAGTGCGTGTACATTCCGGAAGTCGACCGGGGCACGCTCTGCGTGTCGAGCCAGGTCGGCTGCACGCTGACCTGCTCGTTCTGCCATACGGGCACCCAGCGCCTCGTGCGCAACCTGACCTCGGCCGAGATCGTGGCGCAGCTTATCGTGGCCCGCGATTCCATCGGCGACTGGCCCGACGCCACGCCGCCGGAAGGTGCCTTCGTTCCCACGGACGGCGGACGCTTCGTGTCCAACATCGTGTTCATGGGCATGGGCGAGCCGCTCTACAACATCGGCGACGTGATCGCCGCCATCGACGTCATGTCGGATGGCGAAGGCCTCACCCTGTCGCGCCGCCGCATCACGGTCTCCACCTCCGGCGTCGTGCCGCAGATGGAGCGTCTCGGCGCGGAAGCGAACACCATGCTGGCCATTTCGCTCCATGCGGTGCGGGACGAGCTGCGCGACGAGCTGGTGCCGATCAACCGCAAATACGACATCAAGCAGCTGCTCGACGCCTGCCGGGCCTATCCGGGCCTGTCGAACGCGCGCCGCATCACGTTCGAATACGTGATGCTGAAAGGCGTGAACGATTCGGACGCCGATGCCCGCGAGCTCGTGCGCCTGCTGAAAGGCATCCCGGCGAAGATCAACCTGATCCCGTTCAATCCCTGGCCCGGCTCGAAATACGAGTGCTCGGACTGGGAGCGGATCGAGCGCTTCTCCGAGATCGTCTACCGGGCCGGCTACGCCTCCCCGGTCCGCACCCCTCGCGGGCGCGACATCCTCGCGGCCTGCGGCCAGCTCAAGAGCGAGACCGAGAAACTCCGCGCCCGCGCCCGCATGATGGCCGAACAGGGCATCGGGGCCGAAGGCGTCTACGCGGTGGGGAACGGGGAATAGGCTCCTCGTCTACATGCCCCTCAATCTTTCCGTATTGAGAGGCAAAAATCTTCAACTCCTCCCATGTCATGGCCGGCCTTGGGCCGGCCATCTCGCTTGGAGAAGCGCTGCGTCCCAATCCATCGGGATCACCGGCACAAGGCCGGTGACGACAGAGGGGAGTGGAATTCACTAAGCGTTGTCCCGCACCGCCTGCGCGCGCTTGCCCGCCTGCGAGATGCGTCCGGCATCCATCGGATTGACGATCCGGTCGCGGCGGCTGCTCGCAACTTCGCGCATGCCGCTCCGCGACGTCCGGCCGGAATCGGGGCGTACCGATGCCTCCCTATCCTGACGCAGGGCGAATGCGCGGCGGGCGTTGGCGCGCAGCTCCTCCGCTTTCCGGTGGGTGCGCTCGCTGTTGATCCGGGTCAGCGCCTCCGCCAGGATGCGCGCCTTCCGGCGGTTGCCGGCATCCTGCTTTTCGAAGGCTGTCGTCCGTCTCCCCTTGCCGCGCACCTCGCGGCGCTGGCGATGGGCGATGTCCCTGGCCCGGTCGCGCCGCTCCCGCAGGCGCTGGGTCAGGTCCTTGAGCGCTGCATCCTCCAGCTTGCCCAGCACGGGATAACGGGTCTGCTCGACGAGGGTATATTCCTCGTCCGTCATGAGCCGCCGCTCATCCAGCTTCGACGTCGCCATGGTGTTCCTCTCCTCCATGCGTGCCCGCCGCCCGGGATCTCTAAGTAGTGCGTTTTTCTGGCCGGGGAACGGCGCGCGCATGATGGCGGGCGACGGCTGCGATTGGATTTGCAAGTGGATTGCCATGATCAATGCGAATTTGTTATGTTGTTTCATTGGCCGGTGCCGCCATTCGGCAGGTCAGCCACCACTGCACCCTTTCGCGAGACCAAGCCATGATCCGCACCCTTGTCCTCGCCCTCGCTCTCATGAGTGCCGGAACTCTGGTCCAAGCCCAATCTTCGGGTGCAGCCCAGCAACAGCAGGCGGAGGAAGCGGCCCTCGAAGCGGTGACCGCCAAGATGAACGCCTATGTGGCGCTGATGAACAGGACTCTCCGGGCCAGGGAATCCATCGAGCGCTACAAGAGCTGGGTCGACATGGACAAGGGCCCGGTCAACAAGAACCGGGCCTTCGGCGTCTACGAGCTCTACGATGTCACGGATCTGATCGCTGAGGCGTCGGACGCCCTCGGCAAGGAGCCGAAACTCACCGGACTGGAT
This sequence comes from Microvirga lotononidis, assembly GCF_034627025.1. Lineage (NCBI taxonomy): Bacteria > Pseudomonadati > Pseudomonadota > Alphaproteobacteria > Hyphomicrobiales > Methylobacteriaceae > Microvirga > Microvirga lotononidis. Next base: position 1,928,747 of record NZ_CP141048.1, on the reverse strand, counting down.
GCCAGCATGAAGGCCTATATCGAGGCCTATTCGCAGCTTGCTCCCATCATCGACGAGGCCAACACCTATTACGAGCGCAAGGATTACCTCGACGACAATCTGGCGCGCGGAAAACAGATCCATACGCGGCTCGTGCCGGCCGCGAAAGCCTTTCTGGCCGCCCGCGAGAAGGTGGAGCAGGATTTCCAGGTCGAACGGTCGAACCTTGTCCAGAAAGAGCTTGCGGCCATCGAGCGGCGCGAGGGCCGAAAGGCCAACTGGCACCGCACCAACCTGATGCTGGCCGCCCGGCGCGTCGTCGATCGCCTGCCGGGCAATGAAAATCCCATTGTCGATATGACCACTTTGGGTGCCGACGTGACCCTCTTCGCCGAGGCCTCCGGGGCGTTCGACGAATACAGGAAGTCCGACTCCAAAGCGCTCGAAAGCCTCAAGGGTCCCTTGCGATCGTTTCTGGCGGCGTCCCGCGAGTTTCGCGATACGCTCAGGCCCGTGAAGGGCGATCTCCGTCGGGCCGGAGGGCAGCAGGCGCAGGCGCTCGTGAACGCCTACAACGCCCTGGTCGGGTCCGCCAACAACGCGGCGGATTGATGAAGCGGGCCATCCTGGCACTCGTTTTGAGCACGATCAGCTATCCTTTCACATGGTGTTTCATGGTCCTGCTGTCTGGAGGACGTTTGGGAGGCCAAATGGCGCTGGGTCTGTCCGACGGCGTCCGTGACCTGCCGGACTTTCTCGAGTGGGGAACGTTTGGCGTGATGTTCTTCGGTATCCCCATTCTGGCCTGCATGGGCTTGTTCGCGCTCATGATGTTCGCGCTGCAGATTCGTTCGGCGTCGATCGTCATTGCCTTCGGAGCAGCTACGTCTTTCGCAATCCTCGCGGCTGGCGTCGCACCGAAAGGTGACTTCGTGAACTGGGTCTACCGCGACATATCCGAGATCATGGGATCCATTGGCGCCGGTGCGATCTCGGCGTGGCTCTATTGGCTGACCGCTCTGCATCGTCCATCGACGAAAACAGACGATGGTGCAGCGTCGCCATGAAGCGCCAGATCCTTGGCATCCTCACCGTGTCCGTTACAGCTCCGTACCTGGAAGCCGCCATTCTTTGCGCCTTCATACAAGGCCGACTGACCAGTCTATCAGATCTTGCCTGGGGCATTTACTTCATGGGCACCGTCGGCCTTCTGAAGTACGGATTTACCATTGTCGTTGTATCTCTTTCAGCGGCTTTGACTATGAAAAGCCTCGCTGTGAGCGCACCTGCGATCACAATCAGTGCGTATTCGTTCTTGGGTCTTTGCTTTGGAGGCCATGTCCTAGCATCCTTTGTCCAAAAGCAGTGGTGGCTGCTGCCCAGCTTCGGGATTACGGGAGCAATTTGCGGCTGGATCTACTGGCGGGTTGTGATGGGCAGGCCGTCATGAAGCGAAATATTCTGGGCGCTGCCATCGCATCCGTGGCTGCCCCTTACTTGGTGACCGTCTTTTCATGGATGGTTTATGTCCTTCAGGGGGACAATGATATTCTCCCTCGTTTGCTGGAATTCCCAGCTACTCTGATGATAGCAACGCTAGGCGTTCTTCTGTTCGGTCTTCCCATTTTTCTCGTCTCCCTGCTTCTCACTTTCCTGTTGCGATACGCACGTGCCGATACATGGTGGGCCGCAATCATCTCAGGAGGATTGATGGGTTTCTGCTTCTCGCTGTGGTTCAACATGGGCTCGGACCCAGCGCCGGATGCGCTCGTGTTCTTTTATCTTCCCTATATCCTTGCGGGGCCTATTTCAGGCTGGATCTGCTGGCGCATCGCTTCATGTGAGCGGCAGGGGACCTTTACAGAATAGAGCGTGCATGATCCGCTGGCTTCTCCTCATCCCCTTCGCGCTTCTCATCGCCATCGGCGCGAGCGGCACCTTCTTCCTCGTCGCCAGCATCGTCGATCCGGTCATGGCGTTGCTGACGGGGGACACGCTCTTCGTCGGCTTCTGGTCGCTGCTGGACGCCGTGTTCTCGGCGGAAGACCCCGGGCCCATCGTGGCGGACGCGTTCCTGGCCGTGGGCCGGATCGCGTTCACGCTGCTCGTCTTCCCGCCGCTCATGATCGCAATCATCAGCGAGGTGCTGGGGATGCGTAGCCTCGTCTGGTACGCGCTCGCCACCGGCATCCTGACGGCCGCCGTGCCGTGGATCCTGCGCGGCGCCGCGCGGGTCGGCTCGCCGGCGGAACTCCATGTGAGCCTCGTCCTCGGCCTCACCGGCGCGGTCGCCGGCTTCGTTTACTGGGCCATCGCCGGACGCGACGCGGGAGGGCGCAACGCAGCACCGTCCCTCCCCGGTGCCGCCAAGGAGTGAACGAAGACCAACGACGTAGGCCCGCGTCATGGCCGGGCTCGTTTCGGCCATCCCGCTTGGCAGAGCAGCCGCGGTGTCCTTCCCGGAAGGACGCATCAGCGGACGGGAAGGGACGTCATCGCGCAGCGCGTGATCGTGGACCCCTTCCCTCGCTTCGCTCAGCCTGAGGATGACACCCGCCGCGCGGGGGCCGGGAACGACGCCCCCATCGTCATGGCCGGGCTTGACCCGGCCACCCACGTCTTGCTTGCCACCGCTCCGTCCTGGTCCTGAGGAGCGGCGCCGCGGCGGCTCGAAGGATCGTCCTAACAAGCGCGGGGATGACCTCTCCCACGTCATCACCGGCCTTGTGCCGGTGATCCCGATCTCTTGAAGCGCCGCGTCTTTCCGACCGGGACGGCCGAGACACGCCCGGCCATGACGGCAAGGCTCCGAGAGCAACGTTATGTTCTAACTTTGTTCTTGACAGGGGGATGAACCTTGGCTATATCGTTGCACAGCCTGATCCGACGAGGGGCGCGCTTCGCGAGGCGTCGCACGGTGTGGGAGCAGGCACGGTCCTGTCCGCCGGTCACGCAGCCGGCGGCAGGAGGCCCTTGGCAGCCCTGTGCTGGTCCAAGTCGAAACGCCTAAAAGAACCGTGCGCGAAGCGGCCTTCCGGCTCTTCTAGCTAACTTAACACAGCGAGCCGGACGGCCCGTCGCGCCACCCTCGATCCCTGAAAGGCTCGCAGCGCAAGCTGCGGGCCCCAAGGTGCTGCTCTTTGACATCGACAGCGGAAGGCCGCGGCGCTACCGCGCCGACGCCGTCAGGATCTTGACGGCGAAGGCCGAGAACAGGCCGGCGAAGGAATAATCGATCCCGCGCATCAGCTTCGGATGTCCGCGCAGAAGCGCGATCACCTTGTCGGCCCCCAGGATCAGGAGAGCGCCCATGGGGGCGGTGAGCACGATGAAATAGAGGCCGAGGAACAGCAGCTTGTCGGCCGCGTGCGGATCGGCCGGGTCGACGAATTGCGGCAGGAAGGTCACGAAGAACAAGACGACCTTCGGGTTCATGAGATTGATCCCCACGCCCATGAAGAAGGTCTTCCAGAACGAAACCTCCGCCCGCCCCTCCTCCTTCACATGCAGGGCCGAGCCGTTACGCACGGCATCGAACGCCATCCAGAGGAGGTACAGGGCGCCGACGATCTTCAGCACCGTGAAGGCTGTAACGGAAGCGGCCAGCAGAGCCGACAGGCCGAGCGCCGCCAGGAGCGTATGCACGCCGCATCCCGCCATCGCGCCCAGCATCGAGGCCATGCCGGCCCGGCGCCCCCCGGCCATGGTCTTCGCCAGGAACAGGCTCATGTCCGGCCCCGGCGTGATGAAGAGCAGGGTCGCGGCGAGCGTGTAGGTGAGCAGGGTGCCGATATCGGGCAGGAAGGTCATGGGACGGATCCGGGCGGTGCAACAGGCGGATCATGCCTCAATCCCGTGTGCACGGCCACCGAAAAGCCGCTTGTTGAAAGGCCGCCTCTGCTCCATCTGTTGATCCCGGCAAAGGTTCGTGGAACCGAATCGCGAGAAGGACAGACATGAAGGCCGTGCTCTTACCCACCCGGATCCGCGTCGCCCTCACGGGCATGCTTCTGGCGTTCGGGCTGTCCGCCTGCGGAGTCAACAATGTTCCGACCCTGCAGGAGCAGGCCAAGGCCGCCTGGAGCGAAGTGCAGAACCAGTACCAGCGCCGGGCCGACCTGATCCCGAACCTGGTCGAGACGGTCAAGGGCTTCGCCCAGCAGGAGCGCGAGGTGCTGACCCAGGTCACGGAAGCGCGGGCGAAGGCCACGCAGATCCATGTGGACGCTTCCACGGTCACCGACCCCGAAAAATTCCGGCAGTTCCAGGAGGCCCAGAACCAGCTCTCCGGCGCCCTCGGCCGCCTGCTCGCCACCGTCGAACGTTACCCGGAGCTGAAGTCGAACGCCAATTTCCTGGCCCTGCAGTCCCAGCTCGAAGGCACGGAGAACCGGATCGCGGTGGCGCGGCGCGACTACATCGCGAGCGTGCAGGCCTACAACACGGAGCTGCGCACCATTCCCGGCCGCTGGATCGCCGCCGTGGTCTATCCCGACGCCAAGCCCATGGAGACGTTCACCGCCACCGCCGGATCGGACCGGCCTCCCGAGGTGAAGTTCTAAGCGGATGACAAGCACCCGGTCTTTCCCTTCCCCCGGAAGGGGAGAGAGAGTTCAGGCGCTTGTCATGGCGTCGCTTCTTTTCATCCTCCTCTCCCTCCTCCCGGCTCTCGCCCAGACCTTCCCGCCCCTCTCCGGCCGGGTGGTCGATGCGGCCAACCTTCTCAAGCCCGAGGAGCGGGCGGCTCTCGAGGCGAAACTGAAGGCTCATGAGGACAAGACCAGCGACCAGGTGGTGGTCGCCACCGTGCGCTCCCTCGAAGGCTACCCGATCGAGGATTACGCCAACCGCCTGTTCCGGCACTGGCAGCTCGGGCAGAAGAAGAACAACAACGGCGCCCTGCTTCTGGTCGCGCCGCAGGAGCGGAAGGTGCGCATCGAGGTCGGCTACGGCCTGGAAGGCGCCCTGACGGACGCCCTCTCCAAGGTCATCATCACGACGGCCATCGCGCCCCAGTTCCAGAAGGGCAATTTCGCCGGCGGCATCGATGCGGGCGTCGACGCCATGCTGTCGATCCTCACGGGCGATGCGGAGGAATGGCATCGCCGGGCGGAGGTGCGCGAGGACGACACCACGGGTTTCGATCCCTTCGTCGCTTTCGTGATTCTCGTGATCCTGTTCTTCCTGATCTCGCGGATGATGGGCGGGGGCCGGGGGGGCGGAATCCAGCGGGGACGCCGTGGCCCCTGGATCGTCACGCCCGGCGGATGGTCGGGCGGAAGCGGATGGTCCGGCGGGGGCGGCGGAGGCTGGTCCGGCGGAGGCGGGTTCTCGGGAGGGGGCGGCTCGTCGGGCGGCGGCGGCGCTTCGGGGAGCTGGTAGATGATTTCATCCGATGATCAGGCGCGTCTCGCCCAGGCGATCGGCGACGTGGAGGGCGAAACCTCCGGCGAGGTCGTCATCGTGCTGGCCGAGCAGGCCGGCCATTACCGCGAGATCCCGCTTCTCTGGGCCCTCCTCGCGGCCCTGATCACCCCTTGGCCGCTGATCTGGTTCACATCGATCGGCACGTCGCGGATCTTCCTGATCCAGCTCGCGGCGGCCCTGGCCCTGAGCCTCGTCCTTTCCTGGCCCAGGCTGCGCTATGCCCTGGTGCCGCGCTCCATCAAGCATGCGCAAGGCCACGAGGCCGCCTCGCGCGAGTTCCTGCGCCGGGGCCTCACCCGCACCCGGGAGAAGACCGGCGTGCTGATCTATCTGGCGCTTGCCGAGCATCATGCGGAGATTCTGGCCGATACGGGGATCTCGGACCGGGTCGATGCCCAGACCTGGGCTGACATCGTGGCCGATCTGACCGGCGCGATCCGGGACGGGCGCATGACGGAAGGACTCCTCGACGCCATCCGGCGCGTCGGCGCGATCCTGGCGGAACACGCCCCTCCCCGCCTCGACGACCTGGACGAGCTGCCGAACAAGGTGATCGTGCTGCCGTAAAGACAGGATTCTTCATGCGGGTGGGAGCCGGTTTCGCGTGAAGCGACCCGCGAAGCCGAAAGCCCGGCGAATCGGGCATGGGCTCGGATTTAAAGGCCCGGGCCTTTCGCAGCCCCCAGGATGATGCCGGGACGGGCCGAATCGGTGCTCTGCAGCAGCACCACATAAGCATCCCCGCCGCTGCGGGCGGTCTCCAGCGGCACCTCGAACCGGGCGGAGCCGCCGAGCCATTCGCCGACGCGGTTCAGGCCGCGCACCACGTTGGCATAGGTGATCGTCTTGCCCCGGTTCTCGCCGCGCTCGATCGGCACCGTCTGGGCCTTCAGGACGGGCAGGACCCACAATTCGGCGGCCCGGTGCATCGTATCGGGAGTCTCCTCGACGACGATCGCGACCCGGCCGTTCTGCTCATGGACGGTCACGTTCACCGGCAGGGTTCTGCTGCCTTTCGACGTCGCCTGGATGGCCTTCTCGATCTGGTTCCGGTCGGAGCCGATGCAGGATTTCTTGCCGTTGACGATCATCTGGGGCGTGAAGACCTGCCGGTCGCTGCGGGAGTGGGCATAGGCCTTCTGCCGCTCGGTGAAGGCCACATGCGCGAGCGTGTCCTTCCAGCCGAGATAATCCCAGTAATTCACCGGCAGGGACAGGGCGATGATGTCCGGCTGGCGGGAATACTCGACGAGGAGCTCGTCGGCCGGTGGGCAGGAGGAGCAGCCCTGGCTTGTGAACAGCTCCACGACCGCGCGCGGAGGATCGGCCAAAGCAGGCTGAAGGAAAGCGGCCAATCCGAGGGCCGCCAAAGTCAGTGTCAAACGGGACGCCATGGTGCCGCTATCGAACACGAAATCGACCTTAAGGGAAACTCACGTTACGTTGAGCGCCCGTCAAGAGGGTCTAATCCGACGCTTTGGCCGGAACCCGCCAGCGGCGGTGCATCCACAGCCATTGCTCGGGATATTCCCTCGCCCATTCCTCCACCACGGCCGTCATGGCCTGCATGGCACCCTGCACGTTGATCTGCCCGTCGGGATCGCGGGGCAGATCGAGCGGCGGCGTGAGCTGCAGGCGGAAGCGATGGTTCGGCAGGCGAATGACGCGCACGCCATGGACCGGGCAGTCGAACCGGCGGGCGAACTTGCCGAGAATGGGGTTCACCAGGGCCGGTCGGCCCATGAAGTTCACGATGACGCCACGGGTGAAATGCTGGTCGATCAGCATGCCGAGATGGCCGCCCTTCTCCAGGGCGCCCTGCATGGCGAAGGCCGCGCCCTGGCGGGCCGCCTCGAGGTTGCCCATGGTCTCGCTGCGGATCTCGTGCAGGACCCGGGCGATGGCCGGATCGTTGGGCGCGCGGAACACCGCCGTGGTGTCGAGCCCGAAGCGCGCCGCGCAGATGGCCGGCAGTTCCCAATTGGCGAGATGGGCCGAAAAGATGATCCCGGGCTTGCCGTCGTCCCTCAGGGACAGGAAGTGATCGATGCCGTCGACCTCGGTGCGGCCGGGCACCGTGCTGTCCGGGTCGAAATCGAACAGGCGGCCGAGATGCGGATATTCGCCTCCCGTGCGACCGAGATTGTCCCAGGCGGAGAGCGCCAGGGCCCTCACCTCGGCCTCGGACTTCTCCGGATAGGCTGCGCGGATATTGGCGAGCGCCGTCCTGTGCGCGCGCAGCAGCGGACCGAAGGTGCGGGCGAGCGCGGCCCCCAAGCCCCCCGAGCGCTCCGGGCCCAACAGCCGCGAGAAGGCGAAGACGCCGCGCACGACGCCGACCATGACCGTTCCGATCAGTCGCGAGACGAGGTTGCGGGAGCGGTGGGGTTGGTGCACGTCGTTTCGATTCCTTGCACGAAAAGCCGGCGGGGCCGGCTTGAAAAAGAAAAGGCCCCGCGTCTTTTTCGCGGGGAGCCCGTTTCGTCAAGATCTGCGGTCGCGGCGAATTGTTCTCGCCGTGCTCTCGCTCAGAACGTCACGATCACCTTGCCGAAGACCTTGCGGCCTTCAAGCCGCTCGAGACCCTTCTGGAACTCGTCGAGCGGGAAGACGGCGTCGATGACCGGGGTCATGCCGCCGGCCATCTTGTCCAGCGACTGGGCGATGTTCTCGATCCGGCACCCGAAGGAGCCGAAGATCCGGTATTGCTGCTGGAAGAGCTGCATCAGGTTCATGGTGGTGGAGACGCCGCTCGTCGAGCCGCAGGTGACGAGGCGCCCGCCGCGCTTGAGGCACAAGAGCGAGCCGTTCCAGGTCTCGGCGCCCACATGCTCGAACACCACGTCCACGCCCTTGCGCTTCGTGAGGCGACGCACCTCGCCCTCGAAGCGCTCGGTGCGGTAATTGATCACGTAGTCGGCGCCCAAGGCCTTGGCCTTCTCGCCCTTCTCGTCGTCGCCCACGGTCGTGTAGACCGTGCAGCCGATGGCCTTGGCCATCTTGATCGCCGCCGTGCCGATGCCGGAGCCGCCCGCATGGACGAGGATCGACTCGCCCGGCTCCAGCTTGGCGTTGTCGAACAGCATGTGCTGCACGGTGCCGAACCCAATGGGCGCGCAGGCCGCCTGCTCGAAGGAGACGCCCTTGGGCACCGGAATCACGAGCCGCTCGGGCCGGTTGATCAGCTCGCGGGCGAAGCCGTCGATATGGAAGCCCATGATGCCGGCGACGTTCTCGCACAGGTTGTCCCAGCCTTTGAGGCAGGCGCTGCAATGGCCGCAGGTTTCGGCCCCGTACATGGTCACTGGATCGCCGGCCTTGAACCGGGTCACGCCCTCACCCACGGCGGCGATCTCGCCCGAAGCCTCGACGCCCACGGCCTGTGGCATCTTGCGCTTGGCGAAGGCCATGCCGCGAAAGCCCCAGACGTCGAGGAAGTTGAGAGCGAGCGCCTTGACCCGCACCTGCACCTCGCCGGCGGCGGGCGGTGGAGGCGGCTCCATCTCGGTGATGCGAAGGTCACGGTCGCCGAAGAGCTGAAGGGAGCGCATGAAAACCAATCCTGGTCGTGTGGCCGCCGGCATCGCGGAGTGCAGCAGCCACGGAGAAATTCTTTTTCGGCGGCTTAAAGGGCAGCGAGGCCGATGACAAGTTTTGTGTCGTTCGCGGCCTTTCGGCTGCCGGACCCGACACCCACCACGTCATGGCCGGTCTTGTGCCGGCCATCCGATGCTGTGGAGTGCCGCGCCTCGATCGACCGGGATCACTGCCATGGATCCGCGGATCAAGTCCGGGGAGGTGATGACGTGGGAGGCGACATTCTCCGGCAAAGCATCGGCGCGGGTACGACAGGGGACCTACCGATGCACGCCGAGCATCGAGGTCAGCCCGCCATCGATGGGTAGCACCGTGCCGGTGATGTAGGCTGCGGGCTCGGACATGAGGAAGGCGGCGAGGCCCGCGATTTCCTCCGGCTTCGCGAAGCGTCCGGCCGGGATCTGCTTCTCCATGTTGTCGCGATAGGCCGCGTAAGGGGCCATCATGTCCGTGTCGATGAAGCCTGGGGCGATCACGTTGACGGTGACCCCACGCTTGGCGGTCTCGACGGAGAGGGTGCGGCAATAGGAGATCAGCGCGCCCTTCGAGGCCGCATAGGCGGCGTTGCCCGGATTGCCCTGGAGCGCCGCCACCGACCCGATGGCGACGATGCGGCCCGCCTTCGCGCGGATCATGCCGCGCATCAGGGCCTTGGCGATGCGGGTGAAGGACCAGAAGTTCACCTGCATGGCGGCTTCGGCCTTGTCCTGCTGCATCATGGCGGCAAGCGCGTCGTAAGGCTGGCCGGCATTGTGCACGAGGCCGAAGCAGCTCTCGCCCTCGATGGTCTCGCAGAAGGCTTCGAGAGCTGCCTTATCGGCGAGATCGACCTCATGCGCCTTGATGCTCCGGCCCGGATGGACCTGCATCAGCTCGTCGGCCAGCGCCTTCGCCGCCTCGCCCGAGGACCGATAGGTGAAATCCACATCGTGGCCGGCGGCTGAGAGCGCCCGCACGATGGCGGCCCCAACGCCCTTGCCGCCGCCCGTCACCAGAACCCGGGTCATCGTTCAAGCCCCTTTCGGCTCGGCCCCGAAGACGAGGCAGGTGTTCTGGCCGCCGAAGCCGAAGGAATTCGACAGCACGTAGTTCACCTTCGCGTCGCGGGCGACGTTCGGCACCACGTCGAGCGGAATCGCCGGATCGGGCACCTGATAGTTGATGGTCGGCGGAATGCGGCCCGTGGCCATGGTCAGGAGCGACATCACCGCCTCGACGGCGCCGGCGGCCGTGAGGGTATGGCCGATCATCGACTTGTTCGAGGAAATCGGAAGGCCTGCCATGCGCTCGCCGAACACGGCCGTGCAGCTCATGGCCTCCATCTTGTCGTTCTCCGGCGTGGAGGTGCCGTGGGCATTGATGTAGTCGATGTCCTCAGGGGAAACGCCCGCATCCTCCAACGCTTGGCGAATCGCCGTGATGGCCGGCATGCCGTCGGGCGAGGAACGGGTGCGGTGGAAGCCGTCGCCCTTCTCACCGCAGCCGAGCACGTAGCCCAGGATGGTGGCGCCGCGCGCCTTCGCGCTTTCCGCGTTTTCCAGCACCAGGGCGGCCCCGCCCTCGCCCATGACGAAACCATCCCGGTTCTTGGAGAAAGGCTTCGAGGCTCCTTCCGGGTTCTCGTTCTGAGTCGAGAGCGCCGAGAGCAGGGAGAAGCGGATGAGGGATTCCGGATTCACCGATCCGTCCGTGCCAATGCACAGGGCCGCATCGGTCTCACCGCGGCGGATCGCCTCGACGCCGAGCTGGATCGCCGTGGCACCGGACGAACAGGCGGTCGAGAGCGAGATCGGCGATCCCCTGGTGCCGAAGCGGTCGGCGACCCGGTCGGCCACCGTGCCGAAGATGAAGAGGTCGTGCCAGGGCTTGAACCGGCCCGAACCCGCGGCCTTCAGGAGATCCTTGTAGGTGACGTCGCCGGTCTGGCCCGAGGCGTCTGCCAGGGCTTGGCGCTGCGGCCATTCCATCTCGACCGGCGGCACCGCGATGAACAGCGCCCCCGGGAAGTCCTCCCGGGCGAGGCCGGACTGGCCGACGGCTTCCTCGGCCGCCAGCATGGCGAGGCGCTCGGACAGCATGGGGGCGCAGAAGGGCTCCACGTCGACATTGTCGATGGTGCCCGCAATCGTCGTGCGGAGGCCCTCCGTCGGGAAGCGGTTGATGCGGTGAATGCCGGATTTTCCGGCCGTGAGAGCCGCCCAGGTATCGTCCTTGCCCTGGCCGAGGGACGTGACCACGCCCATGCCGGTGACGGCGACGAGCGGACGGCCCTGTCTGTCGCGAAGTGCCATTGCCTTCTCCTCAAGCCTTGGTGAGCCGGACGGCGCCTTCGCCGCGCCAATGGCCGACGGAGGTGACGAGAGCCTCGCCGGCTTTTCCCTCTGCGATCAGCCCTGCGGCGAGCGCCACCCCGGTGGGAGCCTGCGCCTCGAGGGTGTGGCCGACGAGGTTGCCGGTGGCATGGACCGCCGCACCGGGCGCGATGTCCTTCAGCGCCGCCTGCTCTTCTTCCGTGATGCCCTTGATGCCGGTGGCGCCGGACAGCACCACGTCGGGCTTGGCGCCAAGCTGATTCGACAGGGCATGGAGCGTTTTCTCGACGCTGCCCGCCCTGCGGCGGGACCGGTCAGACGCCACGCCTGTGATGAGGGCGAGCGGCTTGGCCCCTCGTGCTTCGGCATGGTCGCGGGATTCGAGCACCAGGAAGCAGGCCCCGGAACCGAGGATCATGCCGCCACCATCGGCGGGGCGTTCCCAGACGGACGCATAGGGCTTCTTCCAGAGGAAGCCGCCCATCTCGTAGATCAGGAGCACGTCGGCCCGCTCGGCATTGTAAGCGCCGCCGACGAGGAAGATGTCGTCCTGACCCGAGGCGATCCGCTCCCGGGCGATCCGCAGCGCGTCGACGCCGCTCGATTCCTCGCCCATGAAGGTGCGCGAGGCGCCCGTCACGCCGTGGACGATGGAAATGTTGCCTGCCAGGAGATTGGACAGCTGCGCCAGGAACAGCGTCGGGCGCAGGTCGCCCATCAGGCGCTCGTTGAGGAAAACGCCCGGATTCTCGGCCTGCCGCAGCCCCGTGAGGATCTGCCCGTCGACCGCGTAATCCCGCTCGCCGCCGCCGGCGGAAACGATGAGCTGCATCCGGCCCTTCAGGGCCGCGTCGTCCTTCGCGCCGGCCGCATCCAGGGCAAGGCCCGCCGCGTAGCAGCCGAGCCTCTGCCAGATCTCCATCTGCCGCTGGTCGGACTTCTTCGGGATCTGCCGGTCCCATTCGAGAGCCGCGATCGGATGGACCGGGAACGGCTCGAAGCTCGCCGTATCCGTATTCGGAGCGCCGCCTGCCGCGAGCGCCGCCAGATGCGCCTCCAGGCCCTCTCCGGCACTGGACACGAGGCCTATTCCCGTAATGACGACGTCCCGCATCAAACCGTCTCCTCCAGAAGGCCGATGCGCCGCGCCTGGGCGCGCATCTGACCGTCCATGCCCTCGGGGAAAGGCATGATCCTGAACCGCAGCTCCGCGTCGCAGATCGGCTTGCCCTCGGCCAGGATTTTGGCCTTGGTCACGGCGTAGCCCGAACCCTCATGCTCCAGCTGGGCCTGGACGGTGAGCACCGTACCCGGTCCGACGAAGGTGCGAAAGCGCGCCTTGTCGACGGCCATGAGGAACGGCATGTGGGTGAAGCCCATGAGGCCGAGCACGAGATAGCCGGAGGCCTGGGCCATCGTCTCGGTCAGAAGCACGCCGGGTACGAGGGGATGGCCGGGGAAATGCCCTTCGAAGACGGGGCTTTCCTGCGGGACGGTGGATGACGCCTCGATCCGCTTGGTCTCGCGGTCGAGGCTCGTCACCCGGTCGATCATTTCGAAATATTCAAGGCGCATTCGGATCCCGTACCATGTCGCTCCCGGCGGATGAAACAGGAAAGGAATCCATGAGGCGGAGCGCTGATGGATCGCCTCTTCGAGCCGGCTTTCTGGCCGGCCCGCCGGGATGGCTTGCTTGTCGTTCAGGCCTGCTTGGCGGCCACGAGGGCGTCGATGCGAGCCACGAGGTTCTTCAGGACGAAGTATTCCTCGGCGGGAGCCTTGCCCTCGTTCACTTCCTGCGTCCACTGCTCCAGCGGCAGCTTGATGCCGAAGGCCTTGTCGATGGCGAAGGCGATGTCGAGGAAGGCGAGGGAGTCGATGCCGAGATCCTCGATGGCGTGGCTCTCGGGGGTGATCTGCTCGCGCGGGATATCGGCGGTCTCTGAAATGATGCCGGCGACGGTCTCGAAGGTGGACGACATGACGCCGCTCTCCTGAACTGCTTGTTGGTCTCAACGATTCAGCGCCGGCAAGCTCATCTTTAGCCCGGTGTCCAGCCGCTCTTTTCGTCAAGGAGGGTTGTTTCGAAACGCACCCCTTACACGACCGGCCGCAGACCGGCAACCGGTTGGTTGCATTCCTGAACTTTTCGCCCGGGCCGGAGGCTTCCTTTCCGCCTGCGGCAACTACTTAAGGAACATGCGATTGATTATTCGGCCCTCATCGTCGATAAGGGCCGCCTTCGGCCGAAACCCGAATGATCTTACATTGACGACAGATTGCTTGGATCGACGTGTTCAACCGGTTCCTCAAGCCTGAAATCCGCTATGCCCGCCGCATGGCCCGCATCGCGCGTTGGGACCGACCCGTCGAGGGCTTGGCCGGGCGCCTGCGCGCCTGGGCCCATATGCTCGTCGCCGATCACGGGGTGTTCCGCCTCTTCTACCTCAACAAGCACCGGGTGACCGACCGCCTGTGGCGCTCGGCCCAGCCGGCCCCGCATCAGATCGCCGTCCTCAAGGCCGAGGGCGTGCGCACGATCATCAACCTGCGCGGCGGCCGCGAGCATGGCTCCTGGCAGCTCCAGAAGGACGCCTGCGAGCGGCTCGGCATCCACCTGGAGGAATTCGTCGTCCGCTCCCGTGGGGCGCCGGACCGGGAGACTCTCCTGTCCGCCAAGGAATTCTTCGACAAGATCGAATACCCGGCCGTGCTGCACTGCAAGTCGGGCGCCGATCGGGCGGGATTCGTCGCCGCCCTCTACCTCATCGTCTACGAGGGAAAATCCATCGACGAGGCCCAGCGCCAGCTCTCCATGCGCTTCGGCCATTTCCGCTTCTCGAAGACCGGCATTCTCGACGAATTCTTCGATCTCTACCGCCGCGAGGGCGAGGCCAAGGGCATTCCGTTCCTGACGTGGATCGAAACCCGATACGATGCCGAGACCCTGGAGCGGAATTTCCGCCCGAGCTTCTGGTCGAGCCTCCTCGTCGACAGGATCATGCGGCGGGAATGAACGGATCGATTTCCGTGCAACGCCTCACGTCATCACCGGGCTCGTCCCGGTAATCTTGTTTGGAAGAGGGCGGCGCGTCCTAATATCGGGGTGGTCAGCACAAGCCCGGCCATGACGTGGTGTGGGCAGGCCCTACGACGCCGCCAAGCTGGGCTCTTCGTCGTCGGAGAGCTGCAGGCGGTGGAGGCGGGCATAGGTGCCTCTCTTGGCGATCAGGGTCTCGTGCGAGCCCGTCTCGGCGATGCGCCCGTTCTCCATCACGACGATTTTCTCCGCGTTGCGGACCGTCGAAAGGCGGTGGGCGATGACCAGGGTGGTGCGCCCCTTCATGAGACGCCGGATGGCGTCCTGCACCAAGCGTTCCGATTCGGAATCGAGGGCGCTCGTCGCCTCGTCGAGCAGCAGGATCGGGGCGTTCTTGAGGAAGGCGCGGGCGAGCGAGATGCGCTGGCGCTCGCCGCCCGACAGGCGTCCGCCGCCGGGGCCGACCGGCGTGCCGTAGCCGTCCGGCTGCTTGAGGATGAAGTCATGGGCCGCGGCGGCCTTGGCGGCCGCAACGATCTCCTCCTCGGTCGCATCCGGCCGCCCGAAGGCGATGTTGGCCCGGATCGTGTCGTCGAAGAGGATTACGTCCTGGCTCACGACCGCGACGGCGCGGCGCAGGCTGGCCAGGGTCACGTCCCGCACATCCTGCCCGTCGATCAGGACGGCGCCCTGGTTGACGTCGTAGAGCCGCGGGACGAGCGACAGGAGGGTCGATTTGCCCGAGCCGGAGCGGCCCACCAGGGCCGTGGTCTGGCCGGCTTCGGCCACCAGATCGACGTGATCGAGCGCCACCGCCTCGCCATCGTAGGAGAAGGTGAGGTTCGAGAAATGGATCTCGCCGCCTTCGAGCGCGAGCGGCTCGGCTCCGGGCTTGTCCTGGATCCGGGGCGTCTCGTCCATGACCGTGAAGGTCCGGTGGAGGGCCGCCGCCGCCTCCTGAACGATGGCGTTCAGGTTGCCGAGCGCCCGAATCGGCTGCGCGGCCATGACGAGGGCGCTGACGAAGCCGGTGAAGTCGCCGACCGTGCTGCCGCCGGACATGATCCTATGGCCGATCAGCATGAGCACGACGGCGACCGCGATGCCGCCGCCGGTCTCCAGGATGGGATCCATCCGCCCGCGGGCATTCGCCGCCTTCATCTTGAGGCCGCGCACGTCGTCGAAAGTCCGGGCGGCCTTGGCCTTGAGATAGCGCTCAAGCCCGTAGGTCTTGGCGATGCGGGTTCCGGCCAGGCTCTCGGTGATGAGGCTCGCCATCAGGCCCGTCTGCTCCTGGGTCGAGAGGGCGACACGGCGCAGCTTCCGCCCGATCTTGTCCACCGGATAGGCGAAGAAGGGCGCGATGACGGCCGCCACCAGGGTCAGGGTCGGGTCGATCCAGAGCATCGCGGCGATCAGCGCGATAATCGTCGTGACCTCGCGCAGGAACACCGTCGAGAGGCGGGTGAGCGCCTCCCGGATGAAGGCGAAATCAGTAGTGAAGCGCTGGGTCAGGGCAGCCGGGCTCTCGCGCCCGATCTGGGCCAGGTCGGCATCGATCAGATGACCGTAGAGCGCCGTCTGCATGTCGGCCTCGATCCGGGTCACCACCTTGTTGGTGAGGATCGTCAGGGCAAGCAGCGAGAAACCCTTCACGGAGGTGACCGCAATGACGAAGAGCGGCGCCAGCATGATGGCCTGCGCGTCCTTGCTGTCGAAGGCGTCGAAAGCCGCCTTGATCAGAACCGGGTAGAACCCCGTGGCGATCGAGACCAGGGCCACCAGCAGAAGAACCAGGCCGAGGGTCTTCGCGTGCGGACGCATCCAGTCGCGCCACAGACGGCTGATCAAGGGAAGGGTTTCGCCCCGAAGGAGGCTCTTGCGGGCCATGCTCTGCCTTAAGGAAGTTCTCGATTTCGGATGGCTCGCGGTTAGCACGCAAAGGCCCTGGGCGGCAAATCCTTCACTGGGCTGAGATCCGGCGGGTGGGGCCGTATCGCTGGCAATCGGGACCATCTCCCCTCTCGACAGAACCCTCAAACCGTGGCTGCATGTCGCGATCTTCGCATTGGACACTGCCATGACGCTCGAAACCTGGCTCGCCTTCACGGCCGCCTCCGCCGTGCTGCTCGTCATTCCCGGACCGACCATCCTGCTGGTGGTGTCCTATGCTCTCGGACAGGGCTGGCGGACCGCCCTGCCCATGGCGGTCGGGGTCGCCCTGGGCGATTTCACCGCCATGACCTTGTCTCTTCTCGGCCTCGGAGCCGTCCTGGCCGCCTCGGCCACCCTGTTCACGCTGCTCAAATGGATGGGCGCCGCCTATCTCGTCTGGCTCGGGATCAAGCTTTGGCGGGCCGGCGGCGCGCTCGACGCCAAGCCGCGCACGGATGCGACCTCGGCGCTCAGGATGCTCGGCCATGCCTGGCTCGTCACGGCGCTCAATCCGAAGGGCCTGACCTTCTTCATCGCCTTCCTGCCGCAGTTCATCGACCCGAAGCTCGCGCTCCTTCCCCAGGTCGGCGTCTTCGCGGCGACCTTTCTGATCCTCGCCTTCGCGAACGTCCTCACCTATGCGCTCATCGCCTCGCGGGCCCGCAGCGTCGTGCAGAGCCCGCGAACCATGCGGGTGATCAACCGGACCGGCGGCAGCCTCCTGATCGGCGCCGGCATCGCGACGGTGGCGTTGCGGGCGGGCCAGGGGTGAGCAGCGGTCGAGGCCTCAGACCGCCTCGTTTCACACGGCCTTGAGGTAGCGCATCGGTCGGCCGGGCGCGATCATCTCGGCCGCCGCGATGATGCCCTGCGCGTCGATGCCGAAATGGCGGTACAGATCCTTGATCGTGCCGGTCTGGCCGAAATGCTCGACACCGAGCGAGCGGGTGCGGTGGCCCATGACGGAGCCCATCCAGGCCAGGGTCGCTGGATGGCCGTCGATCACCGTTACCAGTCCGCAATGGGGCGGCACATCGGCGAGCAGGCGCTCCACATGGGACCTTGCATGGACGAGCCCGCGCTCCCGAGCGCGCTGCGCAGCCGTCCAGCCGGCATTGAGCCGGTCGGCGGACGTGATCGCGAGCAGGCCGATGTCGCGCCGGTCCTCGGCCATGAGCCCCACGGCCTCGATCGCCTCGGGCGCGACCGCCCCCGTATAGGCCACCACCACCTGGGCGTTCGGACCGGGCTTGCGCAGCCAATAGGCCCCGGCCATCACGTCGTCGGCCAGCTCGGCCGTCATCGTGCGCTGCGGCTGTTCGAGGCTGCGGGTCGACAGGCGTAAGTAAACCGAGCCGCCGGTCTCGTCGCGCAGCCAGGTCTTCTCGTTCGCCTCGCCCTCGCCGTCGCGCTGCATGTAGTCGAAGGCCCAGCGCATGATCACCGCCAGCTCGTCGACGAAGGCCGGCTCGAAGGAGGCGAGCCCGTCCTGCGCCATGCCCACCAGGGGCGTGCCGATGGATTGGTGCGCCCCGCCCTCCGGCGCCAGCGTCACGCCCGAGGGGGTCGCCACGATCATGAAGCGGGCATCCTGGTAGCAGGCGTAGTTCAGGGCGTCGGCGCCGCGATAGATGAACGGATCGTAGAGGGTACCGATGGGCAGGATCCGCTCCCCGAAAAGCGAATGCGACAGCCCGAGCGCCGAGAGCACGATGAACAGGTTCATCTCGGCGATGCCGAGCTCGATATGCTGCCCCTTGGGCGAGAATTCCCAGTTGTAGGTCGAGGGAATCCGCTCCTTCTTGAACGTGTCGACCAGGCTCTCGCGGGCGAACAGGCCGCGCCGGTTCACCCAGGCGCCGAGATTGGTCGAGACCGTCACGTCCGGCGCCGTGGTGACGACGCGCGACGCCAGCGCGTCGTCGGAGCGGGCGAGTTCGTTGAGGATGAGGCCGAAGCCCTGCTGGGTCGACATGGCGGGATTGGACGGGAAGGCGAGCCGCTCCGGCACCGGCACCTGCGGGGCCGTGTAGCGTCGCGTCCCCTTCTGGATGAACGGCACCTCGCTCAGGAACCGCTCGATCGCCGCCTGCGGCACCTTGAGCCCCTCGAACTTGTCCCATTCATGGTCCGGACGGACCCCTTGTGTGGCGCGCCAGGCCTCCATCTGGGAGGGCGTCAGCATGCCGGAATGGTTGTCCTTGTGGCCGGCGAGCGGCAGGCCGAAGCCCTTGATCGTATAGGCCAGGAAGCAGACCGGGCGGTCGTGCTGGCGGGCTTTCTCGAAGGCCTCGAGCAGGCTCGGCATGTCGTGTCCGCCGAGATTGGACATGAGCCGCGCCAGCTCCTCGTCCGAGCGCTTCTCGATCAGGCGGGTGACCGGTCCCTGGTCGCCGAGATCGTCCAGCAGGCGCTTGCGCCAGGCGGCGCCGCCCTGAAACGTGAGAGCGGAGTAGAGCTGGTTGGGACAGGAATCGATCCAGGCCCGCAGACGGTCGCCGCCGGGCTCCTGGAACGCCTCCTGCATCAGGGAACCGTGCTTGAGGATCACCACGTCCCAGCCGAAATTGCGGAACAAGGCCTCGAAGCGCTCCCACAGGCCCTCGCGAATCACCGCGTCGAGGCTCTGGCGGTTGTAGTCGATGATCCACCAGGTGTTGCGGATGCCGTGCTTCCAGCCCTCCAGAAGGGCCTCGAAGATGTTGCCCTCGTCCATCTCGGCGTCGCCCACGAGCGAGATCATGCGGCCCTCGGGCTTGTCCTTGGCCCAGCCATGGGCCTTCACGTAATCCTGCACGAGGCTGGCGAAGAGCGTCTGGGCGACGCCCAGGCCCACCGAGCCGGTGGAGAAATCCACGTCGTCGATGTCCTTGGTGCGGGACGGGTAGGATTGCGCCCCCTTGTAGCCGCGGAAATTCTCCAGCTTCTCGCGGGTCTGGCGGCCGAAGAGATACTGGATGGCGTGATAGATCGGGCTGGCATGGGGCTTCACCGCCACCCGGTCCTCGGGCCTCAGCACCGAGAAATAAAGCGCCGTCAGGATCGTCGAGAGAGACGCGGAGGAGGCCTGATGCCCGCCGATCTTGAGCCCGTCCTCGTTGGCGCGCAGGTGGTTGGCGTTGTGGATCGTCCAGGTGGACAGCCAGAGCACCTTGCGCTCGAGTTCCCGCAACATTTCAAGGTGCTTCGCGTTGGCCATCGTATCCTCCGATGCTTCGTTTATATATGAGAGCATCGTTCGGGCCAGAAAACCGGGTCCACTTTTCCTTACGATGCTCTAGGCCGGACGCGTCGTTTCCGCCTCCGGAAGGAAGCAGAACGGCATCAGGCCCTACTCGTGTTCAATCGTTATCAGAGGGTACGCGCGACCGCTATCGAGACGGAAGACGCATAGCCTCTCAAAACTCCTCTTCCTCCTCGGCAAAGTCGCCGCTGAGCCGGAGGCCGTCGATCCAGGTTTCGCCCTTCCGCTTGATGACCTGCCGCTGGGAAACTCCACCATTGCGTGCGATGGCGTCGGCCAGAGGTTCGGAATGCGTCACGAGCCAGACCTGCGTGCGCTTCGAGGCCGCGACGATCATGCGCGCGAGCGGCTCCAGCAGATCGGGATGCAGGCTCGTTTCGGGCTCGTTCAAGGCAATGAAGGGTGGAAGCCGATAGGACAGAAGCGCTCCCGCCAGCGTCAGGAAATGCAGGGTGCCGTCCGACAACTCGGAGGCCTGGAAGACGCGCTTCGGGTAATCGGGAAAGATCACGCCGAACGTGGCGAAGCGGTCAGGTTCAGGGATGACGAGACGCGCCCCGGGAAAGGCATCGTCGAAGGCCTCATCGAGATCGGTGGTGTCTTGCCGGATATGAGCCAGGGTCGCGAAGACCGCCGCGAGATTCGAACCGTCGGAGGCAAGCGTCGGCGACGTCACCGCCAGGGCGGGCTTGCGCAAGGGCGCGGACGCATCCGTGCGAAATCCGTGGAAGAATCGCCACTCCAGCATCGTCCTGCGGGCGAGATGCAGATCGGGGAAGGCCGCGGCATCCTGCAACGAGCCGAGTGCGGTTTCGGAGGGGAGGATCTCGGAACCCAGCGGGCGCTTCACACCGGCCTCGTCGAGGCAATGCCCTCGGGGGCCGCGCCGTTCGAGCAGGCCTTTCGAACGCCCTCGCGCCTCATAGGTGAGGGTCTCCACCTTGATCTGCGGCTCGAGGTCGAAGCCTGCGCCCAGGAGCTCGACCAAGCCGGTTTCGACGCCGTATTCCAGGGTATAGTCGTCACTCTCGCCGCTCAGGCGAACGCCGAGCCTGACACGAACCGGATCCCTGCCGCTCCGTGGGCCCGCCCAATAGACGGAATCGAAGCCGCCCTCCGCGGCCAGCTCGTGCGTGAGCGTGCCGGCGGCGGCCGCTTGCAGGAGCTGCAACGCGCGGTAGAGGTTCGTCTTGCCGGTCCCATTGCCCCCCACGAAGACGGACAGCGGCTCGACGGGGAAGCGGATATGCCTCAGCGAGCGGTAGCCTGCGGCGAAGACTTCTTTGATGACGAGCATGACCACGACAGAAGAAACGCGTGAGGGACGTGCAACCCTATCCGCTCCTGGCACGGACCGCAAAAACGAAAAGCCCGCCTTGCGGCGGGCCTTCGTAAGTCTCTCATTTCTGAGAGAAATTGGAGCGGGCGAAGGGATTCGAACCCTCGACCCCAACCTTGGCAAGGTTGTGCTCTACCCCTGAGCTACACCCGCGCTCCGCGATGCCGTGGCATCGTTGCGAGGCCCGTGATGTGCCCCAAAACGCGGCGTATTGCAAGAGGGACCTGCCGATCTTTTCGCGGTAGCCCTTGAGCCTGCTTCATCCGGTCGCTAGAACGCGGACCGGTACGGAGGTTGCAAGCTTGGCCCATCTGTCTCCCCGGGAACTCCTGGATCGCCTGTCCTCGCTCGGCATCAAGACCGAGACGGTGGAGCACGCCCCCGTCTTCACGGTGGCCGAATCGGCATCCGTCAAGGAGCACATCCCGGGAGCCCATTCCAAGAACCTGTTCGTGAAGGACAAGAAGGGCCGCTTCTTCCTGATTTCCGCCAAGCACGACACCGCCATCGACCTCAAGCGCACCCATGAGGCCATCGGGGCCTCCGGCCGCCTCTCCTTCGGCTCGGCCGAGCAGCTGCGCGCGCTTCTCGGGGTCGAGCCCGGTTCGGTCACCGCCTTCGCGGTGGCGAACGATACGGACGGCAGGGTCACGATGGTGCTCGACGCCAACCTCATGGAGCATGAGCGGGTGAATTTTCACCCGCTGGTCAATTCCATGACCACCGGCATATCCCGGGAGGACCTGGTGACCTTCCTGCGGGCCACGGGGCACGATCCCCTCATCCTGCGCCTGCCGGAACCGCCGGCGGAATTGCCAGACGACGCCTGAGCTCCCATGTAAGGAGCGTTCTTCTCACCTTTCGAGGATCGCATGCTGTCCGATACCCCCGTCCCCTCCTCCGACGACCTCGTGAAGGACACCACCACGGCCAATTTCCGCCAGGACGTGCTGGCCGAATCCATGCAGCAGCCGGTTCTGGTCGATTTCTGGGCCCCCTGGTGCGGCCCTTGCAAGCAGCTCACCCCGCTTCTCGAAAAGGCCGTTCGGGCCGCCGGCGGCAAGGTGAAGCTCGTCAAGATGAACATCGACGAGCATCCGCAGATCGCCGGCCAGCTCGGGGTGCAGTCGATCCCGGCCGTCTTCGCCTTCCAGCGCGGCCAGCCGGTGGACGGCTTCATGGGCGCCCTGCCCGAGAGCCAGATCAAGAGCTTCATCGAGCGCCTCGTCGGGCCGCTCGGACCCGGCGCGGCCGAGGAGATCCTGGCCGAGGCCGACCGTCTGGCGGCCGAGGGCGACATCGGCGGCGCGGCCGAACTCTATTCCGCCGTGCTGGCCCAGGATCCGGAGAACGTCGCGGCGCTCGCCGCCCTCGTGAAGCTGCACGTGGAGGTGAGCGACCTGGAGGGCGCCAAGCGCTTCCTCGCCATGGCGCCGGCGGCGAAAGCCAACGATCCGGCCCTCGCCGGCGCGCGGGCGGCAATCGAGCTCGCCGAACAGGCGGGTTCCCTCGGCGACCTGGCGGAGCTCCAGCGCAGGGTCGAGACCGATCCCACGGACCATCAGGCTCGCTTCGATCTGGCCGTAGGCCTGAATGCCCTCGGGCGGCGCGAAGAAGCTGCCAACCACCTCCTTGAAATCGTCCGCCGCGACCGCAATTGGAACGAGGACGGCGCACGCAAGCAGCTCGTCCAGTTCTTCGAGGCCTGGGGCCCGATGGACGCGATGACGCTGGCAGGGCGGCGGAGGCTCTCCTCGCTCCTGTTCTCTTGACGCTGTCCGACAGGCTTTAGGAGATCGGGATGGGAATGAACGCGGTATACCGAGGGCCGGAGGATTGCCCGTCGGTCGTCCCCGTCTTCCCGCTTCCCGGAGCCCTCCTCCTCCCACGCGGGCAGATGCCGCTCAACATCTTCGAGCCGCGCTATCTGGCGATGGTCGACGAGGCGCTGAAGACCGACCGCATCATCGGCATGGTCCAGCCGGACGCGGACAACGACCCTCAGGCGAACGTGCCGAAACTCTACCGGATCGGCTGCGCCGGCCGCATCACGCAGTTCGCCGAGACCGGCGACGGGCGGTATCTCATCACGCTCATCGGCATCGCGCGCTTCCGCATCGAGGAGGAGCTGCCGGCGGTGAACCTGTTCCGCCAGTGCCGGGTGGCCTTCGAGCCGTTCGCCAACGATTTCGTCGCCCGCGCCGGCGAGAACGCGGTCAACCGCGCCGGCGTGGTGAAGGCCCTGCGCGACTTCGTCAACGCGGTGCATGTGAAGGTCGATTGGCGCGGCATCGAGGAAGCCCCCAACGAGGCTCTCGTGAATGCCTTGTGCATGATGAGCCCCTTCGGCGTGCGCGAGAAGCAGGCGCTGCTCGAAGCCTCCGACCTGAAGAGCCGGGCGGAGGTGCTCATCGCCCTGACCGAGATCGAGCTCGCCCGCGGCGGCGCCGGCTCCGACTCGACCCTGCAATAGAAAGGACCGCAATGGTTCCGGATAGCCCTCAGCCCGAAACGCCCCAGCCCGTGGAGGCGACGCGGATCGACCCCAAGCTCCTCGAGCTTCTCGTCTGCCCGCTCACCAAGGAAACCCTCGAATACGACGCCGCCCGCCAGGAGCTGATCAGCCGCCGCGCCAAGCTCGCCTACCCGATCCGCGACGGCATCCCGATCATGCTGCCGGAAGAGGCGCGGCCATTGGCCGATTGAGCGAGGCGCTCCGCTGTCATCCCCGGCGCACGCAGTGCGGGAAGGGGATCCACGGTCAAGCGCAACGTCATGGATTCCCTTCCCCACCGCTAAGCTCCGGCCGGGAATGACACCAGAGAGGGGATGACGTCTATGTGGTTTGCTTCGCTATGGCCTCCGCCATCGCCAATGTCCGCCGCGCCATCTCGGCATGAAGCCGCTCGACCATGCGGCCGCCGAGGCTGATGGCGCCCCTGGCCCGGTTCTCCGGCTGCTCGAAGGCTGCGACGATCGTCCGTGCGCTCTCGATCTCGTGCTCCGACGGAGCGAAGATCCCGTTGGCGGCCGCGATCTGATCGGGATGGATCAGCGTCTTGCCGTCGAAGCCGCAATCGCGGCCTTGCTCGCATTCGGCGCGAAAGCCGCTTTCATCGGACAAGGTGTTGTAGACCCCGTCGAGAATGTCGATGCCATGCGCCCGCGCGGCGGCAAGCGCGGTCATCAGCCAGGGCAGCATCGCGGCGCGCCCGGGCAGCAGGCGGGTGCGGGTATCCTTGGCGAGATCGTTGGTGCCCATGACGAAGCAGGACAACCGCGTGTCGACGTCGTGAGCCGCGCTCGCGATGGATTCCGCCCGCAGAATGGCGAGCGGCGTCTCGATCATGGCCCAGATTCCGGTGCGCTCCGCGGCCCCGAGCTTACGCAGGCGCAGGCCCACCGCCGCGAGCGTTTCGGCCGAGGACACCTTCGGCACGAGAATCGCGTCGGGCGCGGCCGCGACGGCCGCCGCGAGATCGGCCTCTCCCCAGGGCGTCTCGAGCGCATTGACGCGGATCACCAGCTCGCGCCGCCCGTAACCGCCGGCCTTCACGGCCGCGCAGACCTGCTCGCGCGCCTGCGTCTTCAGATCGGGCGCGACCGCGTCCTCCAAGTCGAAGATCACCACGTCGGCGGCCAGCGTCCTCGCCTTCTCGATCGCGCGGGCATTGGATCCGGGCATATAGAGGGCGCTGCGGCGCGGGCGAATCGGGATCATGGCTTGCTCCTCCTGCGGCCCACCGGTTTTAAGGAGGCTGCCGAAATAAGAACAGGGTCATTCCCGGCATAGGAGCAGCACTCTACCGAACAAGACGAGGAGACGGCGAGCGATGTGGGTTGCAGGAGTCGACGGCTGCCGAGCCGGGTGGATCGCGGTTCTGATGCGGGCGGACGATCCGGACACCCACCGCATCGTAACGGCGCCGACCTTCGAGGCCATCGCCGATGCGCCGGAGCGGCCTCGGGTGATCGCCGTCGACATGCCTGTCGGCCTGCCGGACCGGACGGCCGGATCGGGCCGCTTGCCGGAGCAGCTGATTCGCCCGTTGCTCGGCGAGCGGCAATCCTCCGTCTTCGCGATCCCCTCCCGCCGCGCCGTGGAGGCGACCGATTATGGAGAGGCTTGCGCAAGAGCCGCCGCCACCTCTGATCCGTCGCGGAAGGTGTCGCGGCAAGGCTTTGCCATCTTCCCGAAGATCCGCGAGATCGACGCGCTGCTGCGCGCCCGGCCCGATCTGATCCCCCGCGTCTACGAGGTGCATCCCGAACTCGCCTTCTGGGCCCTGAACGGAGGCCGGGCGCTCGACCGGCCGAAGAAGGTGAAGGGAACGCCTTACGGACCGGGCATGGCGCTTCGCCGCGACCTGCTGAAGCGATCCGGTCTTTGCCCCGGCAGCCTGATCGATGCGCCGCCGCCGCGTGGCGCCGCCGAGGACGACCTGCTCGACGCACTTGCGGGGTTGACCGTGGCGCTTGATCTCGCGAGAGGTGGAGGCCAATCCTTTCCCGACCCGCCCGGCCGTGACGCGCACGGCCTGCCGGTCGCCATCTGGACGCTCCGCAACCCATCCCAAGGTCGAGCCATGCCCATCACCCGCGCCGATATCGAAGCGGCCCACGCCCGCATTGCCCCCCATATCCGTCGTACGCCCGTCCTGAACATGGGCAGCGCCTTCGGCCATGACGGCGCGGTGAGCCTGAAGCTCGAATTCCTGCAGCATGCGGGCTCGTTCAAGACCCGCGGAGCCTTCAACACCCTCCTGTCGAAGGAGCTTCCGGCAGCCGGCGTCGCGGCCGCGTCCGGCGGCAACCACGGCGCCGCCGTGGCCTATGCGGCGAAACAGCTGGGCGTGAAGGCGCGCATCTTCGTGCCGGAGATCTCGAGCCCCGCCAAGATCGCCGTCATTCGCTCGCATGGGGCCGAGGTGGTGATCGGCGGCGCGCGCTATGCGGATGCGCAGGCCGCCTGCGATCTCTACGTGGCGGAGAGCGGCGCCTTGCGCATCCACCCCTTCGCGGCCGAGAGCACCATGATCGGCCAGGGCACGGCAGCCCTCGAATGGGAGCAGGACGCGCCTGCCCTCGATACCGTCCTCGTGGCGGTCGGCGGCGGCGGTCTCATCAGCGGCGTGGCGAGCTGGTGGGCCGGGCGCGTGAAGGTGGTGGGCGTCGAGCCGGAAGGCTCGCGGGCGCTCCATGCCTCCCTCGAAGCCGGGCGGCCCGTCGACGTGGACGTGGACTCGGTGGCGGCCGATTCGCTCGGCGCGAAGAACACCGGCGATCTGGTCTATTCCATCTGCCGGGACACGGTCGATCACGTAGCGCTCGTCACCGACGCGGCGATCCGCGATGCGCAGCGGCTGCTCTGGCGCGATTACCGCATCGCCTCGGAGCCGGGCGGAGCCGCGGCACTGGCGGCCCTCGTTTCAGGAGCCTATAAACCCCGCTCGGGCGAGCGCGTCGGTGTGCTTCTCTGCGGCGCCAATGTCGAACTCGCCAAGCTTGCCGAGATCACCCATCCTTGAAGGGAAGGACGCCCATGTTCCCGCAACGTCTGACCGAAGGCTATCGCGCATTCCTCGACGAACGCCTTCCGCGTGAGAAGAACCGCTACGAAGCGCTGGCCGAGAAGGGGCAGTCGCCCGAGGTCATGATCATCGGCTGCTGCGACAGCCGCGTCTCGCCGGAAGTCATCTTCGATGCGAGCCCCGGAGAAATGTTCGTCGTCCGCAACGTGGCGAATCTGGTACCGCCCTTCGAGACGGGGGGTGATTATCACGGCACTTCGGCGGCGCTCGAATTCGCCGTGCAGGCGCTGCGCGTGAAGCATATCGTGGTGCTCGGCCATGCCCGCTGCGGCGGCATCCGCGCCTTTGCCGACGATACCGCTCCCCTCTCGCCGGGCGATTTCATCGGCCGCTGGATGACCCTGATCAAGCCTGCGGGCGAGCGCCTGGGCCCCCATGGCGGCAATCTCGACGAATACCTGCCGCGCCTGGAGCTGGCCGCCATCGAGAACAGCCTGCAGAACCTGATGACTTTCCCTTGCGTCAGGATTCTTGTGGAGCGCGGCAAGCTGCAACTCCACGGCGCCTATTTCGGCGTGGCGACCGGCGTTCTGCTCGTGCGCGATCCGGAAACAGGCGAGTTCAAGCCGGCGGTCGACGATGTACCGGGGCGCGTCTCCCCGTTCCGTGCGCAAGAAGTCCGGGAATAGGAGCCTGACCGAAGCGGCAAGGCTTTCACGTGGATGCCGGATTGCCGGGTCGCTCCCGACCTCTATATTGCCATGCCGTGCTTAGCAGGACGGCTGGCCTGAGAACCATTCCTGGATCGGCGCCGTTACCGAGACAAGGATGGTATGATGATGGTGATCCTCCAGGCGGCACAGCTGAGGCAAATCGGCCCCTCTCTGCGGGAACTCCTTCAGAGTTCCCGGATAGGCGCCCGTGCACGGTAATCTGAGAACCGCACCGGCCGATTTCCTCGCGGGCGGCGGGGAAATGTCGGCCCTGATGGAGAAGTTCGACTGGGCCGGAACGTCCATTGGGCCCATGGACGGGTGGCCCCAAAGCCTGCGAACCACCATCAGCATCATGCTGCGCTCGCCGATCCCCATGGTCCTCCTCTGGGGACCGGACGGGATCATGATCTACAACGACGCCTACACGATCTTCGCCGGCGGGCGTCATCCCCGCCTTCTCGGCTCCAAGGTCCTGGAGGGCTGGGCGGAGGTGGCGGACTTCAATGCCCATGTGATGCGGGTGGGCATGGCAGGCGGCACGCTCTCCTATCAGGATCAGGAGCTCACCCTTTACCGCAACAACGTCCCCGAGCAGGTCTGGATGAACCTGGACTACAGTCCCGTTATCGACGAGACCGGTAAGCCCGGCGGCGTTCTCGCCATCGTGGTCGAGACGACCGAACGGGTCCTCGCCGAGCGCCGGATCATGGCGGAGAAGGACCGTTTGCGCGAACTCTTCCACCAGGCGCCCGGATTCATGGTCATCTATCGGGGATCCGATCATGTG
The DNA here is from genome assembly GCF_034627025.1 of Microvirga lotononidis. Taxonomy (NCBI): domain Bacteria; kingdom Pseudomonadati; phylum Pseudomonadota; class Alphaproteobacteria; order Hyphomicrobiales; family Methylobacteriaceae; genus Microvirga; species Microvirga lotononidis. The sequence goes on along the minus strand of NZ_CP141048.1, from coordinate 1,900,840 downwards.
TTCGAGCTCGTGAACGAGGCCTATTACCAGCTGGTCGGCCGTCGCGAGATCATCGGCAAGCCGCTCCTGGAGGCATTGCCCGAGGTGGCCGACCAGGGCTTCATCGAACTCCTCGACAACGTCTATCGCACCAAGGAGCCGTTCGTCGGTCACGGCATCTCGGTCTATCTCCAGCGCGATGCCTCGAAGGATCCGGAAGAGCGCTTCGTCGATTTCGTCTACCAGCCGATCCGCGATGGCGACGGGCAGATCACCGGCATCTTCGCGGAAGGCAGCGACGTGACCGAGCGCGTCCGTTCCGAAGAACATCAGCGCCTTCTGCTCAACGAGCTGAACCATCGCGTCAAGAATACCCTGGCGACGGTGCAGTCGATCACCTCGCAGACCTTGCGCATGGCCGGCTCGACGAAGGGCGCCCAGGAGGCGATCGAGTCGCGCCTGTTCGCACTCTCGCGCGCCCATGACGTTCTCACGCGCGAGAACTGGGACGGAGCCTGGATCAAGGAGGTGGTCCGGCATGCGATGCAGCCCTTCCAGACGACCGGACACAGCCGCATTCACTGTCACGGGCACGACGTCAGGCTCCCGCCCAACACCACCCTGGCCCTTGCCATGGTGCTCCAGGAACTCGCGACCAACGCGGTGAAATACGGCTCCCTGTCGAACGAAACAGGCGAGGTTCAGATCAGCTGGCACGTGGACCGTTCTCGGGAACGGCCGCATCTGCTCCTGACCTGGGAGGAGAAGGGGGGACCGCCGGTCGCTCCACCCTCCCGCCGGGGCTTCGGCACGCGGCTCGTCGAGCGCAGCCTGGCGCAAGGCCATCTCGCCGGAGAGGCGAAGATCGATTTCTGCGAAAGCGGCGTCGTCTGCACCATCGACGCGCCGCTCGTCGCCGCTCACGAGGAGCCGGCGCAACTCATGCCCGCGGAGGCTGGCTCGTAAGGCGCTCGCCTCATCCTGAGGGAAAGCAGACGATCGAAAACAAAAAGGCCGCCCGGAGGCGGCCTTTCCGAAGCAATCGAGCCGGGCCTACGCGGCCTGCTTCTTTGCCTTCAGCAGGCCGCGATTCGCCATGGCCTCGGCGATCTGCACGGCGTTGAGCGCCGCGCCCTTGCGCAGGTTGTCGGAGACGCACCAGAAGGACAGGCCGTTCTCGACCGTGATGTCCTCGCGGATGCGGGAGATGTAGGTGGCGTCCTCGCCGGCCGCCTCGTGGGGCGTGATGTAGCCGCCGGGCTCGCGCTTATCGACCACCATGATGCCGGGTGCGGCCCGCAGGATGTCGCGCGCCTCGTCGGCGGTGATCGGGTTCTCGAATTCCACGTTGACGGCTTCCGAGTGGCTGATGAAGACCGGCACGCGCACGCAGGTGGCCGTGAGCTTGATCTTGGGGTCGAGAATCTTCTTGGTCTCGGCCATCATCTTCCACTCTTCCTTCGTGTACCCGTCCTCCATGAACACATCGATGTGCGGGATCAGGTTGAAGGCGATGCGCTTGGGGAACTTCTTCTCCTGCACGTCCTGCAGGGAATAGAGCGCCTTGGTCTGGCGATCGAGCTCGTCCATGCCGTCCTTGCCGGCGCCAGAGACCGACTGGTAGGTGGCGACGACCACCCGCTTGATGGTGGCGCGGTCATGGAGCGGCTTCAGGGCCACGACGAGCTGGGCGGTGGAGCAGTTCGGGTTGGCGACGATGCCCTTCTTGATCTCGCGCAGCGCCTCGGCATTCACCTCCGGCACCACCAGCGGCACCTCCGGGTCGTAGCGCCAGGCCGATGAATTGTCGATCACGACCGCGCCCTGGGCGGCGATCTTGGGCGACCATTCCTTGGAGACCTCGCCTCCGGCGGACATGAGGCACAGATCGACGTCGGAGAAATCGTAAGTGTCGAGGGTCTTCGTCTTGAGCGTCTTGTCGCCGTAGGAAACCTCCGACCCCTGGCTGCGGCGGGAGGCCAGCGCCACCACCTCGTCGGCCGGGAAGGCCCGTTCGGCGAGGATGCTCAGCATCTCGCGGCCCACATTGCCGGTCGCACCGACGACGGCGATCTTGAAACCCATTGATCTTCTCCTGTTGTCGCTCTCCCCGGATGTGTGAAAACCCTATTCGGGTGTTGCCTCTCGCCCCGACGGGAGAGAGGACCGGGGACGACGAGGCTTATTCGGCCGTCGTTTTCACGGCCGTCGTGGCGGTTTTCGTTTTGCTCGTCGTCAGGGTGAGCATCGCCATTGCCATCGTCCATCCAAAAGCCCGGACAGGGCTTCGATACGCCGCCAGCAACACACCAAAGACACGCTTTCGTCAAGCGTTTCCTCGGTCTTGCGGGCCCTCAATCATCCGACAGCACGCCGGTGGAGAGGTTGAAGCGGTAGAACACCTTGTCCATCCGCTCGGCCCCCAGCCGCTCGTAGAACGCCTGGGCCCGCATGTTGGTGCCCTCGGTCGTCAGGTCGATGCGGGTAAGGCCCAGCGTCCGGGCATGATCGGCCAGCCAGCGCATGAGCCCGGCGCCCACCGCCTGACCGCGGGCCTGATCCTCGACGAAGAGCTCTTTGACGAAGAGGAGGCCGGACAGCCTGAAGCCGGGCCGCAGCACCGCGAAGCAGGCGAGGCCCACCGGGCGGCCGTCCCGGAAGGCCAGGGCGTAGCGCGTGCCTTCCGCCTCGCGCATGGAGCGCTCGACCATGGCCAGGGTCGGCGCGAGGGGCTGGGTCGCATCGGCGCCGGCATAATGCAGATCCAAGGTCCGAACCAGGGCGGCGACCTGAGGGGCGTCCTCCAGGGTAGCCAGGCGAATCACGATGGCGGGCATGACGGCACACGGGCGGTTAGGCTTCTGTTTACCTTGCTTAGCAAAACCTTTCGAACCCTGACCAGCGTCACGGTAGAACATATTGATGACGTGTTCAGCAGGGTTGATGGGTTCGAGCGATGCCGCGGGCGGTTTATGCCGAATGGGATGAGGACGACGTCGCCGACTGGGTCGACGAACGCCCCGCTCGTCGCCCACGCCGGAGGCCCATGAGCTGGCTGCGCGTCGTCCTGATGTCGTCCTGCAGCATCGCCGGACTGGTCTATTTCGCCCTGGAGCAGCAGCAGACGGCCCGCCCGACGGGGCACCAGAAGGAGGTCCCCTCCTCGGTCCTGGTCGCACCTGCGCCGGCCTGGAGGCCCCTGCCGCCCTCTCCCGTTCCCTATGCGATCGCCGGCGCGTCCGGCACCGTCGCATCGGAGGCGCGCGAACATGCGAACGGCGCCCGGGAGGACACCCTGATCCTCGGGCGCTTCGGCGACTTCCGCTATGCCCAGGTGAGTCTCGTGCAAGGCACGGGCGAGACGGCCGGGAGCTTCTATATCGATATCGTCCGCAGGGCGGCACGCTCGGGCCTCGCGGTGGCGCAGCAGGGCCAGAGCCGCATGATCGAGACCAAGTTCGGCCCCGTGGAGGCAGCTCCCCTCGTCCTGGCGAACAAGGGCGAGCAGGCCTGTCAGGCCTTCCGGCTTCCGGATGGGTCCGCCGCGTTCAGCTTCCAGGGCTGGCTGTGCGGATCCTCGGCTCCGGACGAGGCCCAGCTCGCCTGCTTCATCGACGGCATCACCCTGGCGGGAGGCACGAACCCTTCCCTGAAGGCCGTCTTCGCCCGGGCCGAGCGCAGCCGCACGGAGGCCTGCGGGCAAGGCGCCCGCACCGCCGCGGCCGTCAGGCCTCCGGCCCGACCGTGATCGCCACCCGGTGCATGACGTTGCAGCCGTAACCGTTCGGATTCCAGTTGGCCGCGCGGAAAGGCTGAGCGCGGCCGCGTGAATCCGTTGCCCGGGCAAAGATCTCGTAATAGCCGTCGCCGGTCAGAGGCAGGGATACGTGCCAGCGCACCCAGTCGTAGCGGTTGCGCGGTCGCGTCATCGTGGCTTCGACCCAGGTCGCTCCGCCGTCGAGAGTCACGTCGACACGCGTGACCGTGTCATCGCCCGCCCAGGCGGCGCCACGGACCTCGATGGAACGCGTGCCCTCCCGGTAGCGCGCGCCATCGGCCGGCGCGGTGACGATGCTGCGCACGGGCATCGATTCGAGAATCCGCGTCTCCACGCCCCGTCCGTCCGAACCCGGAGCCAGAGGATGGACCGGCAGCCGGTAGGACAGGCCTGTCATGCCCGGCCCATCGTGCTCCCGGTCGCAAATCCAGATCCGCGTCAGCCATTTCTGGCTCAATGATCCCGGCCAGCCGGGCACGATGAGACGAAGAGGACCGCCATGGATGAACGGCAGGGGCTCGCCGTTCATCGCCCAGACCAGGAGCGTGTGCTCCTCCAGGGCCTTGGCGATGGGCATGCCGCGCGACATCGCCTGTTGCTCATGGCTTCCGTGCTTGTCGGGATCGGCGCCGAAATGGCCGGTGAACAGGGCGATGTCCTTCAGGCCCGCCGCGCGCAGCACGTCGCCCAGCGAGACGCCCGTCCATTCGGCGCAGCCGGCACCGCCATTCGTCCAGGCATTGCCTTCGGCCTTGGGCTCGAAGAAGGAGCGGCCGTTGCCGCCGCATTCGAGCACCATGCGGAAGGTCTTGTGCGGAAACCGGCTCTTCAGCTCCGCCAGAGTCAGGCGAAGCGGATGCTCCACCTCGCCGTCGATGGTGAAGGCCCAGGCCTCGGGATCGCCCGCCGGCTCGGGTAGAAGGCCGTTGTTGCGCACGAAGAACCGCGCAATCGGCGTCGTCTCGTCGTCGAGGAGCTCTTCGGGCGTTTCCGCCACCAGCGGGGTCTCGCCCAGAAGGCTCAGACCCTTTTTTGCCGATAGATCGAAACCAAGCTTGGGTTTATCCTGCATTGGCAGTCGTCCTCCTCACGTCGCGGTGAACGTCACGCTTCGACGGAACCATTTTATCGGCGTCGCCTTGTTCTGACAGTATTTGCTTGTGTTGACGGCGCACAACAGAAGGTCAATGCGCCATTCTTGGAGGTTTACCCATGCGCCGCATCGCACTTCTGGGTTTGGCTTCATTGGCTGCGCTCGCATCCGCTTCGGTGGCGGCCGATGCGCAGACCCGGGACCGTCCCCTCGTCCTCAGGGTCCAGCCTCGCAGCTTCCTGGATCCGGGCCCAGCGGTCCCCGTGGGATCGATCAATCCAGGCATCAGCGGCTATGGGCAAACGCAGGCCTATCTGCTCAGCCCGGACTATGCGCCGAACCGCGGTCGTTTCGGCCTCGACCTTCTGCCCGACCCGATCACCAACGGGCCCTTCGTCGGCTCGCGCAACCCGTTCCCGTCCTACAGCACGCCGACCGTCGAAACGACCGGTTCGATCCGCTGACCTCCTCGAGGATGAGCCCCGGATCACTCCGGGGCTTTTTGCTTCCCTACGAAAGGGCTTCCAGTTCCTTGACGATGGCATCGCCCACGTCTTGGGTGCCGACCGCGTTCGCCCCGGGAGCCGCGATGTCCTTGGTGCGGGTACCGGAGGCGAGCACGTTGGCGATCGCCTTGTCCAGACGATCCGCCTCGTCGAGCAGGCCGAAGGAGTAGCGCAGGGCCATGCCGAATGAGCCGATCATGGCGATGGGATTGGCCAGTCCTTTGCCGGCGATGTCGGGCGCCGAGCCGTGCACGGGCTCGTAGAGCGCCTTGCGCTGTCCGGTGACCGGATCTTCCGCGCCGAGTGAAGCGGAAGGCAGCATGCCGAGAGATCCGGTGAGCATCGCGGCGATATCCGACAGGATGTCGCCGAAGAGGTTGTCCGTGACGATCACGTCGAACTGCTTCGGCCAGCGCACCAGCTGCATGGCGCAGTTGTCGGCGAGCACGTGCTCGAGCTCGACGTCCGAGAACTCGCCCTTGTGGATGCGAGTGACGACCTGGCGCCAGAACACACCGGTCTTCATCACGTTGAACTTCTCGGCCGAGGAGACCTTGTTGCGGCGCTTGCGGGCGAGATCGAAGGCGACGCGCGCGATGCGCTCCACCTCGTGCGTGTGGTAGATCTGCGTGTCGACGGCGCGCTGGGAGCCGTCCTCCAGGGTCACGATCTCCTTCGGCTCGCCGAAATAGACGCCGCCCGTGAGTTCGCGCACGATCATGATGTCGAGGCCTTCCACCACCTCGCGCTTGAGCGAGGAGGCATCGGCCAGGGCCGGATAGCAGATCGCCGGACGCAGGTTGGCGAAGAGGCCGAGATCCTTGCGCAGGCGCAGCAGGCCGGCTTCGGGACGCACCGCGTAGGGAACGCTGTCCCATTTCGCGCCGCCGACGGCGCCAAAGAGCACCGCATCGGCCTGTTGGGCACGATCCATGGCGGCTTCGGAGATCGACACGCCGTGCGCGTCATAGGCCGCCCCACCGACGAGATCCGTCTCCGTCTCGAAGCCGACGCCGCGCTTGCGGAACCAGCCCACGATCTTCTCGACCTCGCGCATGACCTCCGGACCGATGCCGTCGCCGGGGAGAAGGAGAAGCTTGTGCGTTGCCATGGGAGGGCCCCTGTTCTGTCTTGATAGAATGCAGGGTTCTTAAAAGACCGAATGCGCGGCTTGGCAAGCTTTTGTCGCGTCGTCCCTTAGGCGGAGGCGTCCTGGCCGTTTTCCGCACGCCTGTCCTTCGGTGTCCTGACCACCGTGACGGAGCACGGCGCCTCGGCCACCACCTGCGAGGAGACGCTGCCGAGGTAGCGCCTGAGCGCCGAGGAGGCTCGAGCGCCGATCACGATGTGGTCGACATTGTTGCGGCGGGCGTAATCGACGAGAGCGGCGGCCGGGTCGGGCGCCTCCAGCACGCTGCAGGTGATCCGCTCCTGGGGGATGTCGAGGGACACGCCCCAGTGGCGGAGCTGGACGAGCCGCTGGACATGAAGGCTGTTGCCGTCCTGGTCCTCCAGGATGTCCACGGCGATGCGCGAGGTCTTCAGGACGTTGACGCAGGCGATGCGCGCCTCGCCTTCGATGGACAGGATCCGGCCGACCATCCTGCGCAGGGCCTCTGCGAGATCCTCGTTGCCCGGAGAGAGATCGATGGCGGCCAGGATGATGGGCGCCCGCGACAGGTGACCGGCGATGTCGGGCGTCTCGAGCGGCTGCGCCTTGCGCGCCTTCAGCCAGCGCCGGAAGGTCTTGACGCCGCCGTCCCGTTCCAGCCGCTCGGCCCGCTCCGTCAGCCGGACCTGTTCGGGGTTCTCCAGGTCGAGGGCGAGCAAGGCTGCCGTTGCATAGCGCTCGTCCGGATCGACCTCCAGGCAACGCAGGATCACCTCCTGCAACCATCGCGGGCAATCGGGATTGAGCGCCCGGGGCGGCACCGGGTCGCGCCAGAGGCGGCGACGGATCTCGCCGCCGCGCGGATTGCCGAACGGGCGCTCGCCCGTGACGAACACATACATCATCACGCCGAGCGCGAAGAGATCGCTGCGCGGGTCGGCCCGGTCCTGCAGCACCTGTTCCGGCGCCATGTAGGGCGTGGTCCCGAAGGGCTCGCGGAACTCCTCGGCCAGAAGATCGGGAAGGTATTCGTGCCGGGAGAAGCCGTAATCGATCAGAACCGCCTCGCCCGTGTCCCGGATCATCACGTTGCTCGGCTTGATGTCGAGATGGATCACGTGCTGGCGATGCAGGTCGTGCAGGGCATGGGCCACCTTGGCCCCGATGGCGGCGACCTCGGACCAGGGGAGAGGCGCCTCGTCGAGCCGGCTTTTGAGCGATGCGCCGGGGATGCGCTCCATGACGATGTAGGGCATGGGATCGAGCGGGCCCGTCGCCACGAAGCGGGGCACATGCGGCCCCGACAGGCGCGGCATGATCATCTGCTCGGTCTCGAAGCACACGATGGGCAGCGGGTCGTCGCTGTCGATCAACATCGGGATCTTCATGATCAGGGGCGCCGGATCGTCTTCGCGGCTCACCGCCCAGAGCTGCGCCATGCCGCCGGTGCCGAGATTCTCCCGCAGCTCGAATCCGTCGATCACCATGCCGGGATTGACGCGCCAGCGCATGCGTCAGCGGCCCTGTTCGAGGCGAAGCGCCAGCTTTTCGGGCAGGCCCGCCTCGCGCACCTTCCGGGCCGCGGTTGCCGTGTCGTAGGGGACGCGCAGATAGCGCAGGGTCTGGCTGGCGGTGTCGAAGACCGCGTAATTCGCCGCCGCGACCCCATCCCGCGGCTGCCCGACGGCGCCGATCACCGCGAGCCAGGTGCGCGTCGGCAGGAGCGGGATATCGTTGTTGGCGACGGGGGCGAATGCCCCGACCTTGGCGGTGGTGCTCATGTGGAAGAGCATCGGCACATGCACATGCCCGCAGAAGGTGATGTGGGCGTCGACCCGGCTGAAATGCCGGACCGCCTCCATGAGACCCGACATGTAGTCCCAGCTGCGGGGGGCGTAGCCGTTGGCGTGAACGTAGAGGACGCTCCCCTCCTCGTGGGTCAGGGGAAGACCGGCCAGGAACCGCCGCTGCTCCGACCCGAGCTGTGTGCGGGTCCAGCGGATCGCCTCCTGGGCAATGCTGTTCATGTCCTGGTCGGAGCCGTCGATGGCCGCGTCGTGATTGCCGAGAAGCGCCACGGCGCCCTGGTTCACGAGCCCTCTGACCGTATCGACCACCCAGGCCGGATCGGCCCCGTAGCCGACATAGTCGCCGAGAAAGACGAAACGGTCGACATGGAGCAGACGCGCGTGGGCGAGACAGGCGGACAGAGCCTCACGGTTGCCGTGGATGTCGGTGAGAAGGGCGATGAGCATGGAATCAGTACAACTCCAAACCCGCCACCACTGCAACTGGCCGATCAAGGCCATTGGGATGAGCGTGTCCGGAGCATCGGACCCAAAAGTGGATCCGAACTTTTGGGTCCGATGCGCCGCTCATGCGCCGGCGCATCGTCCTTCACGAGAAAAACCGGGCCCGCTTTTCACGAGCACGGCTTTCTGGCTTCGTACCGGGTCCTAGCCCCGGAGCGCCTCCAGCACCTTGCCGCCGGGCCGGCCGCGGGGCTCGAGGCCGATACGGCGCTCCACGTCCTTGATGGCCTCGCGGGTCTTGGCGCCGATCTTGCCGTCCGGCTCGCCCACGTCGTAGCCGCGGGCGGTCAGGAGCTGCTGCAATTCGCGGCGCTGAGCGCGCGACAGGGGCGGATCGTCGGTCGGCCATGCGGTCTGGATGCCCGGCAGGCCCTTCAGGCGATCCCCCAGCAGAGCGATGGCGAGGCCGTAGGACTCCGCCGCGTTGTAGGAATAGACCGCATCGAAGTTCTTGGTGACGAGGAAGGCCGGGCCGTTGACGCCGGCCGGGATGATGATGCCGGCCGCGTAATTGCCCGACAGGGGACGGCCGTCGACGCGGCGCACGCCCATGGCGGCCCAGGTGGCGAGCGGCTTCTTGTTCTTGCGCCCGGCGAGGCTCGCATTGAAGTTCTGCGGCAGTCTCACCTCGTAGCCCCATGGCAGGCCGTTCACCCAGCCGGCCTTCTTGAGGAAGTTCGCCGTCGAGTGAACCGCGTCGGGGACAGAATTCATGATGTCGCGACGCCCGTCCCCGTCGCCGTCGACGGCGAGGCGCTGGAAAGTCGAGGGCATGAACTGGGTATGGCCGAAGGCGCCGGCCCAGGAGCCGCGCAGGTTGGCTGGGTTGATGTCCCCGTCCTGCACGATCTTCAGGGTGGCCATCAGCTCGCCCTTGAAATACTCGTTGCGGCGCGGCGCATAGCAGACGAGGGTCGTCAGGGACTGGATCAGCGAACGCCCGCCGATATCCTTGCCGAAATTGGATTCGACGCCCCACACGCCCGCGATGGCATGGCGGTCCACGCCGAAGCGCGCCTCGGCGGAGGCGAGCGCTTGGCCCCATTGGCGCATGGCGGCGCGGCCGTCCTGCACCCGCTCCTCGTCGACGAGCGCGGAGAGGTAGTCCCAGATCGGCGTCTTGAACTCGGGCTGATTGTTCATGAGGTCGAGGATCGTCAGATCCGGCGTGACGCCGCGAGTCGCGACATCGAAGGCTTGGCCGGAAATACCCTTGGCGGCCGCCTGCGAGCGCAGGCTGGACAGGCACGAGTTGAAATTCGCCTGGGCCGAAGCCGGGGCGGCCATCGTCACTGAGGCAAGACCGAGGAGCGCGGGAACAATGATGCGTTTCATGCCCGCGACCTTGCAGGCAATTTGGTTAATCTTATGGAAACGGGGCCGGAAGGCGATTGCACCGGTCCCCTCGCCACCTTCACGTCATCGCGACGGCAACATGATCGGTGAAGCTGAGGAATGGATTGGCTCCCAGAGAGGGCCTCGAACCCCCACGCCTTGCGGCGGCGCGTCAACAGCACGCTGCGTCTTCCAATTTCGCCATCTGGGAACTTAGTCAGTACATTTTTGATGAGCGATCGACCTAGACTGAACAGTGACGATGTATTCACGCTTTTCGGACGATCAGCTTGCTTAAAAGCTAGTACCGATCTCTCCCGGAAGGCAATATTCAGGCTTTAGCTATTGAGAATTACCCCAAAGCATAGCTCTTCAGCACAGTCTCGACTGGCGGCTTCCCTGGAGAATTAACGCCTAAGGGGCGTGAGAACGACGGATGATGGCAGGCTACGATTCGTGGCTTTCGCCAAGACAGACTTCAAGCCCGAGCCCGCTCGAAGAGTTTCGGCTGGAAGCAGGCGACGGCGCCGCCCTTTCCGGCTTGGCCGACACAAGGCCGCTGATGACGCGGGAGGGCCTGACGGCACTCTCCGATGCACGCATCGCTGTCGGATCAATCAAGCTCGGGATCGGGCAAATCCGTCTGGATCCAGCGGTCGCTGACGTGGATGTCGGTGGTTTCGAGGCGGCCGGGTCCGAGATTGACGAATTTGTGCGGGACGCCCGCCGGTCCGAACACGATCTGACCGGCCTCGCATTCGAAGCGTTCGTTGCCGACCGTGAAGAGAGCCCGGCCCTCGCGGATGATGAAGATCTCATCGTAGGGATGGACGTGCCATTTCGGTCCGACGCCCACGTCCTCGGCCACATAGAACAGAACGGTGGCGCCGGTGCCGAGGGTCTGGCCTTCGACCCGCCCCTTCCAGAGCGTGGGATGCGAGGCCCAGTCGCGGCGATCGAGAATGTGTGGCTTTCCGTCTGCCATGGGTCATCCGTCCCTAACCGGCTTCTCAGCGTCATTCCCGGCTCACATGCGGCCGGGAACGATTCCCGGACGATTTAAGCCCAGGCGCGCTCGGAGAGCTTCTGCTCGAAGCGGTCGATGGCGGTGCCCTTCTCCATGGTCAGGCCGATGCCGTCGAGGCCGTTGAGCATGCAGTGCTTCTTGAACGGGTCGATGTCGAACTTGACCGTACCGCCGTCGGGACCGCGGATCTCCTGGTTCTCCAGGTCGATGGTCAGGGTCGCGTTGGCGCCGCGCTCGGCATCGTCGAAGAGCTTCTCCAGGTCCTCCGGCGAGACCTTGATCGGCAGAATGCCGTTCTGGAAGCAGTTGTTGTAGAAGATGTCCGCGAAGCTGGTGGAGATCACGCAGCGGATGCCGAAATCGAGCAGCGCCCAGGGGGCATGTTCGCGGGAGGAGCCGCAGCCGAAATTGTCGCCCGCCACCAGGATCTGGGCATTGCGATAGGCCGGCTGGTTGAGCACGAAATCCGGGTTCTCCGAACCGTCCTCGCGATAGCGCATCTCCGAGAAGAGACCCGTTCCGAGCCCGGTGCGCTTGATCGTCTTCAGGTACTGCTTGGGGATGATCATATCGGTGTCGATATTGATGATCCGCAGCGGCGCCGCGACGCTTTCCAGCACGGTGAACTTGTCCATGGTCCTCATATCCCTGAAGGCGGCAGCCGGGCCGCTGTCCGATGCCTCATACCAAAGGGTTTCAAGGACGGCTAGGTCAACGATGGTCGCGGCGCGCAAAGAATTGTCGCCGACCGGGCATTTGGCGCAATTTTATAAGCCTTAGGAAACCGCCGCCTCGATGGCTTCCATGTCGTCGTCGGAGAGTCCGAAATGGTGGCCGATCTCGTGCACCAGCACATGGGTGACGAGGTGGCCCAGGCTCTCCTCGTTCTCGGCCCAGTAATCGAGGATCGGACGGCGGTAGAGCCAGACCATGTTGGGGAACTGGCCCGTCTGCATCATGGCCCCGCCCTGCGCCAAGCCGATGCCGCGGAAGAGGCCGAGGAGGTCGAAAGGCGTCTCGCAGCCCATCTCCCGCTGGGTCTCGTCGTCGGGAAAATCTTCGACCCGGATCACGACGCCCTCGCAAAGCCGGCGGAACTCCTCCGGCAGGCGGGCATAGGCGTCCCGCGCCAGGATTTCGAGGTCGTCGAGGGTGGGGGCTTGCAGATCGGCGAGGGCGGTCATGGGGTCAGAGGATCCTCAGCTGAACGAGAAGCCACAAGGCGAGAATCACCACGCCCACCAGGGATAGAGCCCGCCCGATACGGCGGCCCCAGAGCTCGATCGGGTCGGTGCCGCCGTCCTCGCCCGCCCCGATGGCATCCTTGGCGCCGAAATGCTCGCCGGCGCGCCGTCCCATGCGGGCGAGCGCCGAGGAGCCAAGGGTGTCCGTATCCCTCTGGACCCGCTCCAGCGCCTCGCGAGCCTCGCGGGCTTCCCGGTCCTGGTCGCTCATGAATCCCTCCTCCAGCTCCCTTACCGTTGCTTTACCATGGCGATTGAATTGGCTCTTCGCAACGGAACGTCTCGCACGCTTGGCCGTTAACAGGCCCGAACTGTCAACTGTTCACGAGGCAACAATGCGTAAGGTGTTTGGTATCCTGGCTGCGGCCGGGCTGGTGGTTCTCGGTGCCGGTGCGGCGTCGGCACAGGGTGTCGATGTCCGGATCGGTCCGTCGGGCGTCCGCGTGGCGCAGGAACGGCATTACGGTCACGATTATCGCGACGGCTATCGCGGGCGCGTCGTCGAGCGCCGCGTGGTGCGTCCCGTCCGGTCCCGCACCGTCTGCCGCACGGTCATGGAAGAGCGCGTCCGCCCGAACGGCGTGGTCGTCCGCCGTCCGGTCGAGCGCTGCCGCCAGGTCGTAGCCGGCCGCCGGGGCTACATCGACTAAGCGTTTGGTATCCCATGGAAAAGGCCGCGGCTCGGGCGAGTCGCGGCCTTTTCGTTTGGTGCCGGATTAAGTCAGCCGAAGGTGCGGATGTCCACGAACCGGCCGGCGATCGCCGCCGCCGCCGCCATGGCGGGCGACACGAGATGGGTCCGGCCCTTGAAGCCCTGACGGCCCTCGAAGTTGCGGTTCGACGTGGAAGCGCAGCGCTCGTGAGGCGCAAGGCGGTCGGCGTTCATGGCGAGGCACATGGAGCAACCGGGCTCGCGCCAGTCGAAGCCGGCTGCCTTGAAGATCTTGTCCAGCCCCTCGGCCTCGGCCTGCATCTTCACGATGCCGGAGCCCGGCACGATCATGGCGTTCACGCTCTCTGCCACGCGCTTGCCTTCGACCACCTTGGCGACGGCCCGCAGGTCCTCGATGCGGCCATTGGTGCAGGAGCCGATGAAGACGCGGTCGAGGACGATGTCGGTGATCTTCGTGCCCGGCGTGAGGCCCATATATTCCAGCGCCCGCCACTTGGAGCGGCGCTTGTTCTCGTCCTGGATGTCGTCCGGGTTCGGCACCACGCCGGCAACCGACACCACGTCCTCAGGCGACGTGCCCCAGGTGACGATGGGCGGCAGATTGGCGGCATCGAGACGGATTTCGGTGTCGAAGAAGGCGCCTTCGTCCGTCCGGAGGCTGTCCCAGTACCGCACGGCCGCGTCCCAGGCCTCGCCCTTCGGGGCCTTCGGGCGGTCCTTCAGGTAGGCATAGGTCTTCTCGTCGGGGGCCACCATGCCGGCGCGGGCTCCGCCCTCGATCGACATGTTGCAGATCGTCATGCGGCCTTCCATCGACAGGGACCGGATGGCCTCGCCCGCATATTCGATCACGTGGCCGGTGCCGCCGGCGGTGCCGATCTCGCCGATGATGGCCAGGATGATGTCTTTCGCCGTGACGCCGGGGGGCAGCTGCCCATCCACGGTCACGCGCATGTTCTTGGCCTTCTTCTGGATCAGCGTCTGGGTGGCGAGCACGTGCTCGACCTCAGAGGTGCCGATGCCGTGGGCGAGCGACCCGAAGGCGCCATGGGTCGAGGTGTGGCTGTCGCCGCACACGATGGTCATCCCCGGCAGCGTAAAGCCCTGCTCGGGCCCCACCACGTGGACGATGCCCTGGCGGGTGTCGAGCTCGTTGTAGTACTCGACGCCGAATTCCTTGGCGTTCTGGGCGAGAGCGGCGACCTGGGTCGCGGCCTCGGGATCCTCGATGCCGTGCGAGCGGTCGGAGGTCGGCACGTTGTGATCGACCACGGCCAGGGTCTTCTGCGGCTGGCGCACCTTGCGGCCGGTCATGCGCAGGCCCTCGAAGGCCTGGGGGCTGGTCACTTCATGGACGAGGTGACGGTCGATATAGAGAAGGCAAGTCCCGTCATCCTGCTGATCGACGACGTGGTCGTCCCAGATCTTGTCATAGAGGGTGCGGGGCTTGGCCATAGGTCTCTTCCAACGGTCGAAAATGGTGGTCTGGCGTGTTTAGCGGCCTATCGCGCGAACGGGAAGATGTCCTGAGCGCACACGGCCTTGAAACGATCGCATAGCAGAAGGCAATCGGCGCGCAATTATATTTTTGTCGCGCTTGGGCCTGGTGCGGTCCTCAAGGACCGCTCAGCAAAAAGGCGCGGTTTCGAGCCGCGCCTTCGTGAATTCTGCCGATGAGACGGGCCTTACTCGGCGGCAGCCGGGGCCTCGGTCTTCTTCTCGGTGCGCTCGGCGATACGGGCCGACTTGCCGCGACGGTCGCGCAGGTAGTACAGCTTGGCGCGGCGGACGGCGCCACGGCGCACGACCTTGATGGAATCGACGAGCGGCGAGTAGAGCGGGAACACGCGCTCGACGCCTTCGCCGTAGGAGATCTTACGAACCGTGAAGCTCTCGTGGAGGCCGCCGCCGGAACGGGCGATGCAGACGCCCTCGTAGGCCTGAACGCGGGTACGCTCGCCTTCCTTCACCTTCACGTTGACGATGACGGTATCGCCGGGCTGGAAGTCGGGAATGGTCTTGGCGAGCTTGGCAATCTGCTCCTGCTCGAGCTGCTGAATGAGGTTCATCGTTGTACTCCTGCCGTTGCGTGGCCCTGAGCGATCTCAAAACCCGCGGGATTTCGGCGTCCTGTTTTAAGTTGAGGCCGCGCCTATACAGGAGATTGGCAGGGTTGTCGAGCCTTTCACGAGGTCGCCCCCTCAGGTTCCGGCGGCAGGCGGGACTTCGGCGAACATGTAGCGCTCGAACCAGTCCGGAAAGGCCTGGGCGAGCGCCTTGGGGCCTTCCACGTTCAGCCCCCTCCGCTGAGCCTCGGCAAAGCTCACGTCGCCCCGCCACCAGGCAGCCAGGGCAGGGAGAGGGCCGCGCACGCGGAGCGGCTCGGGAAAGCCCGGGTTGCGGCCGCAGAGCGCGACGTCGGCCACTTTCATGAGCAGGAAGCGCGGCTGGCGCTGACCTTCAATTTCGAAGCGGATGACCATGGGTTCGTCCGGCAAGACCTCGGTCCGAACGCGCCGCTCCATGTCGACGAGAATGGGCTCGAGGTCGAGATCCTCGGCCTCGGCCCGGCGCGGGAGCCAGCGCTGCCCCCAGGTCCCGAGAGCGCCGACAATACCCATCAGCTCCCGGCCCGCTTCCGTCAGCGCATATTCGGGCCCATGGCCGCCCTCGATGCGCGTGACCACTCCCACGTGGACCAGCTCCTGCAGGCGCTCCGAGAGCATGGTGCGGGAAATGCGCGGGATGCCGCGGCGGATGTCGTTGAAGCGCCGGCTGCCGCACAGCAACTCCCGCACCACGAGGAGAGTCCAGCGCCCACCGATCGCCTCATGGGCGCGGGCCACGGAACAGAACTGACCGTAATCTGCCATGGGCCATGGGCTAGCATGATCGTCGGCTCGGCAGAAGTCCGGATTCTGGACCTGACAGGCGTCCTGCCTCGGCCTACAAGGCGGCGTTCCCGGACAAGAGCTCATGACACATCATTCCCCCACCATCCTCGACCATATCGGCAACACCTCCCTCATCGGCCTGCGCAACATCCGCCCGACCAACGGCGCCCGCATCCTGCTGAAGCTGGAGAACCAGAATCCCACCGGCAGCATGAAGGACCGAATGGCGCTCGCCATGATCGAGGCGGCGGAGGCGGATGGGCGCCTCGCGCCGGGCGGCGCGGTGGTCGAGTATACCGGCGGCAGCACCGGGGTGTCCCTGGCGCTGGTCTGCGCCGTGAAGGGATACCCGCTCGACATCGTGACCTCGGATGCCTTCGCCCAGGAGAAGCGCGATCACATGGCGCTTCTGGGCGCGACGCTGCATATCGTGCCCAGCGACGGCGGACGCATGACCGAGAAGCTGACGAAGGACATGATCGAAGAGGCCCGCGTCATCGCCGAGGCGAAGGGCTCGTTCGGGACCGACCAGATGAAGAACCGGGATCAGATCGCCGCCTATCACCGGATGGCCGACGAGATTTTACGGCAGACGGAGGGCCGTATCGACGCCTTCGTGCAGAGCGTCGGCACGGCCGCCTCCCTGCGCGGCATCGCCGAGCGGCTGCGGCGGCACCGCGAATCGGTGCGGATCGTCGCCGTCGAGCCGGCGGAATCCCCCGTCCTGTCGGGAGGCCCATCGGGCGCTCACAAGATCGACGGCATCGGCGCCGGCTACGTGGTGCCGCTCTGGCACGACAGCATCGCCGACGACATCGAGCGCGTGTCGACCGAAGAGGCCACCGCGATGGCGTTCCGGCTCGCCCGCGAGGAAGGCCTGTTCGCCGGCACGTCGACGGGCGCGAACGTGGTCGCGGCCTTGCGCCTCGCCGACAGGCTGGGGCCCGATGCCACGATCGTCACGGTGATGTGCGACACGGGCATGAAATACCTGAAGACCTTCGGAGCGAGGCTCGCGGCAAAAAGCTTGCCCGCGTGATGATCAGACCCGTTCCAGGAACTCGACCACGATGCCGTCCGGGTCCTTGCAGAACGCCACCTTGCGGATCAGTTCGGCATTCGCGGCCTTGCGCGGCGGCACGGTGAATTCCACGCCGGCGGAACGAAGCCTTTCGTAGATCGCCTCGACGTCGTCGACCCGGAAGGTGATGTGGCGGATGCCGGCTTCGGTGACGGGAACCTCGCGGGCCGGAACCTGGACCGATGCGGCCGGCTCGACGATTTCGAGCATGACCCCGCCGGTTTCGAGAAACGCGATGCGGCCGCCCTCGCCCGTGCGCTTGACCAGGATCTCCTTGAGACCCAGCAGACCGCTATAGAACCCGATGGTCCTGTCGAGATCGCTGCTGGTCATGCCCACATGCTCGAAACCCTGCACCATCGACGCTGCTCCTCCGGGTGGCCCATCCTACGATATTCCAGAATCGGTTACGGCCGGGTTTAAGGTCATGGCCCTTGAGGCGGGATCCCCGATGGTCCGCCGTCCTGGGCCGCAGGCTCCGCTCTCTAACCGAAGATCCGCCAGCGGGGCGAATGACGTTCCTCCAGGGTATAGGTGGGATCCTCGTTCTCGAGCGCCCGGATCTTTTCCTCGACCAGATCGGCCAGGGCGCTTTTCGGGCTTGCCGCGCGCAATTGACTGACGGCATCCCTGATCTGTTTCAGATCGAAGGGCGACAGCTTGGTTTTCCCTTGCCCATCGAGCTCCTGATTCGCAGTCATGGATGCTCCTCCGTCCGAACCGACGAGGATCAGGTTAGGCGTGGCCGTTTGTGCGCTGCATTGCGGGAGAATTACAATTCCGTAATGCGCCCGAGGTAATGCGACCGAGCAGCCCGGGACCGAGATGGGCGACCGCCTTCAAACCGCAGGTTTCAGGTCGCCGAGGACCGTGGGGATCAGTTCGGAGACCGTCGGATGGATCGGCACCGCCCATTGCAGGGTGGTGTAGTCCGCACGGGCATTCATCATGTCGAGGATGCCGTGGATCGCCTCGTCGCCGCCGGTCCCGAGAATGGCCGCACCAAGGATTCTCCGGGTCTCGGCATCGGCGACGATCTTCATGAAGCCCATCGTTTCGCCCTTCTCGATGGCCCGCCCGACCCGCGTCATCGGGCGCTTGGAGACGAGAAGCTTGCGGCCCGATTTGCGCGCCTCCGTTTCCGTCATGCCAACGCGGCCGAGCGGCGGATCGATGTAGAGCGCGTAGCCGAGAAGCCGGTCGCTCACGCGCCGCGATGCACCGTCGAGAAGGTTGGCCGCCACGATCTCGTAATCGTTGTAGGCCGTGTGCGTGAAGGCGCCGCGGCCGTTGCAGTCGCCGAGGGCCCAGATGCCCGGGACGTTGGTGGCGAGGAAATCGTCGACCTCGATCATGCCCCGTGCATCGACGGCGATTCCGGCCTTGTCGAGGCCGAGATCGTCGGTGTTGGGGCGGCGCCCGACGGCGAGCAGCACATGCGAGCCGACCACGAACGGATCGCCGGAGGTGCAATCCACGTCGACCGCCACGCCGTCCTCGTGGGGCTTGAATCCGATGCAGGTGGCATCGGTGCGAACCGTGATTCCCTCGGCGGTCAGGATGTCGCGAATGGTCTCCGACACGTCCTCGTCCTCGCGGGCGATCAGGCGCGGCCCTTTCTCGACCACGGTCACCTGCGCGCCGAAGCGGCGATACATCTGGGCGAATTCGAGCCCGATATAGCTGCCGCCGACCACGACGAGATGACGGGGAAGGGTATCGAGCCGGAGGATCGACGTGTTGGTGAGATAGGGCACCGTGTCGACGCCCGGCATGGCGGGGATGCTTGCACGGCCGCCCACGTTGAGAAAGATCCGCGGCGCTTTCAGACGCTCCTCGCCGACGTGGATCGTGTCCGGCCCCTCGAAGCGGGCATGACCTTCGAGCACCGTCAGGCCATCCATGCCGCGCAGCCAGGTCTCGACATTGGTGCGCGCATGGGTCGAGACGGTCTCGGCCCGGGCCTTGATCCGCTTCATGTCGACCGCGACGGGGCTTGCGATGGAAAAGCCGAGATCCGCCCCCCGGCGCGCCAGATGCGCCGCATAGGCGCTCGCCACGAGGGTCTTCGTCGGCATGCAGCCGGTGTTGACGCAGGTTCCGCCGAAGAGCTTGCGCTCGACGATGGCGACCTTCATCCCCGCCGCCGTCAGCCGCCCGGCGAGCGAAGGCCCCGCCTGTCCGGCCCCGACCACGATGGCATCGAAGTCTTTCGTCATGGCACCGCTCCCACGATCAAGACCGCTCCCACAATGGCAATGGCATCCTCGATCAAGGCGGCGGGGCGATCCTTGCCGAAGGCGGCGGCGAGGCGCGCCCGTCCTTCCGCTCCGCCGAGCGTCCCGATGATCCCGCCCAGGGCTCCGGCGACGAGCCCCCCGAGGAAGGAGCCGCCCTGCACGGCGATCGCGCCGCCGCACAGCCCGCCGATGATGATCCGGGCTGCGAAGGGAAGCGGCGTCTTGCGGCTGGGCGTCGTGGGAAGCTGATCGCCGATCAGCTCGCCGATGGCGAGAACCGTCATGATCCAGGGCGTGAAGCGATAGCCCAGGAAGGCGAGCCAGGTTCCTTCGAGATCGATGAGGCCGAGAAAGGCCGCCCAGCTGACCGCCGCCGGAGCGGTCATCGCACGCAGGCCCGCAATCACTCCGATCAGGAGCGCCAAGACATAGACGACCATCGCTTTCCCCTGCTGCCTGCCTGAGCTTGCATGGCCGGGGTGACTTTTTCAATCCTGTGCGGGCGGCCGATGCAGCCTGCCGCCCGCACAGGCGGCGCGTTATGCCGCCGCCGAGCCGCGATAGGCGTTCTCGAGCGCACGGACATCGAGCTTGACCATCGTGAGCACCGCTTCCATGACCCGGCGGACCTTTGCGGGGTCCTTGTCCTTCATCATGGCGTCGAGGGCGGCGGGCACGACCTGCCAGGAGACGCCGTAACGATCCGTGAGCCAGCCGCATTGCTGCGTCGAGCCGCTATCGGACAGGGCATCCCACAGGCGGTCGATCTCGGCCTGATCGGCGCAGGTCACGGCCAGCGAGATCGCCGGCGTGAACTGGAAGTACGGACCGCCGTTGAGGGCCATGTAGCTCTCGCCGGCGAGCGTGAACTCCACGACCATCACGTCGCCAGGCTTTCCGCCGGGCGTCTCGACGCTGTAGGGCACAAGGGCGTCGATGCGCGAATCCGGCAGGAGCGAGACATAGAATCGTGCGGCTTCCTCGGCCTTCCCGTCGAACCAGAGGCACGGCTTGATCTTGGACATTCTGTTCCTCCCCTCGATGAATCAGGCCGCGGAGGCCACGGGCCGGCCTTCCGCCAGCTCGGCCAGCTGGCCCGCCACGATGCTCCAGCCTTGGTGGAAGCCCATCTGCTCGTGCTGCTTCATGGCCTCATCGCTCCAGTGCCGCACGCGGGCCGTGTAGCGGGTGCCGGAGCCTTCCGGCTCGAAGGTGAAGACGGCGAGCATGAAGGCGTTCTGCGGAATCCAGTCCGGCCCGAAGGCGTCGGTCACGACGATCTTGCGGTCGGGCACGACTTCCAGGAACACACCCTCGTGGGGCATGTCGGTGCCGTCGGGCGAGCGCATCATCGTATAGGCGCGCCCGCCGGGGCGAAGGTCCCAATCGACCACCGGCGTCGTGTAGGGGCGTGGTGCCCACCAATCGGCGGCGCGTTCGGTCCAGACCTTGTAGACGGCCTCGGGCGAGGCATCGATCAGACGCGTGATCGAGAGTTCATGCGCGGCGGCATTCTGGTCGGGCATCGTCTTCTCTCCCCTTGAACTGTGTGAGCCTAGGCCACGGCGGGTGCGCTCATGGCCTCCTTGGCGGCCGCGAGATCCATCCACATCACTTCCCAGATATGCCCGTCGGGATCCTCGAAGCTGCGGCCATACATGAAGCCGTAATCCTGCTTCGGGCCGGGATCGACCGTGCCTCCTGCGGCCGCGGCCTTGGCAAGGGTCGCGTCGACCTCGTCGCGGCTATCGGCGGACAGGCAGATCAGCACCTCGGTGCTGTCCTTGGCATCGGCGATCTTTTTCGGTGTGAACTGGCGGAACTTGTCGTGCGTCAGCAGCATCGCATGGATGGTCTCGGAGAAGACCATGCAGGCGGCCGTGTGGTCGGTGAACTGCTCGTTCTTCACCGCCCCCAGGGCCTCGTAGAAGGCGATGGACTTGGACAGGTCGCTGACGGGCAGGTTCACGAAGATCAGTTTGGACATGGGGCCGCTCCCTCTTGGCTTGTGGTTTGACAGTGATTCCACGTTTAGTTATAAATAGCAACTATGAAGTTAGAAAAAATAACTGATAAATCGGAAGGCCGCTCCAAGCGTCATTACGAGGACGCCTGCGCGACCGCTCACGCGCTCGATCTCGTCGGCGAGCGCTGGGCCCTTCTGGTGATGCGCGAGCTCATGCTGGGGCCGAAGCGCTTCAGCGACCTGCGCGAGAGCCTGCCCGGAATCAGTGCCAATGTTCTGACGCAGCGCCTCGAAGGACTCGAAGCCGCAGGAATCCTGGTGCGGCGCAAGCTGCCCCCGCCAGCCGCCACGCAGGTCTACGAGCTGACGGAATGGGGCTACGAAAGCGAGCCGATCTTCCAGGCCATGGGCCGCTGGGCCGCCCGCTCCCCGTCGCACGATCCGACCCTGCCGTTCAGCACCGCCTCCCTGGTGCTGTCCATGAGGACGATGTTCGACGCGAAGCGTGCCGAGGGTCTCGATGCGCGAATCGGCTTCCGCATCGGCGAGGACACCTTCGTTGCCCAGGTCGCGGACGGACGGATCGGGATCACCCGCGCACCGCTCGACTCGGTGGATGTGACCTTGGCGGGTCCCCCGCCGGTGCTCGCCGGCGCGATCTATGGCGGCCAGCCCCTGGACACGCTGGAACAGGCGGGCGTTCTGCAGGTCGAGGGCGACCGCGCCCTCGCGCTTCGCTTCATGAGCCTGTTCCCGCTCCCGTCGAAGGCGCCGAAGCCCGTGTAAGAACTTACCGCAACGTCTCGTCGAAGAAGGTGAGCAGCCGCTTCCAGTGCCGCTCGGCGCCGCGCTCGTCATAGACGCCGTGGTCCGACACGGTCCAGCCATGCGCCATGCCGACATAGTTTTCGATGATGTGATCGATCTCGGCCCGCCGCAACGCCTCTGCCAGAAGGGCCGATTGTTCGGGCGGGAAACTGCCGTCGACGCCGGCGCTGCCGACATAGACGCGGCCCTTGATCGTCGCCACGTGACGGTGCGGGCTGTCGGGCGCATCGCTCGCGAGGCGACCGCCGTGGAAGCTCGCCGCGGCGGCAACGCGGTCCGGATAGGCGGCAGCCGCATGGATGGCGCGGCCTCCGCCCATGCAATAGCCGACCGTGCCGATCCGGCCCGTGGCGCCGGCCTCCGTCAAAGCGGCAATGAACGCGGCCGAGTCCCGGCGGGTCATGTCCTGGGTCGTTCCCTCGACCATGCCCCTCAAGACGCTGCGGGTCGGCTCCACCGAGAAGGCCGTCTTGGCATCGAGGGGGCCGTAATCGCCGAAGCGGTAGAAGAGATCGGGAACGAGAACCAGGTAGCCCTCGCCCGCGAGACGCTCGGCCATCGCATCGAGCGCGGGTCGGGGTCCGAACGCATCCATGTAGAGGATGACGCCTGCCGTCGAACGCTGGCTGGGGTGGAACAGCCCCGCCTTGGCGGTTCCGTCTTCAGTCCGGATGGAAATGTCCTGCTTCGCCACGGTCGTCTCCTCGCATCTGCTCTGCCTGTGCCCGGAACCCTCGTCGGAGGCGAGCGTTTCCTGCCGTCTCCTATGCCCGCATGGGGACGTTTCTTCAAACCTGGCGGCCTGCGCCGATTTGCCAAGGCGTTTCCGATGAACCCTCCGTCGAAATCCGGTCGAGCGAGATTGGGCAAGGAACAGCCGCTCGTCCTGGTGCTCGGCGGCGGCAATGCGCTCGGCTCCTATCTCGCCGGGGCCTACGAGCCGCTTCTGCGGCAGGCCATCGAGCCGCAATGGATCGTCGGCGGATCCATCGGGGCGGTCATGGGTGCGATCATCGCCGGGAACGCGCCCGAGGATCGCCTGGAACGGCTCAGAGCCTTCTGGGACGAAGCGATGATCCACTCGCCGGGCCGGCTGGGACGCGGCACGCGGATCCGGCACACCTACAATGAGCTTCACACGATCACGGCGCTTCTGTTCGGACGGCCGGGGCTGTTCGGCCATCGGTTTCCCGGCATGCTGTCCATGCTGCCCTGGATGCCGGACGATGTGGCGCTTTACGACCATGCGCCGCTGCGGCGGACGCTGGAGCGGCTCATCGATTTCGACCGCCTGAACCGGGGCGCCATCAGGCTCGCCGTCGTCTGCGTCGATCTGGAATCCGGCGACGAAGTCCTGTTCGACACCACCCGCGACACGCTCACGCCCGAGCACTTCCTGGCAAGCGCCGCGATCACGCCGATCTTCCCGCCGGTGGAGATCGGCGGCCGCCTGCTGTGCGATCCGGGCTACGCCAACAATCTGCCCCTCGACGTGCCGTTCGCCGAACCCATGGGGCAGGATTTCACCTGCATCGCGGTCGAGCTCTTCAACCTGCAGGCTTCCCGGCCGGCATCGCTCGATTCGACGGCGGAACGGGCGAACGATCTCATCTTCGCCAGCTCCACGCGGCGAACCCTGAGGGCGCTCCAGCGGGAATATGCCCTGCGCGACCGATGGGAGCCGGACGGCCCCAAGGCCACGCTGCTGCACATGGCCTATTACGCGGGAAGCGACGAGCGCGCGGGCAAGGCCTTCGACTACTCGCCCTCCTCGATCCGCGACCGTTGGGCGGCCGGAACGCGCGACATGGACATGAGCCTGTCGCTCCTGGACGGGGCACCGAAGGAACGGCGGAGGCTGCGCTATCTCGCCCTGGATCCGCACCAGGAGGCAATGTCGGCGCAGCTCGGCGCGGCGGCGGGGGCCTGAAGGCTCAGGGGCCGCCGGCCAGAGAGCCCACCACCGCCATCGTCAGCTCATCGAGGTTGACGCGACCTTCGATGGTGATCGTCTCGGCTTCGCCCGACGTGACGCGAAGGCCTTGCTCGCCCGCCTCCGACTGGCGCTTCAGCTCGGCCACGATGGCCTCGCGTACCTGATCCTCGATGTTCATCGACATTGTCCTGTAGCCGTGACGCTTCCGGCTGTCGAACGTCGGGACGGACGGACCTGTTCCACGCCGTGCGGCTTCAAAGCTCCTGTCGCTTCGCCTGCCGCGCCTTCAAGTCCCTGAACGCCTGTGCGTCCATGGTGCCGCGCTCGTTGTTGCAGGCGGCGCATGCCAGCACGATGTTGTCGCGGTCGAGGGGACCTCCGGCCGATTTGGGCGTCACGTGATCGAGGGTCGCGAGATCGGGAGCGCGCTTGACGCCGCGTCCCGGGCGCCTCGCGGGAATGCCGCAATAGACGCAGCGCCCCTGGTCGCGGGCGAAGATGTCGTTGAAGAATGCGATGCGCCGAGCTGCTTTCATGCCGGAAAAACCTGCGCTCCTTTTATGTGGAACCGGAGGGAAGCGGGGTGGTTGCTCCTGCGAATGGTCGGGAGCAGAACGATGGTAGATGTCCGCCGCAGAAATCGGAACCCTTTCAACGACGACAACGGCTATGGTGACGTGCCGCCGCGCGGCGCCGTCGGCTTTCGCGGCGAGGGGCGGGAGTATCCGGGTGGCTACGGTGGCGATGCCGACGATTTTTCCGGCGGCGTGATCGACGATGGCAGAGGCGGGCCTCCGGACGACGAAGGCTTCGACCCGGGTTACAGCCGCGATCGCTCGGGCTTGGGCGCCTTCGGTTCGCGCGATCCGAACGATCCCGAACTTCGATCCGGCCGGGACGAAGGGCGCCCCGCCGGCGCTCATCGCGGACGCGGGCCCAAGGGTTACAAGCGCTCGGACGAGCGGATCCACGAGGATGTGTGCGAGCGCCTGACGGACGATCCGTTCATCGATGCGTCGAACGTCGAGGTGCTGGTGAAGGACGGCGAGGTCACGCTCGCAGGAACCGTTTCGAGCCGCGGCCTGAAGCGCCGGGCCGAAGACCTGGCGGAGCTGGCCTCCGGCGTCGTCCATGTGCAGAACAACCTCCGCGTCGAGGGCGCCTGAACAGGCCGCAGGCGCGTCTCCGAATCAGCCCTTACGGAACCTCGGGCGGCGGCATCGGATGGGTGATCGGCTTTTCGGGTTCCGGCGGCTGCTCGGGCAGAGGAGACGGGGCGCTGGGGAGAACGGGCTGGGGCGTCTCGGGCGGTGTCGGGATGCCGGGAAGCGGCTCGGTCGGCGGCGGCTTGGGATAGAATTCATCCGGGCGCGGACGGCTGCTGGCGCTGAAGACGGACAAGAATTTCTCCCTTGCAACATTCTGTCTTTCGCTCAACCGCTCAAATGGACGAAAGTTCTTCCCTCGGCCTGTCACGAACATGAAACCATAGCCCAAGCCGAGGCTTGACCTTACGTCCTTTTACGGCCACGACGGCAGGATGGAACTTGCAATCGGAAGAGTCATGCGCGCAGCCCCATCCTTCGCCGTCCTCGCCGCCTTCATGGCGGGCACGACCATGGCTCAGGCGGCCGATCTGATCTTTTCGCCCGAGCCGATGCAGCAATCCACGGGCTGGATCGTCACCGTGAAAGGCAATCTGCGGGTCGGACCGTCCTATCCGGGTTCGGACGATTACAGCTTCATCGGCTATCCGTCCTTGAGCTTCCGCCGGGCCGGAACGGTCGAGCGGTTCAGCGCTCCCGACGACGGCCTGAGCTTCTCGTTCCTGGAGGATTCCGCCGTCCGCGTCGGCGTCGTGGGGCGTTTCGTGGGCGGGCGCTACTATCAGGACAACCGGGAGCTCTTCGGCCTCGAGAAGATCGACTGGGCGGTGGAGCCCGGCGTCTTCGTGGAATACTGGCCGCTCGAGTTCCTGCGGGCCCGTGCCGAGATCCGGCGCGGCTTCGGCGGGCACGAGGGCTTCGTGGCTGATTTCGGCCTCGATGCGGTCCAGCGCTTCGGGGCCTTCACGGTTTCGGTCGGACCCCGCCTCGCCCTCGGCGACAGCGAGTTCATGCAGACCTATTTCGGCGTGACGCCCGTCGAGGCGGCGCTGAACGGCCAGGTCACCCCCTATCGGCCGTCCGGCGGCGTCACGTCGGTGGGTGTCACGGGCGCCATCAGCTACGAATGGTCCCCGCAATGGTCGACCACCGCCTTCGTGACTTACAAGCGTCTGGTCGGAGACGCGGCCGACAGCCCGATCGTCAAGCAGTTCGGCTCGGAGAATCAGTTCGGCGCCGGACTGACGGTGTCGTATTCGTTCGGCTACACGCCCTAGAGCAATTTTTCGGTGAAGTGGGTCCGGTTCACCGCCAGAAAATGCGTCTAAGCAGAGAAAAGAGACGATTCCACTGGCGTGGAATTATCATCGACACTGAAAGAGCCGCCCTCAGGGGCGGCTCTTTCGTTATGGAATTTGGAGACCCGTGTCAGGCGGCGAGGCTGCTGCTGCCCGCCGTTTCGCCACGATAGATGCAGCCTTCCGTGGAGCCGGGCATGCCGCGCCTGAGCTCGACCTCTTCGAGGTTCGGGAAGCGGTTCTTCACCAGCCGCCAGATATAGGTCGTCACGTTCTCGAGCGAGGCGATGCCGATCTCGGGATTGAGATCGAGATTGCCGTGATCCAGGCCCGATCCGTGCTCGCCCTTGATTTCCTTGATGTAATTCTCGACCTCGTAGAGGTTGACCGGCCAGCCGTAGATCTCGTCGACGGCGCCGCCGAAGGTGAGCTTGACGATGAAGGTATGCCCATGCAGCCCGGAATAGGGAGCCACCGAATGCGCGGCCTCGAACGTGAATTCGCAGTAGGTCTTCATCAATCCTGCTCCCGCTGATCCTGGTCGTGCTGTCTGCTTAACGTTCCGGCAGATTGATCCTGCGTAACATAGGACAACCGGACGGGCAAAGAGTGAGAAGGTATTTTCTCTTATGGCGTCGGTTCCATTCGGCGCTCGTCATCGATCCTGCCAGGAGCGGTAAAGCCCTTCGATGTCGGACGAGCACAGAAGCGGCATGGCGTCTCGGATCTGCTCGACAGGCCAGTCCCACCAGGCCATTTCGAGCAGCATGGCGATCTCCTCGTCGGAGAAGCGTTTGCGGCCGGGACGCGCGGGATTGCCGGTCACGACCGTATAGGGCTCGACGTCCCGGGTGACCACGGCCCGGCTTCCTACGATGGCGCCGTGGCCGATTCGCACGCCCGGCATGATCATGGCCTCGGTCCCGATCCAGACATCGTTGCCCACCACCGTGTCGCCGGCCGGAATGAACGGATCCGGGGGGCTTCCGAAGGCTCCGTCCTTGTTCATGTAGAAGAACGGGAAGGTGGAAACCCAATCGCGCCGATGCCCCTGGTTTCCGTGCATCACGAACGTCACGCCGGTCGCGATGGAGCAGAAGCTGCCGATGATCAGCTTGTCGGCCTCCGGCTCGTCGGCCAGCAGGTAACGTGCGCATCGGTCGAAGGAATGGCCGTGGTAATAGCCCGCGTAATAGCTGTAGCGTCCGACGACGATATGCGGATTGGTGACTTGTTCCGATAGGGGGATCCCTTGCAGTGGGCCCTGGAAGAAGTTCGTCATGCTGCCCCTCGTTTTGACAAGGTTAGCACGATCGAGGCGGTCACGAACAAGCCCGCCTATAGACTAGACTATCGAACGCTCGCGTGTGTTCCGGTCACGCGACCTGAACCTTGTGCCGGAGGGCCGCCAGGGTATGGACGAGCTCCCGAGCCGGCTTGGGCCGTCCGAAATAATAGCCTTGGGCATCGGTGCATCCCGCCGCCTGGACCTGGCGCAGCTGGTCCTCCGTCTCGATGCCCTCGGCCACGGTCGGCATGCCGAGGCTCGAGCCCAGATTGGCGACCGACTGCACGATCGCCAGGCAATCCGCCCGCTGGGACATTTCCCGCACGAAGGACTGATCGATCTTGATCTTGTCGAACGGAAAGCTGCGAAGGTAGCTCAGGGACGAGTAGCCGGTTCCGAAATCGTCCATCGCGATGCGCACGCCGAGCCGCCGCAGCTGATGGAGCGTGGACACGGTCATCTCGTTGTCCTGCAGAAGGACCGACTCGGTGATCTCCAGCTCCAGCCGTTGCGGAGAGAGCCCGGACGACGCCAGGGCATTGCTGACGCTCTGCACGAGACCGCGGTTGCGGAACTGGATCGGCGAGAGATTGACGGCCACATGCATCTCGCCGGGCCAGGTGGCGGCCTCCTTGCAGGCCTGCTCGATGATCCAGTCGCCCAGGGGCGAGATGAGGCCGGTATCTTCGATGACCGGGATGAACTCCGCGGGCGGGACGAAGCCTCTCTCGGGATGGTGCCAGCGCAGGAGAGCCTCAAAGCCGCCGATCTCGTTTTTCTGGATGTTGATCTGCGGCTGATAGAACAGCTCGAATTCGCCGTTGCTCATCGCCTTGCGCAGATCGACCTCGAGGGCGCGGCGCGCCTGAAGCTGCTCGTCCATGTCGGGCTCGAAGAAGCGGAACGTGCCCCGTCCATCGGCCTTGGCATGATAGAGCGCCATATCGGCATGCTTCAGGATCTGGCTCGGGGTCACGTTTTTCTGAGCCAGCGCGATGCCGATGCTGGTGCCGATGAAAAGCTCCTGCCCGTTGACGCTGAACGGCTCGCGCAACGCCTCGACGATGCGCGAGGCGAGCGCGGCGCATTCCTCGGGCCGCCGGATGCCCGTCTGAAGGATGGCGAATTCGTCACCCCCGAACCGGGAGATCAGGTTCCGCACCTGGCCTTCGCTGGCCGGAATGCAGGCGCGCAGCCGCTCGGCAACGGCCTTGAGCAGTTCATCGCCCGTTTCATGGCCGAAGGAATCGTTCACGTCCTTGAAGTGATCCAGATCCAGATAGGAGACGGCCAGCGTGCGGCCGTTCGGCTTCAGCCGCGTGAGGGCCTGCTCCACCTCGCTGCGAAGCACCACGCGATTGGGCAGGCCCGTGAGTGCGTCCTGATGGGCGAGGACGTGCAGTTCCTCGTGGGCTCGTCCCAACAGGCGATTATGCCGGTTGAGGAGCAGGATCAGGACGACCCCGATCAGGATCAGGCTCGCGGCGATAGCCGAAAACACCCAATGCAGGCGAATGAGTTCGTGCTGATCCTGCTGTACGATTTCGGACCCGTAGATGAGCACGGTCGACGCGATCTGGGCCAGGCTGCCGTCGAACGGCTTCAGGCTGTCGATCACCTTCTGGACGCTGCCGGGCTGCTCCAGGTTCTGGATCAGCGGCTCCATGGCTTCGAGCGCGGTCTCGAGACGCTGCAGATTGGCCTGATGCTCGGGCTCCCGCCGGAGCAGGGCGTGGAAATCGCCCTCGTTCAGCATCTTCACCCGGCCGATGAGGATGTCGTAGCGCAGGGCCACTTCATCCTTGTCGACTCCGCTCCCGGGCCTCTCGAACTCCGAGAGGCGATGCTCCAACCGAACGAATTCGGAGGCTGCCTGGCTCGCCTCCCAGGCGGGATTGTAGACGGAGATCTGGCGCAGCGCACCCTGGCGCTGGACGACCAGCACCGAGATGTAGATCGCGGCGATCAGAAACCCACCGATCACGAGGGCGATCACCGTTTTGAATGTGCGCAGCGACAATGGGAGGCCTCCGCCCCTGCCTACCCTACTTACTTCACTTCGATCCTGGCGACCTGCCAAGCCGAGCGTGCAAAGTAGGTCTGACTCTTCAGATCCGGATTGCTGTCATAGGGATAGATGATGAACAAGGGGCCCTTGTCGCGCACGGACATGTATTCCCCGTTGCGCTTGATGGCGAGGATGACGTTGAATTTCGCGAAATCCTCCATCGGAATTTCAGTCGTGTAGTCGTTCAAGGCCACGACCACGATCCTCTGCCCGGAGGCCCCCACCAGCTTCATCAGCTTGTCCATGGAGACGCCTTCGAACTTCACCTTGCCTTCATGCCAGGGCGTCGTCGTCTCGACCGTCACAAGACCCAGCGATTCCAGCATCGCGCGATCGAACTGGGCCGTGTTGTCCTTGTTGGTGACGTCGATCTTGCCGGAGATCGTGAGGATCGGCCGCTCCTTGGGAGCCGGCAACGACGCGGCATAGGCCACGCCAAAAATACCCAGGAACGCGACAAGCGTTCCCAGCAGGCCCATTCTCATCTTGGCGCCGAGCATGCAATTCCCCTACGGAGCATTAAATATAAGCGATAGAAACACATAAATTTGATCAAAGCGTTACACAACTCCGCTACGGAAGTAAAAGGGCGAAAGCGCCGGTGTTATTTTGTCATGGTTATCCAAACGTAGCGGCATGACTTCCGCAAAGAAAAACCGTCTCGCGCTATAACGCGAGACGGTCCGGAAAATTCCAGTCGTGTTCAGGTTACCGGACAGAGCGCCTCAAAGCGGCTTGAGGCCCGCCTCGATCTCGGCTCGGCGCGGCTCCAGGAAGGGCGGCAGGGCCAAGCGCTCGCCGAGCTTCTCCATCGGCTCGTCCGTGGCGAAGCCCGGGCCGTCCGTGGCGATCTCGAACAGGATCCCGTTCGGCTCGCGGAAGTACAAGCTCTGGAAATAGTAGCGATCGACCGGGCCGCTGGATGGCGCCCTCAGAGATTGCAACCGCTCCCAGCATTCCTGATAGGTCTGCTCGTTCGGCGTGCGGAAGGCCACATGGTGCACGCCGCCCGCTCCCGGTCGGGCCGGGGGAAGGCCGGGCTCCACCGCCACATGCAGCTCTGCCGCCGGACCGCCCTCGCCCATCGCGAACACATGGACCGGGGTGTCGCCGACCCGGTACTCGCGGACGGCGCGCATATCCATGGCTTCCGTCAGGACGCGAGCCGTGCGCTCGAGCTTCGGCACGCTGATCCGGATCGGGCCGAGGCCGCGGATCTGATATTCGACCGGCACGGGGCTGCGCTCCCACGGATGCGCCTCGCCCTGCCCGCCATCGTCGACGAGGCTGAGGCGCTGCCCCTCGAAATCCTCGAAGTCGAGGCTGAGGCGACCGTCCCGTTCCACGATGGCCTCGCTGCGGATATCGAGAGCGCCGAAGCGGTCCTTCCACCATTGCAGCGCCTTCTCGCCGTTCACGCGCAGCGCCGTCTGCGAGATGCTGTGCGTGCCGCGCCGCTCGCGCTCGACCGGCCAGTCGAAGAAGGTGATGTCGGTGCCGGGCGATGCCTTTCCGTCCGCATAGAACAGATGGTAGGCGCTCACGTCGTCCTGGTTCACGGTCTTCTTGACGAGGCGCAGACCCAAGGACTGCGTATAGAAGGCGTGGTTGCCCGGCGCGTCGGCGGTGACGGCCGTCAAATGGTGAATCCCGGTCAGCTTCATGGTGCTGTCTCCATCAATGTTGGGGTGAAGATAGACCCGGGAGAGTGCCCTTGCGAGACGGCGGGACGCCAAGCCGATCTTGCTGAAATGCAAGAATGACCCGTTGGCGATTCAGCATATTTGCAGAACTGAAAAGATACCCACGCCGGGCTGATCCACGAGGCCCCGCTCTCCGGCCTTCGGGCGCCGAGGGTAGAGTGGAACAACGATCCACAGCTTCCGCGTCATTCCAGGCCAAGGCTCTGGCGTCCGGCGACAACGTTCCGGTATTGTTCGCCCATGGCACCCCGTACCAAGCTCAGTCTCGCCCAGGCCCGTCGCATCGCGCTCGCCGCGCAAGGGCTCCATGAAGTCCGGCCCGCATCCACGTCGCGGCGGCACTTGAGCCGCGTGCTGCAACGCTCGCACCTCCTGCAGATCGATTCGGTCAACGTGCTGGTCCGGGCCCAATACATGCCGCTCTTCTCGCGGATCGGCGCCTATGACCGCGATCTTCTCGAGAAGGCCGCCTATCACGCCAGGAAGCGCGAGACCTTCGAGTACTGGGGCCACGAGGCCTCGCTGATCCGGCTCGACCTGCATCCCGTCTTCCGCTGGCGGATGGAACGCGCCAGGCGGGGCGAGGGCATCTATGGGGGGCTCGCCAAGTTCGGGCAGGAAAAGCGTGCCTTCATCGAGGAGGTGCGCCGCGAGATCGCAACACAGGGCCCCATGGCCGCGGGCGAGCTTTCCGGAGGGCATAAGGGACAGGGCTCCTGGTGGGGATGGAGCGACGGCAAGCGGGCCCTGGAATGGCTGTTCTGGGCCGGCGAGGTCACCACCGCAACCCGGCGCGGCTTCGAGCGCATCTACGATCTGCCGGAGCGGGTTCTGCCTTCGGACATCCTGAACGTCCCCACACCCTCGGCCGACGAGGCGCAACGCGAATTGCTGCGGCACTCTATCCGGGCGCTCGGCATCGCGTCGGAGCGCTGCCTGCGCGACTATTTTCGCCTGGAGCCGCAGGATGCGAAGGTCCGCATTCCCGAATTGGTGGAGGCCGGCGATCTCGTGCCCGTCACGGTCGAAGGCTGGAGCGGGCCGGTCTATCTCGACCCGCAGGCCAAACTCCCCCGCCGGGTCGAGGCCCGGGCCCTCGTATCGCCCTTCGATCCCATCGTCTGGGAGCGCACCCGCACGGAGCGCCTGTTCGACTTCCGGTACCGGATCGAGATATACACGCCGGCCGAGAAGCGGGAATTCGGCTATTACTGCCTGCCCTTCGTGCTCGGCGAAAGGATCGTCGCCCGCGTGGACCTCAAGGCCGACCGGGCGGCGGGCAACCTCATCGTCCACTCGATCCACCCGGAAGCCTCAGCGGCGCAGGACGAGATCGCTCCCGCTCTCGGCGAGGAGCTTCGCCTGATGGCCCAATGGCTCAACCTCGGCAGCATCACCGCGCCGAAGGAATGGCAGGCCCTGCTGGACGTGTGAGGGTCATGACACACCCGACCGTCGTGGCCCGCCTTGGGCCGGTCATCGCGCCTGTCTGAAGCGCCGCGCCTTGCCTTGCCCGCCGCCGCCCCTCGCCAGATGCGCCGGACTCTCCTATCTCAAGAGGCCATGAATACGCTTCTCGCCCCCGCCACGCGCCTGTGGCTTCGCCTGCGCCTCAATGAGGTCGGTCCGCTCCTGTCGCTGTCCGCCTGCGGCTTCTTCGCCTGGGCGTTCATCGCTCTGGCCGACGAGGTGCGGGAGGGCGAAACCCATGCCCTCGACAGCCACCTCCTGCTGGCCCTGCGCGATCCGCAGAACCCGGCCAATCCCCTCGGCCCCTCATGGCTCGAGGAATCCGCCAGGGACTTCACCGGTCTCGGCGGCTACGCGATCCTGACGCTGATCACCCTGGCGGCCGTCATCTATCTGCTCATGGCCGGCAAACGCGGCGCAGCCATCCTGGTCCTGGTCGCCATCGTGGGCGGTACGCTCCTGTCCACCGGGCTGAAACTCGGGTTCGAGCGCCCCCGGCCCGATCTCGTGCCGCACGCCACGAGGGTGTACACGGCGAGTTTCCCGAGCGGCCATGCCATGATGTCGGCCATCACCTACCTGACCCTCGGCGCCCTGCTGGCGCGGGTGGAGAAGAGCCGACGCGTCAGCACCTTCATCATGGGTCTGGCGATCATCACGACTCTCCTGGTCGGCATCAGCCGGGTCTATCTCGGCGTGCACTGGCCGAGCGACGTTCTCGCCGGCTGGGCCGTCGGCGCCGCCTGGGCGGCCCTGTGCTGGTTCGTGGCGCTCCAATTGCAACGGCGGGGGCAGGTCGAAAAGCCGGGCGAGCTCACGCCGCCCTCCGATGCGAAGCCGGAATGACGGACGATCCCGGAAAACCGCTCCGCAAGCCGCCGCGACAGGTGACGCCCGCCTATCTGCAGCGCGCGGCCCTTGCCTATCTCGAACGCTACGCCTCCTCGGCCGAGAACCTGCGCCGCGTGCTGCGGCGCAAGGTCGACAAGCGCTGCCGCCTGCGCGGAGAGGATCCGGCCGGGTTCCAGGAGATGATCGACGAGGTGGTGGCGAAAAGCCTCAGGAGCGGCCTCATCGACGATACCCGCTATGCGGAAGCCCGGGTCGCCACCCTGCGGCGCCGGGGCGGCTCGGCCCGCGCCATCCAGGCCAAGCTCTCCGCCAAGGGCGTGGACCGCACGGCCATCGCGGCCGCCTTGGAGGGCGAGGACGGGGACGAGGAACAGGCCGCCCGCGCCTTCGCCCGTCGCCGGAAGCTCGGGCCGTTCCGGCCCGGCGAGCGGGCGCCTTACCGCGACAAGGACCTGGCCGCCATGGCGCGGGCCGGATTCCGGTTCGCCGTCGCCCGCGATGTCATCGACATGGACCCCGACGACGATCCCGACGCCTGATGGCGGACAACCGGGCTGAGTGTTCCGCGCGATGCTAAGGTTTTGGTTTGAGGCATCCTTCTACGCGAAACCGGTTCCCACTTTTGCGTTCGATGCATGTTGTCCGACGCATCCTTGCACACAAAACCGAATTTCACGTTTGCGTTCGATGCTTCAGGCCCTCGCCTGCTCCCGCACGAACATGATCGTCGGCTGATCCTTGTAGGTGGTGCGCCGGAACTCCCGGTAACCGCATTTTTCCGCCACCCGGATCGACGCTTCGTTCTCCGGCGCGATGATGCAGGCCGTGCGCACGGGACCGAAATGCTTCTCGCCCCATCGAATCGCGGCACGTGCGGCCTCGGTCGCGTAGCCCTTGCCCTGGCACTCGGGCGCGAGAACCCAGCCGATTTCCGGCATGCCGTCGAGGGACGGATCGATCTCGCGCCTGAAATCGGCGAACCCGACCTCACCCATGAAGCGGCCGGTCGTCTTGTCCGTGATGACCCAGTAGCCGAAACCGAGCATCGCCCAGTGCCCCACATAGCGCAGCAACCGTCCCCAGACCTCTTCCTGCGTGGAGGGCTTGCCGCCGATGAAGCGCGTGACGCCCGGGTCCGTCCAGAGCGTGAAGCAATCGGCGAAATCGTTCGCCCGGTGGCCGCGCAGGACGAGGCGCTCGGTTTCGAGAATCGGGACGGGAACGGAAGGGACGGTGGGCATCGGTTCATTCGGCGGGCATGGATCACGCGCCCTGAGCGGCAGCACGCGTCGTTACCGATAATTTCTGCATAACAATCATGGTCATGCAAGGCCCGAGCCTGCCGGCGCCCCGGCCTTAAAGCATTCCCGCCCCCACGTTCACGGCGAGCGCGAGGATCGTGGTGTTGAACAGGAAGGACAGGATCGTGTGGGCAAGCGCCAGGCGTCGCATGCGCTTGGACACGATGACCACGTCCGACGTCTGTGCCGCGGCCCCGAGGTTGAATGCGAAATAGAGAAAGTCCCAGTAATCGGGCTGGCCTTTGTGCGGAAACGCGAGCCCCTGCCGCTCGCCTTTGTCGCCGTAATATTCATGGGCGTAATGGATGGCGTAGATCGTGTGCACGAAGAACCACGAACAGAGGATCGTGATGCCCGCGATGGACAGGTGGAAGCCCTTCCCGTCGGCCCCGCCGTCGCGGATGCCGGCGAGTTCCACCGCGATGGCGGCGAGGCTTGCGATCGAGGCCGCGAGCGTCAGGGCGAGCACCACGGCGGCCGCCTCGTCCTCCTGCGCGGCGCGGTTCTGCATCATGGCCGTCGAGGAACGCGCCGCCATGATGCCCGCCAGCACGAGATAGAACACCACGCCGAGATCCCAGGCGACGAGCACCCGTGAATTGAGCTGCCAGGAGGACGGCAGGGCCGCGAAGACCAGAAGGACGACGAGAGCCGCTCCGAGGAGCCGCGGGCGCAGACGGATCTGATTGATAATCGACATCACATACTCGCAACTCGAATAAGATAGGGACTCTGGAGCCTGGCGCGAACTGTCCTAGATCACTAGCGCATCGTGCGGAAAAGTGGACCCGATCTTCCGCACCGAACGATGCACTCTTCAGAGAGTGGAGCATCGGAATCGATCCCGAAGCCGGGTCCGCTTCCGGGTCCGATGCTCCGAGCCTGTCCGCAAAAGGAGACCATGATGAATCGCAAGGCAAGAGCCGTTTGGCAGGGTACGGGCAAGGATGGCAGCGGCCATCTCACCTCGGATTCCGGCGTTCTGTCCTCGACGCCCTATTCCTTCAAGACCCGTTTCGAGGACGAGAAGGGCACGAACCCCGAGGAACTGATCGCCGCCGCCCATGCCGGCTGCTTCACCATGGCCCTTGCGTTCCAGCTCCAGGGCGCGGGCTTCACGCCCACCGAGCTTGCCACCGAGGCGGTCGTTTCCCTCGAGCAGGAAGGGAGCGGCTTCGCGATCAAGAAGTCGGCCCTGACGCTCAACGCCAACGTGCCCGGCATCGACCGCGCCAAGTTCGAGGAACTGGCCCACGCGGCGGAGAAGAATTGCCCGGTCTCCAAGGTGCTCAACGCCGAAATCACGATGGATTTCACGCTGGCTTAGAAAAGCGTCATCCCGGGGCCGCAAAGCGGAACCCGGGATCGCGTGACGAGAACAGTGCCTTATTATGGTGGCGATCCCGGATCGGCTTATGCCGTCCGGGATGACGCCTTGCTGACAACATCCAGGCCTACATCGCGGCCTTCTTGTAGCTGTCGATGATGGCCTGTCCGTCGGACCCGGCCTTCTTCAGCCAATCCTGCGTCAACTGCTCACCGACCTTCTGCAGTCCGGCCTTGAGTTCGGCGCTCGGCGGCTGGATCTTCATGCCCTTCGCGGCCATCTGGTCGACGTACCACTTGGTCTTCTCCTGCGCGGTCTTCCAACCGCGCTCCTCCGCGGACTTGGCGGCCTTCAGCACGGCTTCCTGGGTCGGCTTGTCGAGGGCGTCGAAGGCGGCCTTGTTGACGAAGGTCAGGTTCTTCGGGATCCAGGCCTGCGTGTCGTAGAAATGCGACAGCGATTCCCATACCTTCGAATCGTAGCCGGTGGCGCCCGACGTCATGAAGGTGGTGACCACTCCGGTGGCGAGCGCCTGCGGCAGGTCCGCTGCCTGAACCGTGACGGGCTGCGCGCCGACGAGTTCGGCGATGCGGGCGGTGCCGGGATTGTAGGAGCGCCACTTGACGCCCTTCAGATCCTCGACGGTGTTGATGTCCTTCTTGGCGAAAATGCCCTGCGGCGGCCACGGCACCGCGAACAGCAGCATCAGGCCCTGGCTGGCGAATTTCTTCTCGATGGCCGGCTTCTGCACGTCCCAGAGCTTCTTCGCCTGCTCGAACGACGTGGCGAGGAAGGGCACCACGTCGAGGCCGTAGACCGGATCCTCGTTCTCGTGCAGCGACATCAGGACCTCGCCGACCTGGGCCTGCCCGGTCTGCACCGCGCGCTTGATCTCCGGCGCCTTGAAGAGCGAGGCATTGCCGTGAACCGTGATCTGCAGCTTGCCGCCCGTCGCATCGGCCACATCCTTGGCGAAGGCGTTCAGGTTCTCGGTGTGGAAATTGTCCGGCGGATAGGCGGCAGGCAGGTTCCACTTGGTCTGCGCCATCGCGGGGGCTGCCAGGAGCAGGGCTCCCGCGAGCCCCAGACCGAAGCGTGTCCTATGTTTCATCGTCGTTCTCCCTCTGGTTTTTATGGAGCTTTTCAATCCGGAAAGGCGATCTGCGGCAGGATCATCACGATGCTCGGAAAGACCGTGATGATGGCGACGGCCACCACGAGCAGGAAGAAGAAGGGCAGAGAGGCCAGCGCCACCGTGTTCGAATCCTTGCCCGACATGGTCTGCAGCACGAAGAGATTGAACCCGACCGGCGGCGAGACCTCCGCCATCTCGACCACCAGGATCAGGAAGATGCCGAACCAGATCAGGTCGAACCCCGCGGTCTTCACCATCGGAATCACCACCGCGGTGGTCAGCACGATCATCGAGATGCCGTCGAGCGCCGTGCCGAGCAGGATGTACATGATCGTGAGGGCGGCGATCAGCGCATAGGGCGAGAGATGCAGGCTGTCGACCCAGGAGGCGAGCGCCTGGGGGATGCCCGTATAGGCCATCGAGGTGGACATGAAGGAGGCGCCTGCCAGGATCAGCATGATCATGCAGGTGATGCGCGTGGTTCCCATGACGCTGGCCCAGAAGGATTCCCACGACAGGGAGCCCGACCACCAGGCGATGGCGAGCGAACCGAGCACGCCCCAGGCGGCGCATTCGGTCGCGGTCGCCCAGCCGAGCATGAGGGTGAGGAAGACGAGCGCGATCAGGAGCGCGACGGGGATGAGATTGGTCGATTCCCTCAGCTTCTCGCGGAATGACATCGTCGGCTCGGGAGGAGGCGACTTTGCCGGATTGAGCATCGACCATACGGCGATGTACCCGGAATACAGTGCCATCACGAGCAGGCCCGGCAGGAAGCCGGCAAGGAAGATCTGGATGATGGACACGTTGGCAGCCACCGCATAGACCACCATGGTGATCGAGGGTGGGATGAGGATGCCGAGGGTGCCCGCACCCGCGAGCGAGCCCAGGCTCACCATGTCGTCGTAGCCGCGTTTCTTCAGCTCCGGCAGGGCGATCTTGGCAACCGTCGCGCAGGTGGCGGCGGACGAACCGGAAACCGACCCGAAGATGCCGCAGGCGAGGACGTTCACGTGCATCAATCGTCCCGGCAGCCAGTTGAGCCAAGGCGCGAGGCCCCGGAACATCTCTTCCGAGAGACGGGTCCGGAACAGGATCTCGCCCATCCAGATGAAAAGCGGCAGGGCGGCGAGCGTCCAGGAGGCGGAATTGCCCCAGATCGTGGTGGCGAGCACGGAGCCGGCCGGGATTCCGCCGCCCACGAACTGCATGCCGACCCAGCCGCAGGCCATGAGGGCGATGGCGATCCATACACCGCCGGCCAGAAGCAGCGCGAGCAGCAGGAGCAGCAGGCCCGAAATCTCGATGAGTTCCATGGTGCCTCAAACTCCGCTCTGGATCGCGCGCTCCACCACCTCTTCGGCCGTGGAGGCGGGCGGCTTTTCATAGCGCGGGTCGCCGCCGCGCAGCACATGGATGAACTCGTCGACGAAGGCGGTGAAGAGGATCACGAGTCCGGTCGCATAGCCGATCTGTGGGATCCAGAGCGGAATCGCCAGGACGCCCTGGGCCATGTCGTTGAAGCGCCAGCTGTCATAGGTGAGGAGCACCGCATGCCAGGCGAAGAAGCCCACGAATCCGAGGCCGATCGCGAGGGCGAACATTTCGAACCACCAGCGGGTGCGGCCCTCCAGGCGGTCCGTCAGGAGGCCGACCCGGATCATCTCGCCGGACCGGAAGGTATGGGCCAGCCCCAGAAAGGCCATCGCGGCCATGGACCAGGAGGCGAGATCGTCGCCGGCCGGGATGTTGACGCCGAGGCCCCGGCCCAGGGACAGGCCCATCATCAGCAGAAAGATCGCGAGAAGGAAGACACCGGCAAGGTAGCCGGCGAAGCGGTAAAGGCCGTCGAGGAAGGTTCGGATCATGCGGTCCGTCTCGGATGCGCGGCGAGAAAGCTTGGCCGAGTTTAGGAGCATTCTCCGTTGGAGCAAGCGGTTCCTTGCCGTGCGTCTGCGCAGGCTTTGCGCAAAACATGAGAGACTGCCCATCTTCTCGACAGAACCAATCTCCGCCTCCGCCGTTGTGAAATCAGACGTGACAGTGCGTCACCGATATTCAGGAGGAATACATGGCTTCAAAGCATCTCATGATGGCGCTTCTCGGAACGGCTCTTCTGTCGGCCCCGGCCCTTGCCCAGAACCAGCCCGCCACCCCGTCGACCAGCCCGAACGCTTCTTCGTCGTCCAGCACGTCGGGCGGATCCATGTCCAGCGGCAACTGGATGACTCAGGAGAAGGCCGGCCAGTGGCGTGCCTCGAAGATCGAAGGCCTGAACGTTTACAACAACAACAACGAGAAGATCGGCGACATCAGCGAGCTGCTCGTTGACCAGAGCGGCAAGATTGAGGCCGTGGTGGTCGGCGTCGGCGGTTTCCTCGGCATGGGTCAGCATGACGTCGCCGTTCCCTTCGACCAGATCAAGTTCGTGAACGAGCCGCGCTCGAACGCGACCGCTTCGAACACCACGACCGGCACGGCCGGCACGGCCGGCACGACGAGCACCACCTCGAGTGCACCGGCCACGACGGGGTCGACCACCACCACGACCGCCGACAACAACATGAACCGGTCCGCTCCGGATCATGCCATGCTGGACATGACAAAGGATCAGCTGAAGGCTGCTCCGGAGTTCAAGTACAGCCGCTAAACCGCTTCGGGCGGATCGGAGAAAGGGGCCCGTCGGGCCCCTTTTTTGTTGGCGGCTCAGGATTTCTGATGGGCGATGATCCGATCCTTGATCGCATCGTAGGCGTTCTGCGGAATGATCTTCTTGTCCACGAGCTCGTTCTTGGCCCGATAGGGGCGGCCCTTGATGATCGCATCCGCCCGGGCCGCGCCGATCTGGGGCAGCTTGTCGAGTTCGTCCTTAGACGCGCTGTTGATGTCGATGAGCGCGCTGGTGGACGATGTCGTGCTCGGCATCGGCTTGGCGGCCCCGGTCGAAGGAGCCGTGCTGGTCATCGGCGGCTTCGCGGCGGCGCCGGGCGTGGCGGTGCCCGGAGCGGCGGTTTGTGCGAAAACCGGCGAGGCGAGCAGGGAGCCGAGAGCGAGCACGACTCCGAGATGAGATAAGCGCATCGTATCCTCCTTTGACGGCCGGGTTGTTCCCGAAATCCTTCACCCGGCATCATCAGAGGAGAGAATTAGAGCACAGTTAGACTTGAGCGACCTGTTCTTCGGGTCTTTCGAGGGAGGTCCTGCACGGGATCGTCCCGCCCGCACCACTATCCTGCCATATCCTCCGGCATCGGGATCGGATGCGACCTCCCGCCCCTGTTCCGGGCCTCGCCAATGGCCCATCCCCATGCTAGAACAAAACACGAACAATTCTGCGGAAGACCCATGGACGAGAAGCTTGCCAAGAAGCTGCGCATCCTGGCGGACGCGGCGAAATACGATGCCTCCTGCTCCTCCTCCGGCGCCCCCAAGCGGAAGGCCGACATGGGAGGCCTGGGCTCGACGGAGGGCAGCGGCATCTGTCATGCCTACACGCCCGACGGGCGCTGCGTCTCGCTGTTGAAGATCCTGCTGACCAATTACTGCCTGTTCGACTGCGCCTATTGCGTGAACCGGCGCTCGTCCAACGTGAAACGGGCGAAGTTCTCGGTCGACGAGGTGGTGACGCTCACGGTCGAGTTCTACAAGCGCAACTACATCGAGGGGCTGTTCCTCTCGTCCGGCATCATCCGCTCGCCGGACTACACCATGGAGCAGATGCTGCTGGTGGCCAAGAAGCTGCGCCGCGACCACGGCTTTCGCGGCTACATCCACCTGAAGACCATTCCCGAGGCGAGTCCCTGGCTCATCGAGGAGGCGGGCCTGTGGGCCGACCGGCTGTCGATCAATCTGGAACTGCCGACGGAGAAGAGCCTGGAGCGGCTGGCACCGGAGAAGGACGGCGCCTCCATCGAGACCGCCATGGCGCAGATGTTCGAACGCATCGAGGAGGCCCGCGAGGAGCGTCGCCATTTCTCGCCGGCCGGCCAGACCACCCAGATGATCGTCGGCGCGGACGACACCACGGACGCGGACGTGCTGCGCACCTCGGCCAAGCTTTATGGTCACTACGCCATGAAGCGCGTCTATTACTCCGCCTTCAGCCCGATTCC
Organism: Microvirga lotononidis; assembly: GCF_034627025.1. Taxonomy (NCBI): domain Bacteria; kingdom Pseudomonadati; phylum Pseudomonadota; class Alphaproteobacteria; order Hyphomicrobiales; family Methylobacteriaceae; genus Microvirga; species Microvirga lotononidis. The sequence continues at coordinate 1,859,177 of NZ_CP141048.1, read as the reverse complement.
GGATTCCAGCGCCATCCTGCCCCTGAAGTCGCCGCCGCTGATGCGCGAGAGCAGGCTGTACCAGGCCGATTGGCTGCTGCGCTATTACGGCTTCGACGTGGACGAGATCGCCACCGGGACCGACAAGGGCATGCTCGACCTCGACATCGACCCGAAGCTCGCCTGGGCGCTCAGGAACCGCCACCGCTTTCCCGTCGACGTGAACCGGGCCGAGCGCGAGATGCTGCTGCGCGTCCCGGGCCTCGGCGCGCGGGCGGTGGACAAGATCGTGGTGGCGCGAAAGCACACGACGCTGCGCCTGGAGGACGTGGCTCGCCTCACCTCGGGGCTGAAGCGCGCCAGACCCTTCCTCATCACGGCCGACCACCACCCGAAAGCGAAGCTCGATTCCCTCGGCCTGCGCGAGCGGCTGGTCGAGAAGCCGGAACAGCTGAGCCTGTTCGGGTGAGCCGACCTGCGACTGTCATCCCGGGACTGCGCAGCAAGACCGAGATCGTGAGACCGGCACTCCCGGCCATCCCGATCAGGAGAAGCGCGGCGCCTCATAAATCGGGATCACCTGCACAAGGCCGGCGATGACGACAGAAGACGTGCCCCTCCAGGATGACAAGAGGAAACCCATGACCCTCCACCGCATCACCCTCAGAGCCGGCGCGGATCTCCACACCTTCCGCCAGTCGGTGCGGCGCCTGATCGCCGAGGAACTGGCGCCGCAGCACGTGGTCTTCGTGATCGACGACGCGCCCGGCCTGTTCGGGGAGGAATCCATCGGCGATGCGCCTCCGGTCACGATCCCGAAGGGCGTGGCGCGGCTGATCGAGCACGTGGTCTGCCACAGCGACCCTGAACGCTACGCCTTGCTCTACCAGCTCGTCTGGCGGGTGCTGAACGGCGAGCGGGATCTGCTCGATGTCGCGACCGACCCGCTCGTGCACCGCATCGACCTGATGGCACGGTCCGTCCGCCGCGACCTGCACAAGATGCATGCCTTCGTGCGCTTCCGGCGGATGCCGGGCGAGGACCTCGAGCGCTTCGCCGCCTGGTTCGAGCCCGAGCATTTCATCCTGGAGGCGGCGGCCCCCTTCTTCGTCGACCGCTTCCGCTCCATGGACTGGACGATCCTCACGCCCATCGGCTCGGCGCGCTGGGACCGCCGGGCCCTGACCTTCGGCCCGCCGGGGCAGCGCGACGATGCCCCCTCCGGGGACAGTTTCGAGGAAGGATGGCGCGGCTATTACGAGAGCGTGTTCAACCCTGCCCGGGTCAACCCCACCGCCATGCGGGCCGAAATGCCGAAGAAGTACTGGCGCAACATGCCCGAGACCGCGGCGATTCCCGGCCTGATCCAAACCGCCTCCCGGCGCGTTGAACGGATGATCGAACAGGAGGCGACGATGCCCGCCAAACGCACCCCCGAGCGTGCTCTTGAGGCCATGTGGGATCAGGAGCCGAAGACCCTGGAAGACCTCAACGCCATCATCGCCAAGGCCGGCCCCCTCGTGCCCGGCGCGACCCAGGCGGTGTTCGGCGAAGGCCCGGCCCATGCCGAGCTCGTGTTCGTCGGCGAGCAGCCGGGCGACCAGGAGGACCTGCAGGGCCGCCCCTTCGTGGGCCCCGCCGGCAAGCTCCTGACCAAGGCCATGAAGGAAGCCGGCATCGACCGCGAGCATGCCTATCTCACCAATGCGGTGAAGCATTTCAAGTTCGAGCAGCGCGGGCACCGGCGCATCCATTCCAAGCCCACGGCCGGCGAGGTGAAGCATTACCGGCCCTGGCTGATGAAGGAGCTCGAACTGGTGAAGCCCAAGCTCGTCGTGGCGCTCGGAGCGACGGCGCTTCTGGCGCTGACGGGCAAAGCGACGCCGATCACCCGTTCGCGCGGGAGGGCCCGGTTCGGGCCCTACGAAGGCTACGTCACCGTGCACCCGTCCTATCTGCTGCGCCTGCCCGACGAGGCGACCAGGCGGGAGGCCTACGAGGCGTTCCTGAACGACCTGCGCCGCATTCACGATCTCGCGAAGGCCGACCTGGAGACCGGGGAGCTGCCTCTCGCTGCGGAATAGGGTTCGTGGCAAGAAAACCACGCCCCGGCAGATCCGCCCGATGAGACGTTAATCCTCGTTAACCGCCCCTTAAACCGCCACATTTAGGGTGCTCCAGAGCATGAAAGGCCGGACGATATACCGGCTAGCGCATCGTGCGGAAAAGTGGATCCGGTTTTCCGCGCCCAACGATGTGCTCATCAATGGCGGGAGCATCGGATGGATCCCAAAAGTGCAAATCCACTTTTGGGTCCGAGGCTCTGGATCGATGCGGGGTTTAAGAGGTGGCGAACGGACGCGACCGGCGCGAGCCGGTCTTCGATGCGACCGCTGGGGAAGCGGGGGAGCTGGACTTTCGCCTCTCGCCCGAGGATCGGGCAGGGGGAATCATGGCGCGCAGGCGGGCTTCTTCAAACGGCGGGGGCGGACCGCGCCGTCCGGCCAAGCTCAAGAAATCCAAGCGCAAGGGCGGCCGTTCCTTCTTCAGCAAGCTCGTCTATGCCGGTCTCGTGCTCTGCCTCTGGGGCGTCATCGGGATCGGCGGCGTGGTGGCCTATTACGCCTCGCAGCTGCCGCCCATCGACCAGCTCACGGTGCCCAAGCGCCCGCCGAACATCGCCATCATGGCGAGCGACGGCTCGCTCCTGGCCAATCGCGGCGAAACCGGCGGACGCACGGTCTCGCTCAAGGAGCTTCCGCCCTACCTGCCCAAGGCCTTCGTGGCGATCGAGGACCGGCGCTTCTACGACCATTTCGGCATCGATCCCGTCGGCATTGCCCGCGCGATCTACCGCAACCTGGCCCATAAGGGCGGCCTCCAGGGCGGCTCGACCCTGACCCAGCAGCTCGCCAAGAACCTCTTCCTGACCCAGGAGCGCACCGCCTCGCGCAAGATCCAGGAGGCGATCCTGGCGCTCTGGCTCGAGCGCAACTACTCCAAGGACCAGATCCTCGAGCTTTATCTCAACCGGGTCTATTTCGGCGCGGGCGCCTATGGCGTCGAGGCCGCCTCCCAGCGCTATTATGGCAAGTCCGCCCGCAACATCTCGCTCTCGGAAGCCGCCGTGCTGGCGGGCCTCGTCCAGTCGCCCTCCCGCCTTGCGCCCAACCGCAACCCCGAACGCGCACAGGCCCGCGCGGAACTCGTGATCGCGGCCATGAACGAGCTCGGCTTCATCACGCCGGGCATGACCAAGACCGCCCTCGGCGCACCCGCCGAACCCGTGCGCCCGAACGGCGCCGGCTCGGCCAATTACGCCGCCGATTACGTGATGGACGTGCTCGACGATTTCGTCGGCAACGTGGAATCCGACATCGTGGTCTCGACCACCATCGAGCCCACCATGCAGGCGACCGCCGAGCGCGTCCTCGTGGAGGAGCTCAACGCCAAGGGCCAGAAGTTCAACGTGAGCCAGGGCGCCTTCGTGGCCCTGCAGCCGGACGGCGCCGTCCGGGCGCTGGTGGGCGGCCGCAATTACGAGACGAGCCAGTTCAACCGGGCCACGACCGCCCGCCGCCAGCCCGGTTCGTCCTTCAAGCCGTTCGTCTATCTCACGGCCGTGGAGCGGGGTTACACACCCGACATGGTCCTCGAGGACGGGCCGGTCAATTTCGGCGGCTGGGCCCCGAAGAACTACGACCGCAAGTATCGCGGGCCGATCGCGATGCGCGACGCCCTGGCGCTCTCGCTCAACACCATCGCGGTCAAGCTCAACATGGAGGTCGGGCCGAAGAACGTGGTGCAGACGGCGCAGCGCCTCGGCATTGCCTCGCCGCTCCAGGCCAACGGCTCGCTCGCGCTCGGCACCTCGGAGGTTACCCCGCTCGAACTGGTGAGTGCCTACGCGTCTTTCGCCAATGGCGGCATGGGCGTCGTGCCTTACGTGATTGCCCAGGTGAAGACCACGGACGGCAAGCTGATCTACAAGCGCCCGACTTCGGGAGGCTTGGGTCGCGTCATCGATCCCAACGTGGTCGCCATGATGAACGACATGATGCACAACACCTTCGTCGTCGGCACGGCCCGCTCGGCGCAGGTTCCCGGCTGGCTCATGGCCGGCAAGACCGGGACGACCGACGATTACAAGGATGCCTGGTTCGTGGGTTTCACCGGCAGCCTCGTGGCGGGCGTCTGGCTCGGGAACGACGACGGCACGCTCACCAAGCGGGTCAGCGGCGGCAATCTTCCGAGCGAGGTCTGGCACAACTTCATGAAGGTCGCCCTGAAGGACCAGCAGCCCGTGCCGCTGCCGGGCAGCGAGCGCTTCCGGAACGAAGTGCCGGTAGCCGGCGCCGGTCAGGATCCGCGCTATGCCACGGCGGGCGCCGGCGACAATGCCTGGATCATGCCCCAGCCCGCCCCGCAGCGCCGCGCCAGCCGCGAGAAGAACTTCTTCGAGAAGCTGTTCGGGCTTTGAGGCCCGGACTCCTTCGTTCGACGCATCGTCATTCCGGGGTGTCCTCGGAGTGACGGGGAAGCGTTCGAGAATGCTTGAGCCATTACCTGCCACGTAATCGCCAGCCTTCCCTGCCCCTGGCATGCTCGCTTCACCACTTAGGAAGGAGCCTGCCATGACAACCTATGCCGTCGGTCATCTGCACGACGTCAATGTCGGTCCCGACATCGTCGAATACCTGTGCCGCATCGACGAAACCCTCGCGCCGTTCGACGGGCGCTTCATCATTCACGGCGGGCCGGTGACGGTGATGGAAGGGTCCTGGTCGGGGGACCTGATCGTGATCGCGTTTCCGGACAGGGACCGGGCCCGCGCCTGGTACGACTCGCCTACCTACCGGCGCATCCTGCCGCTGCGGACCGAGAACTCGCGCGGCGACGTCTTCTTCATCGACGGGGTTTCCGCCGACCATCGGGCGGCCGACGTCGTGGCCAAGCTCCCCGTGGCGGATCAGCCCTTGGGCTGATCGCCCCGCGCCCGTCCCGTCGCCAGGAACAGGGCGAGCGCCAGCACGCCCGTCATGGCGATGGTGGCGGGCAGCGGAACCGCCGAGGCGTCGAGGTTGCGCCCCAGCAGGATGCCCACGATGGCCGCGAAGGTCATCTGGCAGATGCCGAGCAAGGACGAGGCCGCGCCGGCGCGGTCCGGAAACGGCATCAGGGCCGAGGCCATGGATTGCGGCATGGTGAGGCCGACGCCTACGCCGTAGAGCGCCATGGGGGCGCTGATGCTCAAGGACGACGGAACACCCGCGAGCACCAGAGCCAGCATGGTGACGCCGCCGAGAGCGAGGCAGGTCACGCCGATCCTGATCGTGCCGTCGAGCCCGTAGCGGCCAACGAGGCGCTGCGCCAGCGTGGTACCGGTCATGAAGCCCACCACCACGAAGGTGAAGGAGAAGGCGAAGGACAGCTCGTCCAGGCGGTAGATCTTCTGCAGCACGAAGGACGAGCCGGAAATGAAGGCGAAGAGGCCGCCATAGGTGAGCATGGACAGGCCCACATAGGTCCGGTAGCCGGCATGGCCGAGAAGAAGCCGGAAACCACGCAGGATCGACGGGAACGAGATCGGCACGTCCGATTTCCGGCGGATGCTCTCCGGCATGCGCCACAGGATCGTGGCGGCGAGCGCGATGCCGAACAGGATCATGACGCCGAAAGTGACGCGCCATCCGCTGAAGCGCTCGATCACGCCGCCGAGCACGGGGGCCGCGGCCGGCACGACGCCCATGATCGTGCCCATGCGCGACAATTCGCGGCCGGCGCGCGGACCCTCGTAGAAATCGCGCACGATGGCGCGTCCGAGCACGATGGGGCCCGAGGCGCCGAGCGCCTGCAGGAAGCGGGCGCCGATCAGCGTTTCGATGTTGGGCGAGAGCGCGCAGATCAGGCTGGCTACCGTGAAGAGCCCGAGCCCGAAGAGCAGCACGGGCTTGCGCCCGATCCGGTCGGAGACGGGCCCGTAGAAGAACTGCCCGGCGGCGAAGCCGAGAAGAAAGGCCGACAGGGTCAGCTGCGTCTGTCCGGTGCTGGCCTCGAGCCCCGTGGCGATCGCCGGCAGCGAGGGCAGGTACATGTCCGTCGAGAGCGGCCCGAGCGCGGTCAGCAGCGCCAGGACGATGGTGAGGGCCAGCGTGTCGGGTTTGAGCATGGAGCGGATTTCAACGATGACGGGCACGTCCGGTTAAGCCGAAACGGTGAGGCTGTCATCTGTTTTGGGCATCCGGCGCGTCTTCGCTCACTGCCGCGAGGCTCGCGCCGATCCATTCCCACAAGCGCACCTGCAGGTAGCAGGCCCATCGGGCATTGTGGAAGACCGTCGGCAAGTTCAAGCGCAAGTTGTTGTTATTAAATATCTTTTAACTAAGTGCATTTCCGCAAAGTCTCTTTGCGGCTTCGCCGTGCGGTTCTAACACGTTGATTCCAAATGTTTTTAACGTAATAACATTTGAAGTTGTGAGTCCTCCTCGCCGGCCCTGCTGATTCAGAGAGCGGCTCCCTGACGATCGTTTACATATGATCCATCGGACGAAAGGCCACTTTGCCGGGCCTATGGATGAGGTGCGTCCGATGAATGAGCCTGCCGACCCGACCATCAACGCGATGGACACGATCCTGAGCGATGTCACCCAGCTCCCGGAGAATGACGAAGAAGCATCCACGCAGAAGACCGGATCGTTCGCCATCGCCGCCGCAGGCAATCCGTCCGTGATCACCGGCGATTACGGCAACAACGATCTCGGCAGCCACAGCAGCACCACGGCCTACACGATCTACGGTGACTTCGGGAATGACACGTTGCGGGGAGGCACCGGCAACGACAAGCTTTATGGCGATGACGACAACGATCTCCTGATCGGATGGCGCGGCAACGATACGCTCGACGGCGGCGAGGGCTACGACGCGGTCTCCTATGAGACGGAAACGGGCGGCACGGGCGTCGTGATCAATCTCACGGGCGCCAGCTGGACCTATAACGGCCGGACCTATGCGTCCATGACCGGCAAGGACACCTGGGGAGGCATCGACAGCTACGTCAACGTCGAGACGTTTATCGGCTCCCAGGGCAACGACATCATCAATGCGTCCGATACTCCGGACCAGTTCACGCTCTATGGCGGCGCCGGAAACGACACCCTTATGGGCGCCGGAAGCAATGAATGGGACAAGGATTACCTCATCGGCGGCGCCGGTGACGACCTCCTGATCGGCGGAATCGCGTATTTCCAGGGCAACGCCGCCGTGCGGGTCGATCTGGCGACGGGAACCGCCACCGGGCAAGGCACCGATACCCTTCAATCCATCACCCATGTCATCGGCAGCAACAGCGGCGACGTTCTCAGGGCCGGGAATGTAGCGGCGACGCTCGACGGCGCCGCAGGCAACGATACGCTTTACGGCAGCAGCGGCAATGATGAGCTGTATGTGGGATCGGGCGCCGACGTGGTCTATGGATCGGCGGGCAGCGATCTCATCTACGCCAACGGAGCCACGACCCTCCGCTACGACCAGTTGGTCCTGCTCAACGCCCAGGGCAACAACATCGCCGGCGCGATCTCGGCGGACCTGGCCCAGGGTTATGTTTCCAAGTTCGACAACGTACCGGGCTCGAGCTTCCCGAAGTTCGGAGAGGATCGGATCTTCTCTTCGGCCCTCGATCTCGTTGCGACCCAATACAATGACGCCGTCACGGGCAATAACCTGAACAACCACCTGTACGGCCTCGGCGGAAACGACAGCCTCGGCGGCGCCGGCGGCGACGATGTGCTCACTGGAGACGCGGGCAACGACACGCTCGATGGCGGCACCGGCAACGACACCCTGGACGGTGGCATCAACAACGATCTTCTGAAGGGCGGAGACGGTCACGACCGCCTTCTCGGCGGCAGCGGCCGGGACACGCTGGATGGCGGAAACGGCGACGACACGCTGGACGGCGGAAACGGCGCCGACAGCATGGTGGGCGGCGCCGGCAACGACATCTACTATGTGGACAATCTCGGAGACTCCGTCTCGGAGCTGGCCGACGGGGGCAACGACACCGTCTACATCTCGGTCGGCGGCTTCGATCATCTCAAGCTCGCCAACATCGAGAACGTGATCCTCGTCGGCGAGGGCAGCATCGACTACAGCAACCGCGCTCCGGCGGTTCTCGGCGCATCGGGCCCGACCCGGGTGACGGTGGCGGATACGGGCATCGTCAATCCCTTCGCGAATCTGACCATCGACGACAACGGGTCCTGGGTCACCGTCACGGTGAAGATGAACCAGCTTCCAGGATACGCCCTCGGCACCTTCACCAATCTGGGGCCCGGCGCCTATGACCGGCTCGCCGGCACCTACACGGTGAGCGGCGACATCGCCACCGTGCAGGCCGCCCTGCGGGGACTGCAGTTCGATCCGAACGATTCGCCAAGCTCCGCCTTCGCGGTCGGAACGGTGACGAGCGACACCTTCACGATTACCGTGGTGGACGATCACGGCATCGCGTCCGTGCCGAACAGCAACATCTCGGTCGACGTGGTGACGCAGAACCGCGCCCCGATCCTGGTGGCTCCGACGGCCGCCTACTCGATGTCGGATACCGACAACGTGAACCTTGTGGCGCCGTTCGCGGGCGTGGCGATCCTCGAGGCGAACCAGGGCGATATGATCACGGTGACGATCGCGCTGGATTCGCCCGGCAAAGGGACGCTGACCGGCACGAGCGGGACCTACAACGCAACGACCGGCGTCTACACGGTCACCGCATCGGCTTCGAGCATTCAGTCGATCGTGCGGACGATCAAGTTCAACCCGACGGATCGTGCGGTAAACGGCATCGAAACCACGAAGTTCACCATCACGGTGAGCGATGCCGCCGGCGCGTCGAGCGGGCCGATCAGCACGATCCAGGTCAATGCCGTCCATGGCACCGCCCCGGCCAATTCGGCGCCCGTCGTCTCGGGATCGGACAGCATCTCCTATGGCGTCACGAGCCCGATCGCGGCCTTCACCAAGCTGACGGTCTCGGACAGCAGCCCGAGCGTGACCGCGACGGTCGCCATGGACTTGCCGCATCGCGGAACGTTCGTGAATCTCGGCAGCGGCTCCTACGATGCGGTGGCCGGGACCTATACGGTCACCGGAACGGCGGCACAGGTTCAGACGGCGATCCGTGCCCTGCAGTTCAACGCCCTGCAGACCGCCACGGTGAAGTTCACCGTCACCGTGACGGACGGCTCCCTCACCACGACCAACGCGAACTTCACCCTGAACCCGGCCATGCCGAACAGGGCCCCGATCATCCAGGCCCAGCCGGTGACGGTGAGGATCGCAGACGACGAGGACGATGCCCTCGCCACTCCCTTCGCGAGCGTGGCGCTCGACGATCCGGAAGCGACCGGGACCAGTTCCTTCGTGCAGCTGAGGGTGTATCTCGACGATCCCGCCAAGGGTGTTCTCGTCCCCGGCAAGGGCGGCACCATCATGTATAATCCCGATCCCCAGAACGGTTATTACTACTACACCATCTCGGGGAAGGTGCAGGACGTCCAGGCGGCCCTGAGGGCGCTGGAGTACAATCCGAGATCACGCCCCGATGCCGAGAACGGCAGCGTCGAGACCAGCTCCTTCACAATCAGGCTCTACGATGCGTCCGGCCTCCAGGCCATTGACAACAACATCCGCGTGGAATCGGTTCACGGCATGCTCCCGAACGCGGCGCCTGTCATCGGAGGGGCTGACGCTCCCGTGGCGGTGAACATCACGGATGCCGATGTGGCATCGCCGTTCTCAGCCGTGACGATCTCCGACGACAGCGCGACGGTGACCGTGACCATCACCATGGACACGGCCTCCGAGGGCGAGTTCACCAATCTGGGCATCGGCACCTACAACCGGGTCGCGGGCACCTACACGGTCACCGGAACGGTCGCCCAGGTCCAGGCCGCCATCCAGGCGCTCCAGTTCGATCCCGAGAACCGCGTCGCGCCGGCCGGCTCCGTCCAGACGACGAACTTCACGATCTCCATCGTCGACGAAAAAGGGGTCGCGGGCCAGGCGAACGGCAACATCTCGGTCGCCTCCGTCGCGTCGAACATCGCCCCGACCGCACCCGAGATGACGGGCGGCTCGATCAGCGACATGGCGGCAGCCGGAAGCCAGGTCGGCACCCTTTCGGCCAGCGATGCGAACGGCGATGCCGTCACCTATACGTTCAGTCAGGCCCTGGCCGGCTCCGATGGCCGGATCAGCGCGGACGGGCGGTTCGAGATCGTCAACAACCTGGTCGTGCTTCGCGATCCGAAGCTCATCCAGGTCGCGCAGAACACCACCTTCACCTATGGCGTGATCGCCGATGACGGGCATGGCGGCCAGACCTCCGGCACCGTGTCCATCGCCGTAGCCGACATCAACAAGGCGCCGGCGAACCTTCAGCTCTCCAAGTCCGTCGTTCAGGAGAACGTCGCCGAAGGGTATGTCATCGGCCTGGTCTCGGCCAGCGATCCGAATGGAACGGCCCTGTCCTACACCCTGCTGGACGATGCGGGCGGCGGCGTGGAACTCGTGGGCAATCAGCTGCGGGTCAAGGATGCGACGAAGATCGACTTCGAGCAGCATTCCCAGTTCGCCGTCACGATCGCCGTGAGCGACGGATTGGAGACCGTCAACAAGACCTTCACGATCACCGTCGAGGACGAGCGCCGTGAGAATGTGGTCGGCAACAGCGGGGACAACGTGATCCGCGGCGGCTCCGGAAACGACACGCTCAACGGTGCCGGCGGCAACGATACGCTGCATGGCGGCGAAGGGCGCGATCAGCTCATCGGCGGCGCGGGAGCGGATACGTTCGTCTTCGACACGGCCGTGATGAAGACGGCGGCCGACTCGGTCCTGGACTTCAGCCTCGCCGAGGGGGATCGCATCTGGCTCTCGCAGAAGATCTTCATCGGCCTGGGTCTCGGTCAGCTCACCGCGAACGCCTTCGCGCTCGGGACCGAAGCCCACGACCAGGACGACCGGATCATCTACGATCAGGCGACCGGGCGTCTCTTCTTCGACGTGGACGGTGCGAGCGGCTCCAAGAAGGATGTCGCACCGATCCTGTTCGCCATCCTCAACGAGAACGGCGTGAAGCCGGCCCTGACATACGCCAGCTTCTTCATCATCTGACGTGCGATGGACCAACGAGAAGGCGGCTCTTCAGGGAAGAGCCGCCTTCTCGTTCACGGCCGATGCGGTTGCCTCGAGACGGTTTGCCGCTCGCGCGGGCCCTCGGTCGGCACGATGCGACAGGCCTCAAGCCGCCCGTACGGTCGTCAGGAAGTTGTTGACCTGGTTGCGCAGGTGCTCGGCCTGGTTCACGAGAGCCGAGGACGACGTCAGCACCTGGTGGGCCGCCACTTCCGTCTCCTCGGCCACCTGGGCCACCTTGTTGATGTTGGCCGTCACTTCCCCCGTGCCGGCGGATGCCTGGTTCACCGAGGACACGATCTCCTGCGTGGCCGCCCCCTGCTGATCCACCGCCATGGCGATGCTGCTCGATACGTCGCTCATCGCCTGGATGCGCTGGGTGATGCCGTTGATCGCCTCCACGGCCTGGGAGGTCGAGGCCTGGATCGCGGCGATCTGGCTCGAGATGTCGGCGGTGGCCTTGGAGGTCTGGTCGGCGAGCGACTTAACCTCGGTGGCGACCACGGCGAAGCCTCGTCCCGCCTCGCCGGCGCGGGCCGCCTCGATGGTGGCATTCAGCGCCAGCAGGTTGGTCTGGCCGGCAATGGCCGAGATCATGTCGATGACCGCGCCGACACGGTCGGCGGCGGTGCTCAGCTGCGAGACGATCTCGGTCGTCAGGGTCGCGGCCTGCACGGCTTCGCGGGACATGACGGCGGATTGCTCGACCTGACGGCTGATCTCGCTCACGGAGGCGCCGAGCTCTTCGGTGGCGCTCGACATGGCGAGCACGTTGGCCGAGGTCTGCTCGGCCGCCGCCGCGACGGCCGTGGACCGCGAGGAGGTCGCCTGGGCCGAGCTCGTCAGCTGCTCGGCCGTGGCCTGCATGCGGCCGGCGGCCGTCGAGACGGACAGGATGATCTCGCCGATGGCCCCGTCGAAGGTCTCGGCCAGCTCGATCATCATCTGCTTGCGCTGGACCTCGGAGGCCTCGTGGGCCTGAACCGCCTCGAATTCGAGGGCCTTGTTGCGGACCATGCGGTCCTTGAAGACCTGCACGGCCTCGATCATCTGGCCGATGTCGCGGCTGCGGTTGCCGGAGGGGAGTTCGACCGCGAGATCGTCATGCGCCAGGCGGCGCATGACCGAGGTCAGGTTGCGCAGGGGCGATACGATGCTGAACCGCGTCATCATGAGGCTGATCAGAAGCCCGAGGAGGATGCCAATGGCCGCTACGCCGATCTGGAGCCTGATGGCCGCATTCGCCCCTTCCTCGGAGGCCGAGCGCATCGCGGCGAGCTTCTTGGCCGTATAGGCGCTGTAGGCCTTCACGGTGTCCGTGACATTGCGCTGTGCGGCCAATCCCTTTTCGACCTCGGCGTTCATGAGCGCCTGATCGCTCCCCTTGTCGGAGGCTGCCACCTTGATCATGGAGCGGATGACGTCGAAATAGGCGTTCAGGGCCGCCCGCATCTGGTCGAGCAGGGTCTTCTCCTGCGCATCCGCGACCCCTTCGAGGATCCGGAAGCGTTCGAGCATCTCCTTCGTGCGGCGGTCGGCCTCCGTGCTGAAATCGGACGCCTTGTTCGGCTGCTGCGCGACCTGATAGGTCATCCGGCTGATGGCGATGATGTCGACCCGCAGGTCCATCGCCTCGCGCGCGGCTTCCTCGCGCCGTCCGACGGTCTCCATCGCGTCCCGGAGCGCGGACGTCTCGTGCCAGCCCACCACGGCGATCACGGCCGCCACCAGCCCCATGAGAGAAACAACCGCAAT